>JAZKAM010000092.1:3544-8956 GCA_040389145.1 Pseudomonadota bacterium
GATATTGATGCAACCATTGTGTACGGTGTTAACCACCATGTACTCAAAGCCAGCCACACCATCGTTTCTAACGCGTCTTGTACCACCAACTGCTTGGCACCCATTGCTAAAGTGTTGCACGACAATTGCGGTATCGAATACGGCTTGATGAACACTATTCACGCTTACACGAATGACCAAGTGTTGTCTGACGTGCGCCACAGTGACTTGCGTCGTGCACGCTCTGCTACGCAATCCGTGATACCCACTAAGACCGGCGCTGCTCAAGCAGTGGGTTTGGTATTGCCTGAGCTTGCGGGCCGTTTAGATGGCTTTTCCATGCGCGTACCTGTTTTGAATGTGTCTGTTGTTGATTTAACCTTCCAACCACAAAAACCAGTGAAAGCAGAAGACATTCATGCTTGGATGAAAGTGGCATCCGAAGGGTCCTTAAAGGGCATCTTGGCATATAACAGCGAACCTTTGGTCTCTATCGACTTTAACCACTGCCCAGCATCCAGCGTATACGATGCTACCCAAACCAAAGTACTTGGTTCATTGGTCAAAGTGATTTCCTGGTACGACAACGAATGGGCATTTTCTAACCGTATGTTAGACACCGCTGTAGCGATGATGCAGGCGAGGTAAGTCATGTCCAGCTTTTCGCTTAAAGGTATTGAAGCATACAATTTGGACGGCCTTCGCGTACTGATGCGTGAAGACTTTAACGTACCTATGGAACACGGTGAAATCCGTAGCGCCAGCCGTATTGAGGCGGCGCTACCCAGCATTCAGGCAGTCCTGAATGCTGGTGTGAAACAGCTAATTTTGGTTTCTCACTTGGGGCGGCCAACAGAAGGCGTGTATTCTGCAGAGGATTCGCTGGCGCCCGTAGCCGTACGCTTGTCTGAATTGCTACAACGGCCTGTACCACTGGTACGTTTAGGCCAACCTTTGCCAAGTGATACGGTGGTGTTGTTAGAAAATATTCGCTGTGAAGTAGGAGAGCAGGACAATGCACCTGCTTTAGCGCAAAAGCTGGCAGCCTTGTGCGATATTTTTGTGATGGATGCGTTTGCTTGTGCCCATCGCGCTCAAGCTTCTACCGTTGGTGTGGCTGCTTTTGCGCCTCAGGCATGTGCTGGCCCCTTATTGTTACAAGAAATCCACGCACTGTCTCCCATTTTTGAACACCCTAAACGGCCCATTATGGCCATTATTGGTGGCTCTAAAGTATCGACCAAAATCAAATTGATTCAACAGCTGATCACCAAAGTGGATTACTTAGTGATTGGTGGTGGCATGGCCAACACCTTTTTGGCGGCCCAAGGTTATTCTGTGGGGATTTCACGTATTGAAGCCGACTGGCTAGCTCCTGCTAAAGAGATGTTAGCCGATGCTGCCAAACATGGGTGCACCATTGTGCTACCAGAAGATGTGGTGGTTGCGACCAAGATGACTGCAGATGCTGAAACACGCGTGTGTGGGCTAGATGAAGTAGGTGTGCAAGAAGGTATTTTTGATATTGGTCCTAAAAGCATCGCTTCGTTGTCTGCACGCATTCGTGAAGCCGCCTGCATTTTATGGAACGGGCCTGTAGGTGTCTTTGAATTAGCGCCTTTTGCGGCCGGTACGCACGCCTTGGCATTAGCTATTCAAGCGTCACCAGCCTATAAAGTGGCCGGTGGTGGTGACACGGTTTCCGCTATTGAACAGTTTGGCGTGCGCTCCGGAATATCCTACTTGTCTACCGGTGGTGGCGCATTTTTGGAATACTTGGAAGCATTAACCTTACCTGCAATAGAGGCATTAAAAGAAAAACAGGCTGTTTAACTACATCCTGTCTACATCATCGTTATTGGTGAAGAACATAATTAAAAACATAAGGAGTGTGTTATGCGTACGGCAGCGTCTATTCGAAGAACAAAGATTGTGGCAACCTTGGGGCCAGCGACGGACAATTTGGACCGTCTAGTGGCCTTGATTCAGGCTGGGGCTAATGTGATGCGCATTAATATGTCGCATGGCCCGCACGAAGAGCATCGTAAACGTATTCATTTGGTGCATGAAGCAGCCAAGAAATTGAATAAGCCGATTGGGATTATTGCCGATCTGCAGGGCCCGAAAATCCGCGTATGTTCTTTTCGTAGCAAAGAAGTGATGTTGACGCCCGGTCAAAAATTTTGCCTGTCTACCGTGATTGGGGAAAATGACGGTGACCAACATGGTGTGGCATTAGATTATCCACAACTGATTCACGACTTAAAAGTCGGTGATACATTGTTGTTAAATGATGGTCGCATCGAGTTGAAAGTAGAGCGAGTAACGCCTACAGATGCAGACACCAAAGTGATTGTTGGCGGCATTCTATCGAACCATAAAGGGATTAACCGTAAAGGCGGCGGCCTGTCGGCGCCGCCTTTAACGGATAAGGACATTGAAGACATCGCTTTTTTGGCGACGCAGGATGTAGATTATATTGCTTTATCGTTTGTAAAGACCGTTCAAGATATCGCTCTGTTACGTCGTATTTTACTCGAACATAACATGGGAGATATGCGTGTTATTTCGAAGATAGAAACAATAGAGGCTATTAAGAACCTAGAAGAAATTATCGAAGCCTCCGATGCGGTCATGGTTGCACGCGGCGATTTGGGTGTTGAGTTGGGTTTTGCTGAATTGCCTGCTTTGCAGAAAGAAATTATCTTCAAAGCACGGCAACGCGATAAAACTGTGATTACTGCTACTCAAATGATGGAATCGATGATCCATGAGCCAGTGCCTACACGCGCTGAAGTATCAGATGTGGCCAATGCCGCACTAGATGGTACCGATGCCGTGATGCTGTCTGCTGAGTCTGCCGTAGGCCAGTACCCTGTGGAAACGGTTAAGGCTTTGAATGACATCTGTTTGGCAGCAGAGCGCCAAAAGGTTGAATATCTGTCACGTGAGCGGGTGTTTGCCCACTTTGACCGTGTTGATGAGTCTATTGCGATGGCGTCCATGTATTTGTCGAATAAGATGAACTTAAAAGCCATTTTGGCCTTAAGTGAATCAGGTTCGACGCCGCTATGGATGTCACGCATTCGATCGTCTGTGCCTATTTATGCATTGTGTCGACATGCCCGCGTGCGTCGCATTATGTCGTTGTTTCGCGGTGTGCATCCCATCGATTTTGATGTGACACAATGCAAACCGTGGGAAGTATCGTTAGGTGCTATCGGCCACTTGTACAAACTTGGCCTAATAGCGGAGGGCGACCGAGTGCTGCTCACCAAAGGCGACATCATGGGTGTATATGGTGGCGCCAATACGTTAAAAATTATTACGCTTGATGCTGAATATATATCTAAACTGTAGATTGGAGTAAATAATGGCCTTTATTACCTTACGTGAATTATTAGACGATGCAGCGGAACATGGCTATGGTGTGCCTGCCTTTAACGTGAACAACGCAGAACAAATGCGGGCCATTATGGAAGCAGCCTATAAAACGGATAGCCCCGTGATTGTTCAAGCATCGGCTGGTGCAATTAGGTACGCAGGTGCAGATATTTTGGCGGACATCATTAAAGCAGCCGCAAAAGAATTTCCTTATATCCCTATCGTATTACACCAAGACCATGGCGCGTCCCCTGATGTGTGCTTACGTTCTATGAATTTGGGTTTCACGTCTGTGATGATGGACGGGTCTCTCAGAGAGGACATGAAAACCCCAGCGTCTTATGACTACGTGTAGTAGATATGGCGCATGCCTGTGGTATTTCTGTGGAAGGTGAATTGGGCTGCTTAGGCTCACTTGAAACCAAAACTGCTGGAAAAGAAGACGGTTCAGGTGCAGAAGGTGAGTTAACACATGAAATGTTATTAACCGATCCTGACGAAGCCGCACGTTTTGTCGCAGATACGCAAGTGGATGCGTTGGCCATTGCCATCGGCACCAGCCACGGCGCTTACAAGTTTTCTCGACCACCAACGGGCGACATCTTGTCCATTGAACGTGTGATTGAAATCAACAAGCGTATCCCCAATACCCACCTGGTCATGCATGGTTCTTCTTCTGTGCCACAAGAATGGTTGACCATCATCAACCAATACGGCGGAAAGATGAAAGAAACCTACGGTGTGCCTGTAGAAGAAATTCAAAAGGCGATCAAACATGGTGTGCGTAAAATTAACATCGATACCGACTTACGCTTAGCCGCTACTGGCGCTATTCGACGCTACTTAGCGTTGAACCCAGAAGCATTCGACCCACGTAGCTACTTAAAAGAAGCGATGGCTGCCATGCGCGACATCTGCATCGCCCGCTATGAAGCGTTTGGTACTGCAGGTCAAGCAAGTCGCTTACGTCCACGTTCCTTAAGTGAAATGACCAAGCGTTATGCGAAAGGTGAATTAGCACAAAAGGTAGCAGGTACTAAATAGTACGTTTCTGTTTTTTAGCTATAGATACATCTAAACATAGGCGCAGTCGGGCAACCCGACTGCGCCTATGTTTTTAACTTATCCTACTTCAGTTAACCCTTCCTTCAGTGTATGAGTGCATTCGCCTCACCAACCCCCGTATTATTGCCCTGCAACCAGCATTTCTGGCACGACTCTAGAGTTTCAACTATGGTATGGAAACAAACGAATGGTTGTTACAGGGATGGAGCTCATGAAAAAGTATGTTGTAGCGTTGACGATCGGGTTATCACTTGCAGGTGCTGCAATTGCAGTAGCAGCAACTAATGACGGTTCAGGTGCATGGGTTCAAAGCAACTACAGCAACTGTATGCACAGCATCAGCAGAGTGGCCTACACGTTATACAGTTCAAATTTTGCAAAATTAAGTGCCTTATCTCCTGAAGTGGGCAACGATATTAGGGTCATGATTGCAGATTTAAATGCACTGATGCCAACCTGTGGCACGCCGCCAAAGGGCGCAACCGCTATTTCACCCATGGATGCACCACATACGAGCTATACGTTTGCAGGCGAACTTGCGATGTGTAACAAGACGCTTAAAGATGCCAGCAAACAAATAATGGATTTAAGGCTAGATGTAATGGCCCTCGGTAACCCAAAAATCACTGCCGATTATCAAAAACTGTTAAACGACAGCCGGAATTTTCATTGTCCAGCGACTTAAGCCGCTTAGGCGCATGCTGAATGCTATGGCATGCGCGATTCCTTCTCAGAGAACTTTAAAAACAAGAGCTTACTAACTTAATCACTCTGTATGCTTACTCAGTTCTGGCAGATTTTTGCATTCTAAAATCTTGTTTACGCACTCATAAAATAAATTCGTTGTGTGCTGCGAAATTTACTCAGAATGCGGTAGAATCACGCTAAATTAACCAGCGCTAAGCGCGATATAAGGGGTGGAGAACATGTTTAGGGAACTTACAAATTTTGGAAAGGCATTTGGGAAAGATATGCTTAGCTCAG
>JAZKAM010000093.1:0-1270 GCA_040389145.1 Pseudomonadota bacterium
TCTTGGTACACGGTGATCCAAAGTCGCTCTGCAGGAATCTGTAAGTGCTTTGTCAAAAACGTCCAGGCCAATACAATGGCTTCACGTTTAAAATAATCGCCGAAACTAAAATTACCCAACATTTCAAATAAGGTATGGTGACGCTCGGTATAACCCACATTTTCTAAATCATTATGTTTGCCGCCTGCCCTTACACACAGTTGTGCAGAAGTCGCAGTTTTATAGCCGAGATCTTCTACGCCCAAAAAGGCATTTTTAAATTGGACCATGCCTGCATTGGTAAACAACAATGTGTCATCGTTGACGGGGATCAGCGGGCTGCTGGCAACAATCGTATGCCCCTGTGAACGAAAATAATCTAAAAATTTTTGTCGAATATCATTCAATGTCATGGTCATTTGTTTTTTCCAAAACGTATTTTATTTGCGTATAAGTAAATCCACGGCTCTGCAAAAAGCGCGCACGCTTGAGCCACTCCGCTGAATCGCATGCTTTTTCACGAAAGTACCGTTGGCATAATTGCGTCAAATGCGCCAACCAATCCAACTCAACGTAACTAGGATGACGCATGGCCTGCTCAGACACCCCAGTCGCGCGAAGAACAGCCTGAACTTTTAAGGGTCCATAACCTAAACTCAAACACCGACGCAAGGTGCTTTCAATAAATCGATCGTGATTCAACCAGCCCTGTTTTTCAAGCGTCGTGAGTATTCGCTCAATGTCTGCGGTCTCAAAGCCCCGCTTAAGGAGCTTTGTCCGCAACTCATAGGTCGAATGCTCACGACGACTCAATAAATCTAAAGCTTTCTGACGTATGCGGTCAATCGTTATATTCCTCAGCTTCAGCAGCGACCGGCATCTTTGCGGTAACAACTGACGTCATTGCTGCACGCAATTTTTGCTCAATGGCTTGGGCTATTTCAGGGTGGTCTGCCAGATATTGCTTCGCATTATCCTTACCTTGACCAATACGTTCGCCCTGGTAGCTATACCATGAACCTGCTTTTTCTATGATGCCACGCTCTGAGCCTAAATCCACCAGCTCACCGGTTTTTGAAATACCTTCGTTATAGATAATTTCAAAGGTAGCTTGCTTAAATGGAGGCGCCACTTTGTTCTTAACTACTTTAACCCGGGTCTCACTACCCAATATTTCGTCCCCTTTCTTCACATTCCCTGTACGGCGTATATCAATACGTACAGAAGCGTAGAACTTAAGGGCGTTACCACCTGGCGTGGTTTCCGGGTTACCAAACATGACCCCAATTTT
>JAZKAM010000093.1:1280-5297 GCA_040389145.1 Pseudomonadota bacterium
TCATGCGGATCTGGTTGATAAATATCACTAAAGTATTGGTACGCTTGATATTACCGGTAAGCTTACGTAAGGCTTGAGACATCAAACGTGCCTGAAGACCCATGTGCTGGTCACCCATTTCCCCTTCGATTTCCGCTTTAGGGGTTAAGGCTGCTACGGAGTCTACGACCACCATTTGTACGGCGCCGGATCGGACCAACATGTCTACGATTTCTAAGGCTTGTTCGCCATTATCTGGCTGGGAAACAATTAAGTCGGTTAAATTAACACCAAGCCGCTCTGCATAAAGTGGGTCAAGCGCGTGCTCAGCATCCACAAATGCTGCAACGCCGCCTTCTCTTTGACATGCTGCAATAGCATGTAACGCCAGGGTTGTTTTACCGGAAGATTCGGGGCCAAATATTTCAACGACACGGCCTTTTGGAAAACCCCATACGCCTAATGCCGCATCCAAACCAAAAGAACCGGATGAAATGGCAGACACCGCTTCTACAGCGCCATCATTCATGTGCATGATCGAGCCATCACCATACAAGCGACGGACCTGATCCAATACGGAACCTAAGGCTTTCTTTTTACCATCATCTACAGTCGCCGCAACCGGTGCTGCTTTCTTCTTTCCTTCAACTGGTCCTGCCATAATTTTCTTCCTGTACGCTCATTGCTCTGGTGCTCATTATGCCACAAATCACCGGTTGCCGGGACAAAAATTAGCAGCGCTTCAGACAGTAAGTTGCGAGTCCTAATACACCACGCACGGCGTGTGCGCGTACCGACGCTCGGTCACCGGGATACACACAGCGTTCGACTTCCATACCACCTGGAAATGCACACGCCATGTACACCAAACCTACGGGCGCGTCGGGGGTACCACCATCGGGCCCAGCGCGCACCACCACGTCGCTGATGGGACCATGGCGCTCAATATCACCCTGCGCGACACCAAGCAGGGTGGATTTTAGGGCATTGCTATACACGATACCCCCCCCATCAAACCATGCCGATGAACCAGGTACCATCGTAATAGCCGCACCAACACCACCGCCAGTACAAGATTCTGCGGTTACGCAACGCCATTGCCGTGCCAACAAAGCCGCACCTAACGTCTCTGCAAGCACCAAGGTATCACGCGTTATTTCTGTTTGAGCAATGAGGTCCAGGGAATCCATTTACCACCCATACCTATTTGAGTTTTAATTGATAGAAAACATTACCGGCCGCACCAATCCCGGCGCCCACAACGCCACTAATCAGCATGTGCACCACAAAATGCTGCGCGCTCTTGCCACTAAAATTCCAAATCCCACCAATAACCACACCGGTAATGGCGCCATACGCTGCAGCGCCGCCAAAGTTTTCCCAATCAAAAGTCGGCGACTCAAATTCAATGTCCGTTGCCCCGTTTAAACCACTGGACGCTACAGCGCCCTTCACCTGTTTTTGTTGTTCACTATTCAAGATGCGCATGTAGCGGCTCCTATGAGTATTTTTACGTCCACGCGAAAACCGTTACCTTTTTGAGGAAATGGATGGCCCTTTTTATGGAAACAGCAGTCCTGGCTTCTTACTGGGACGGCGGTTTTCCGCTCATACTATTTGTGTTTTTTTGAGTATCACAATTAGATTGTTTACTAACTTTTTAACAAGACTCAAAAAACATGCCGCCATTCTAACGCACTATAAGTTCACCTGCTAGAAACCTATTCCTGGGCTTAGCATTCGCCACTCACACGCTCAAATAAGATTTGATGGACGATGTCACCAAGTCCAGCTGCCCCAGCGCCTACAAGCGCCCAGGTAACAAAACCGCTCGTCTTGCCGCCATGAACTAAATATCCTCCTGAGCCCCCCACAATAGCCCCTAAAGTAAGCCCTCCAAATAATTCCAGGTAATTAAACCCACCTTGAACGGACCTCTGCTCTAATAATGTAAGTTCTCGCATCGCTCAATCCCCTACCTACACACCCAACCTCTTAGACCCTAGACTTAGAGTAGAACAGTTTAAGCGCTGTGCTTGCGGTGGTGTTCCGCAGGGGGGTCGATTAAACTATGCGCTCAATAGGGCAACACAGATAAAATGATCACGCATGCAAGACAAAATTCCCCAAACCCCAATGATGCAACAATATCTAGCCATTAAATCTGAGCATGAGCACCGATTACTGTTGTACCGCATGGGTGACTTTTATGAGTTGTTTTACGATGATGCCGTGCGCGCATCGGCACTACTTGATTTAACGTTAACTGCGCGCGGCCATTCAGGTGGCAATAGCATACCTATGGCCGGGATCCCCTACCACACGCTCGATAATTATTTGGCCAAACTGTTACAAGCGGGTGAATCTGTGGCCATTTGTGAGCAAATAGGCACGCCCAACGCACAAAAAGGTCCCATGCTTCGAGAAGTGACACGTATCGTTACACCTGGAACCGTCACAGAAGAATCCTTATTACCTTCTCATACAGACAACTGGTTAGCTGCCATTGCTGAAGACAGCAAACGTGATGTCTATAGTATCGCCTTTTTGGACATCAGCTCCGGTACGCTTAAAGTGATTACCGCACAAGGTCTTGAAGGGTTGCAAGACGTATTAGAACGCTACCAAGTAGCCGAATTGTTACTGCCTCAACAAAGCCAGCTCATTGCCATACTCAAACCACGCTGGCAAATAGGATTACGTCAAGCATGGGATTTTGATGCGCACACCGGCACACGTTTACTCAAAAGCCACTTAGCGATGTCGCAATTAGATGTATTGGAGCTACCTGAATCTGCACTCAGCCTAGGCGCCATTGGCGCATTGCTTCGCTACATTGCCGATACGCAAAAGAAAAACATTCCGCTCCACCATATTCAAGTCGAACGCTCCGAAGACGTCTTATTGTTGGACAGTACAACACTCAGAAATTTAGAAATTCTTACACACAATCAAGGTGCCACAAAAGGTTCTTTATTATCCGTTTTAGACAAAACACAAACGCCTATGGGCGCGCGTTTGCTGCGTCGATGGCTGCAAGCGCCTTTGCGCAATCGAGCACTTATCGAAGCACGCTTGGATGCGGTTTCTTTTTTACTCAATGAACAACGTGTGCCCTTGTTGCGTGACGTTTTGACCTCATTACACGACATTGAGCGCATTACCACCCGCATTGTATTACGCACTGTCAGACCTCGTGAGCTAATCAAGCTACGCGCTTCTCTTAAGCACATCCCTACAATACGGCGCCTCATTCACGACGCCAAAGATCTGCTTAACGACTGTTATAGTCGTTTACAAGAATTCCCCGAACTCATCGCGTTATTAGATTGCGCACTCGTGGACAACCCGCCGATGGTGATTCGAGACGGCGGCGTATTGGCCGAGGGTTATGATGCAGAATTAGATGAACTGCGGGCACTCAAAGACGGGGCTTTAGATTTTCTGGCACAATTAGAAGCCGACGAAAAGGCGAAAACTGGGTTAACACATCTGAAAGTTGGTTACAACAGTGTACATGGATATTATATCGAATTACCCCGCGTACAAGCAGAATCTGCGCCTGCCCACTATCAACGACGCCAAACATTGAAAAACGCCGAACGTTTTATCACGCCAGAGTTGAAAGTATTTGAAGACAAAGTACTCAGTAGTCAGGAGCGCGCTTTGGCACGTGAAAAAGCACTGTATGAGGCATTGCTTGAAGAAACGTCTGCGCATGCCAACAGTTTGCGCGATACCGCCGAAGCCCTCGCCTGCTTAGATGTGCTCAGCACATTTGGTACCCTCGCCACAGACTACCAATATACCCGTCCAACACTGACGAACACAGCGGAACTATATTTAGAATCCGCCCGACACCCGGTAGTCGAACAATTGCTGCAGACACCTTTTGTGCCAAACACGGTGCACCTAACACGCACCACCCCTCTATGGCTGGTAACGGGGCCCAATATGGGGGGTAAGTCCACTTTCATGCGCCAAACCGCTCTGTTGGTTATTATGGCGCACATAGGATGCTTTATCCCAGCTACAGCA
>JAZKAM010000094.1:0-4091 GCA_040389145.1 Pseudomonadota bacterium
GATCTGTTGCTGTACCCAATACTATGGGACACCCTTCAAGCTGAGCCCGTTTTGTGGCTAAATCTCTTGCCCCATATTTAAATCCATCTTGTTGTTTGTACAGCGTGTCGTGTTCTTCATCGACGATAATCATCGAAAGGTTGTGAAAGGGTAGAAACAAGGAAGAGCGTGTGCCAATAACCAACCTGATGGTGCCATCGCGGCAGCCGGACCAAACCGCATAGCGTTCTTTATCGGTACGCTGTGAGTGATAGCAGGTTACATGGCTAAAGCGTGCCGCAAAGGCCGCGGTAAGTTGACCGCTGAGCGCGATTTCAGGAATTAAGACTAACGCTTGTCCGCCGTTTTCCAGCACTTTGGCTAAGGTGTGCAAGTAAACTTCAGTTTTACCGCTACCTGTCACACCCTGAAGCAGGGATACCCGAAACCCCGATGGTGCGGTGAGCGCTTCTACTGCAGCGTGTTGTTCTTGATTGAGCTGAATCGTGGATGGCTGTATGGCCCATGGGGTTTCGGGTACTGATGAAGAAGAGGGTAGGTTTTTGGGGGCAGGTTTTCCGTCCCGAACAGCCTTGGGTAACCCGCTCTCACAAATTTCACCCAACGGATATAAATAGTACCGACTAGCCCACAACATACATTGCCATAAGGGCTCGCCCCATAAGGGTGTCTCATCCAACACGCATTCCGCTTGTTTGAGTTTGTCACCGTGGATGGAGCTTGCAATAGACTGAACTAAGTAACCAATTTTACTTTGTTTTCCAAAAGGTACGCGAACGCGCATACCCGCTTGAAGACGCTGATTGTCATTTATCGGAATTTTATAATCAAAGAGTGTATATAACGGAGCGGGGATTGCTACTTCCCAAAGCTCTGTTAGTATGGAAATATCTGCGTGCGGTTCGGTCTGTTCTGAGGTTAGTTGCATAGACTACTTATCATACTGCGCAGGTAGCGTTACCAAGGGCCCCCATTATCTGCTGTACGGTGAATTTATGCAAAAGCCTCCAAAAATTTCTCAGATACAAACCGTGGCGCAATCGCATCTTTTTCGCATTGAGTCTTTGAAGCTCGAGTTTTCTAATGGCGCAGAGCGCCAATATGAACGCTTGTCATCCAAGCTTGCACCAGCGGTCATGGTGATCCCCTTTTTAGATGCAGAAACCATCGTGCTGATCCGTGAATATGGGGCAGGCTTAGAATCCTATTATTTAAGTTTCCCGAAGGGCGGCATAGAGCCAGGGGAAAGCCTTGAAGAAGCGGCAAACCGTGAATTGATGGAAGAAATTGGTTACGGCGCACGGTCCTTCCGAAGGTTGTATACCTTAAGCAGCGCACCCAGCTATTCAGGCGGCCGGATGGATATTGTGGTGGCAGAAGGCCTATACCCAGCCCAAGCAGAGGGCGATGAGCCTGAGCCGCTTGAGGTGGTGCACTGGCCGATAAAAGACATTGACCAATTGCTGATTCACCCTGAATTTCACCAAGCGGCCGCCTTGGCTGCATTGATGTTATTGCAATACGAACGCATGACGCACAGCAAAATACATCACCCCGAATTCAGTGAATAATTATCCACGTCGCCTTGGTTTTATCACAAGTAGCCTGTGGATAACCTGTGGATAACTTTTGTTTTTGTAGTTAGTCCGTATTCTGTACACAAGATATAGTAGCATGACGTTTAAGCTAGCTTCCCAAAAAACTATATATTTTTCAATCCTTTACTTAAAAGAAGTTGTTTGACTGAGTAGCCGTATTTTGCATGGCTACGTATTTTTATTTTCCGATTTCCATACCGCATTGCATTTGATTTGTTGTGGACAAATATTCGTTAGCCTGTGGATAACTTTGTGGAAAACTCATTCCCAAGTGAATTTTAGAGTCAATAATTTTTTATAGAATTGAGTAAAGAAATTGACCCATGACGAAACTTAAAATAGCGGAAATAAAGCAAGAAGGGGATTAATCTTAGATGATTAACTAAATTAGCTCTATTCTTTAGTTAGATTATTTTGAGCGGGAGAGAGCCATATGCTGAAAATGCTGCAATGCGGTTTGGTGGCGAGCGTTTTATTGGTCTCCACGCATGCTCAGGCAATGGTTATTTCTGGTGCCCCTTGGCCTCGTGTTGAGTCGTGGTTACAGAGTGGATGGAGCGAGTTTCGCTTTAATCAGTTAACCGAACAATTATCCAGTTTAAACTCAAGCGCATTTTTAGTGATTGAACATGGAAAAATCGTGTACGAGTATGGACCGGTGAACCAGCCAATGCTGATGGGCGAAATGCAGACTGGCTTGTTAAATGTACTGTATGGGGCGGCCCTGAAGCCAAAAGAGCGAAATATCTATCGACGCCTCACCCAATCAGTCTACGATGACATGAGATTGAGAAAAGACAATAAAATTCCTGATACACGCTTAAGTGCTTTTTGGAGTAGTACGGTACCTTGGGATGGCGATCATGACGGTGAAGCAAGGTGGTCCTTTCAAGCAGAGGATTATGGATTTTTGGCACAATACTATGAGTTTACCTCTGGCTCCGGGCCAGAGTCTGATTTTCTTTTTTATGTAGCGGTACCTTTAGAAATGCAAGATTTAGACATGTCGACAGATGCGCTTTAGTCCGAAGTTGCGTGACGTACGGATGGATTTTCGATTAAGTGCGCGCGACTTGGCACGATTAGGCGCGCTCTATTTACGCCAGGGGGTTTGGAATGACACAGCGGTTGTCGATCCTCAGTGGATTTCGCAGTCTTGGCAGCCGCGCGCCTATGGCATATCCTCTTGGTCTAATAAACCGAGTGGTGATTACGGATTGGGTTGGTGGTTAAGCAATCAGGGAGTACACTACCCTGGTGTTCAGGTTCCTGAAGGCGCTGTTTCTTTGCGGGACCAACAAGGGCAGTTTCTGCTATTACTACCTACATTGGATTTGGTCATTGTACACCGCGTAGATCGACAGCTGGGTGGGCAAGTGACAGACATAGACTGTGGTTCGTTGATCATGAGTGTATTATTGGCAAAGCGTTTTGTTTCATAAAAGGACGGCAGGGTGAAAAAAGAGTTTTCGGAATACCTGAAAGGATTAAAACAGTTCAGAAAAAAATATGCCAAAAATGATGATGCCTTAATGCATCAATTGGCATCCAATGGCCAAGTGCCACGAGTTTTGGTTGTGTCATGCTCTGATTCACGCGTCGACCCTGCCTTATTAATGCAATGTAATCCGGGCGAGTTATTTGTTATTCGTAACGTGGCCAACATTATTCCCCCCTATGAGCAAGATGGTTTACACCATGGTACCAGTGCTGCTTTAGAGTATGGGGTGTGCTATTTGGGTGTGAATGACTTAATTTTACTCGGGCACAGTGATTGCGGCGGTATACGTGCTTTCCTGAACCCAGAGAATTTAAAACAAAATGATTTTATCAGCAGTTGGGTTAACCTTTTGAATCTGACGTACAAACCGGAGTGTGTGAATGAGTGTGCCCGAGATGCTTTAATTATTTCTTACAAGCAGTGTTTGACGTTTCCCTGGATTCGACAACGTGTGGAAGCCGGAACGCTAACGTTACATGTATGGTTTTTTGAAATTTCGACAGCAAAACTTTTTGGCCTAGATATAAACTCGTTTACGTTTCATGAGCTGATTTCAGATGAAGAGCTTGACTAGCCATGGTGATGGTGGCGTAGCATAAATTCGACTAGATTAGATTACCAAAGAATACGCTATTTGAACCCATTGGCCATCCAATCGGAGGGCCAATGGGTTCAAACTGATAACTAACCTGGTAAAGGTAGTGGTGCTTCGTGTCTGGGTAATGTGCGGCGTAATAAGAACAAGCCGTAGATAATAGACAGCGTACTCCCAGTTAATACACCGAGACGGCAAAGATTAATGAGATGCGGATCGCTGCCAAAGGCCAGGCTGCCAATGAATAGGCTCATAGTAAAGCCTACGCCACATAAGCATGAGGTGGCATAGAGTTGACCTGTGGTAATGCCCAGCTTTTGACGCATGACTTTAAGATATAGCCAAGCTGTCACAAAAATACCCCGCTGTTTGCCCACAAATAAACCCAGAATGCAAC
>JAZKAM010000094.1:4101-4716 GCA_040389145.1 Pseudomonadota bacterium
AAACCAGACAGCGATACACCAGCATTGGCAAAGGCAAACAGTGGCAAGACAAAAAAGGTTAAGAAGGGCTGCATGTCTTTAATCAGCGGCTGAATCAGCTGTGACCCATCCCGTCTTTTAAAGGGGATAAAAAATCCAAGCAACACACCAGATATCGTGCTGTTAAACCCGGACTCTAAAATGGATAGCCATAGCAGAAAGCCAAGGAATAGGTACATAGGCACGGACTCTATGCCTAAGCGGTTAATGACGAACAGGGTAGCAAGAATAATGCCACTGATGATGAGCACATGTGGATCTAAATGACTGGAATGGAATAGGGCAATCACGACAATGGCACCCATATCATCAAAAACACATAAGGTCATGAGGAACATTTTGAGTGCTATGGGCACTCGCGCACCAAATAGTGACAGCATACCTAAGGAAAAAGCGATGTCTGTGGCGATGGGGATGGCCCAACCCTTTACAAAAATTGCGCTGCCGTGTGTGACGAATGCATAGCATAAAGCGGGAACGACCATACCGCCGCAGGCGGCAACAATTGGCAACATCACAAGCGATCGATTACGGAAATGGCCTTGGCACGCTTCAGACTTTATTTCCAATGCAATG
>JAZKAM010000094.1:4726-6655 GCA_040389145.1 Pseudomonadota bacterium
AACAGCACCATTAAACCATCGTTAATCCACAGGTACAGCGGTTTGCTAATTTGCATCTGACCAAGGGAGATGGTGAGTGGCGTGCTTAGGAAGGCATCATACCAGCCTGATAATGCGCTGTTGCTGGCAATCATGGCTGCCAGCGCAAATACCAGTAGCAATAATCCACTTGTGAGTTCTAAGAGATGCGTCTGACGCCTTGACACTGAGTTGTTCAATTGACTGACCCCGTAATCTTAAACTACTGTCCAGTTTAGAACAGTTTTGAGTCGAAGCGCAGCATTAGATGGGGGTAGGTAGCGTTGAGATGCGATTATTTGGGCTATTTTGATGTTAAGTACACATCAAATCGACAAGTTGCGTACTGATGTGAAAATGAGGGCTTTAACATTTGTGGGGCATTACGTGGTTGTTTCACTACGACGCGTTTGGTTGCCCATTGCAAGGCTTGCTCTAGCATGTGTACCGGATTGGGCTGTTCTGTGACAACTTCTTGCAGCCATGCCATGGCTTTATGGGGGCGTGCGGTTTTTTCTTCATGAAACATGGGGTCAAAATATACGCGTTGTGGTCGCTGATGCACTTGCTCAGAAGCGATGCCACAATGAAATTCAAGCCGTTGGGCAATTGGTTGCGTTTCGGCACATTGGAGTGCGCGCAATCGAGCATCGTCCGTTAAAGCAAAAATTATGGGGTGTTGTTCAAAACCAATCACATGCGCACCGGATGCCGCCATAATAAACGCATCGATGCCGTATCCTAAAGAAATGTCCCAAATTAGGTTGGGCGTTTGCTCTGTTGGTTTTAGGCCTAAGGCGCGAATCAACGGGTCGCCGAACAATATGTTTGGACGTAGGCGTTGTCGTAAACCAGGGTCGGTATAATCGACACGGTGTGGGTTTTGCTTGGGTTTGACGTCTTCAGGTTGTAGCTTTTCGAGCTCAAGGCCGTTTGATGTTAATCGTAAACGGAACAAGCATCCCGAGGATGCTTGTTCGTCAACGAAGCTGAGATGGTACTGTTCTGCTAATCGCTGCGCCGCAAGTTGATACTCAGGTGCAGCGATTAGGGGGATGTCCGCTCCTAAGCGCACAGACGCACTACTTCTGACACGATAATGCCAGAGAAGAAAAACAGCGTCGCATACAACATGAAACCACCGCCTGGTGTACGGTAGGTTTGCTTAAATCGACCATTACGCATCTTGATGACCATCAAAGCGGGGAATACGCCAAATATCCCTGCCACCATAATCCCGGCAAAGCGGAACGCTTGCACAAAGCTTTCGGGAAACAAGTATAAAATGAATGCAGGGGGTAAAAATGTCAGTGCCATTAAAGCCACACGTTTAAAACCAACTTTAGACATTTTAAGGCCGTCGGCAATGAAATCGAATAAGCTTAAGGACACGCCAATTAAAGAAGTAACAATTAAGAAGATGGTAAAGTAAGCAGCAATTTGAACCATCTCAGGGAAATGAGCAACGGACGCTAAGCCCTGAATAATTGCTGCAGCAGGCTCTTTAGAGGCGCCAATCATGTGGAGATTTCCGGCAGAGAAGATACCAAAAATCCAGAGTTCCCATAAAGAGTAAACAACCAATGGAATCAGGCTACCAATCCAAATGACTTTGCTGAGCTCTTCGCCCGTGCCAGCCATATAAGCACGAACGGTCGGAATAACCATTTGGAAACCCAAGGTGGTCATCAAAACCGGCAGTGGAGATAAGGAAAAATGTTGATTAGGAGCGGAGAAGGATTCTAAGGTGATGTAGGGTGCTGTGTAGAAAAGGATGGCGAAGAACGTGCCTACCAAGCCTACCATCAATATACGGTTGATCAGGTCTGCTGGGCGCGTACCCAAGTATACAATGGCCATACCAAACAGAAGGACAATAAATTGAGCCTGCTGTAGGGTCAGGGAAATATC
>JAZKAM010000094.1:6665-7773 GCA_040389145.1 Pseudomonadota bacterium
TTTGAGACTTAATGGCTTGGCCGGTACCATCAATGTAAGCAGCGCACACGGCATAGCAGAGAAACAGATACATAAACCAAGCAGCACCTTTGGCAATCGGACCTAAAGTTTGTTCGGTCATGCTGATCATGTTGGTACTGGCAGGGAATTGCATGGACGCTTCAAGTAGATACAAAGCCGAAAAGGTCATAAAGACCCAGCAGGTTGCAATGAGCGCTAACGTGGGTAATAAACCAAGGTCCGCAGTCGAAATAGGCATAATGAGTGTGCCTGCGCCGATGCATGTTCCGGCAATCAGTAAAATACCGCCAATCGCTTTATTTGACATATCAACTCCTCTGTTATCAGTAGTACACCCTGTAAGTTATACGCACAAATTGTACCAGTGACAAGACTTTAGAGGGGCTAAAAAGGTTTTTTGGGTGGCTAAAAAGTCAGGCAGAGATGAGGAGACGCGCTCAGCTGGATAGTGTACACCGTGCATTTCTTTCGGATTTAGCGTGAAACTACATACTTAGTGCGGTATATATCCTATGGTATACTTCGCGGAGTTAGCTAACAAGAAAAATCCACATTAGCGCGATAATTTGTGCATCTACATTAAGGGGCGGTTATGCAGTCAGAATTATATACAAAAATGCTTGAAGAAAATCCGATCTCCGAAAGAACGAAGATTGCCTTATGGTATGGTGCGATGGAATTTTTGAATTACATGGGTGCTGATCCGAAAAAGCCACTTAAATCTTATATAAGTAATAATGAACAAGGTCAACCTGCTTATTCCGGAGAGCTCGAAGTATTAATGCGTGCAGCAGTCGGAGATTTACCGATAGAGCAGTATTGGGAATGGAAGGTAAATAGTGCACATGAGATTTTTTATGCAGTATGTAATGCCGCATTAGAGCAGCCTAAACTTTATTCGCCCGACTCAGAGGCATATCGACAATTTTCGGCTTCAAACACCAATGTAAAAGCGTTTAGAGATAAATGGGCTGTAATGGCGATAGAGGTAGCAAAAAACTCTCGTACGCAATTCATAAGTGACTACTTGGAAGGCCTAAAAGAAAAAATTAAACAATCGAATGAAACAGCGAGAGTTGCTATGTAC
>JAZKAM010000095.1:0-6866 GCA_040389145.1 Pseudomonadota bacterium
TTCGCATTGCCCCCAACCTTGTACAGACTTGATTAATTCAGCAGCGCGGCCGCGTAGCGTGTCTTGTTGTCCAAATGGGGCCCAAGTGGCAAATGAAACCCGCAGCTTAACGACAGAATTATCGGTGGTATTTTTTACATAATTCAGTAGCTCTGCTGCATCGGCAATCAGGCGGTTTTGGTGTGATGCAAAGCTTAAGATGGATGCCAGTAAGGGTGCTATGCCAAGAGTGACCATGCCATTGCTTTCAATCAAAAAGGAAACACGCCAGGGTAGTTTGGCACCGGTTAGGCGATTAAACAGTTGTGAGAAATTTTGCAATTCTTGTGGAAACAAATCAATAAAGGCAGAAGAGTAAATTCGATCGCCAATGCGGCACGTGCGTAAGTCTAAATTTTCACCATCGCGCGGGATCAGCTGTGGGGATAGCATGGGCCACATCACTTCGGAGATATCCACGCCTTTTTTGTCTTTGATTTGTCGCATAGGGATTTTGTCGCCAGGCAAGCATGGTTTCCAATCCAAACTGGTTACTTCAGGATCTACAGACTTCCTGACCTCATATAGTGCAGTGTGTGCATCCAATAAAACTGCATGGAGCCTTAAGTCCCGCAGATCGTTCAAAAAGGTTCGAACAAAAGAGTCGTGGGCATCTCTAAGTTCGGGTAAACCAGCAATTATATCTTGCGCACTGCGCAAGGGTGGCATTTTTCCTTCTTTACGTCGTAGAGCGCGGTCTTTGAGCGCTGTTTCCATTTGTTGTTTGCTGAGCGTATTGATGCGCGTCCAAAGTACCAGGAAGCAAGATTCATGCGCACAAAATTTAGATAAGTGTGTTGTGCGTTCTGAGAATAAATCATTTAAAGATAAATCGAGTCGATTTGCGGTCGATTGGGCGCTAGCGTAAATATCCGTCAGCTCTTGAAAAGCGCCATCTTTGTCATAAGAAAAGTATACTTGAATTGCTGTGCCAGGATGATTCATATTGGCAGACAGAACACGTGATAAACCCGCGTGTATGGTTTTAAATTCTTCAGGGCCAACCAGCTCTGTACAGCCATGCAAACGCACGACAGATAATAGGGATCCTTCTCGGGTTACCAGAGTATGGCGACCTTCCGCTGTTTCCAAATCACAATAATAATGGGCGGATTGGCCTAAAGCACCACTCATCCAGCCTAACAACGTGTCAACGAAATCAAGAATTGGGGTCGCAATAGACATGGTTTCCCTTCCTATAAGCGCTCCGGAGCGGAGCGCTTGATTAGAGAATAAAGCAGATTAACCGCCAAGGCTAGATAACCCTTGGCCTGTTGGACCGCCAACCGTTCCACCTTTAAAAATGGTCTGACCAGTGCTGCCAATGACAGAGGGTAAGAATACCAAGCCTGCAGCAACTGCCAACATGACCAGTGGTGCGCTGAGGGGGGTTTGTGTGGGCGCATCACGATGCGCTTTAAACTTAACCATCCCTGCTAAAGCAAAGCCAACGCCAGCCACATAGCTACCTGCGGTAATGAGTTGGGCAATTGCATTCAGGTTGCTTGTAATGTTATTGGAAAGTGTTTGTAGGTCTTGTGAACCGCTGGCTAAGCATGCGCCAGATAACATCAGTAGACCAAGACCGGTTAGGGTGGATTTTAGTCGCCCACCTGCTTTTCCTTGGGTTTCATGGGTTGATTTCATCGTTCGACTCCTCGTGGTTTACGTGTTTTAGTGTAAAACAAAAGTAGCGATGTTGCGCTACAGCAGCTACAGTGGAATATTGGCGTACACTGTCTTTTTCCAATACTCTACTTCTTTTTGAAACATATGACGTGCGGGTAACAGCCGTAAATGGCTCAGTAATGAGTGATTTAAGTATCTTTCCTTAAGGTGGGCGTCAATCAGTGCTTGACCAAACACGCGCGGGTCGCTGCTGCTTGGCCCAAAACAAAACTCAACGGCCTTAACGCGTTCTTTGAATGTGAGGTATAGGGCTTGTAGGCGGCTTTTATAAGCAGTTTCCTTATCCATGGCGCAGAAAAGGATGCGTGAAAAATGGTTCACTTGTGCTTGGCTTAATTCAGGCAGGTAGATGATGGTGCCACCAGACCGTCCGTCTAGGGTAAGTGAATCTAAAAAGAAGCATTGTGCACAGAAGCTACAGCTGGTTACCATATTGTCACGTTTGTTGTTTTTATAGTTATGGTCTAGGTTGACTACTTCTTGGTACTGCTCTGAACGAAAGTTACAATATTGGCAGGTGAAATCGTCTCGTCGGAAAATCTCCTGCTGCAATGCTTGGAATTTCTTGTTCTTTTTTCGTCCAATAAATTGTCGCCAATTGCCCGCTCGGGCGGTCATAATAATTGGGTGGGTGCCAGAATGTTTCGTCATTGCCGTATTTGCCTCTTACTGAAAGCCAAAGGTGGTGGCCAGGATATTGATGGTATCCACCACATTGATAAGTAAAATGCCGCCAATAATGTGGGTCAGCCCCTTACTAAAGTTGCCAGGCTGTTCTCCAGCGTGACCAAGCTTAGACAATAATATCCATCCACGTACAAACGAAATCAGGCCGATCAGTTGCATGTAGTGTACGATCACATTGGATAATTGGCTCCAATTACCGAACGTGGATATGGTGTTATATCCAATCAGGCTGCTCGCATTGGCGATACTATCCATACCTCCACCATATAGGGTGTTTAATGAGGTATCCAAGGTATTTGGTAGATAAATGAGCATGGCGCCGACAAACATCTGTACAATCGGGGCCGCCAGCTCACCTGGTCGAGATGCCTGAGTCACTTGTTGACCAAAGGTCTTATACAAGAAAATGGCGCGTGCAATCAGCGATACCCCCATCAGATACGATATAGCGACGACCAGGTTTTGAATGCTGTATACAGCACTCATGAGGTTGGCAATCATGTTCGTAAAGTCGAAGGACGATGATTGTTGGAATAAATCCATCTATTAACCTCAGGTCAACTCTGGTCTAGCGGATTGTAACGCCGCTGCTTGTCACTATTGCTCCAGCAGAAGGGTCGATAGCCAATACTTTACCGTACGGATCTAACATGTCGCCTTCAATGACGGTTAAAATACTGCCATCCTTACGTTTTAACCAAGCACGTCCCGGTATAATTGCATGCATGCGATAGGCAGGTGCGGCAAATCCTTCCGCGCGAGTTTTCTCTTTGCTGTCCGGATTATCAACGCCATCGCTGAGTGCCGAAAACTTGTCAGAAACCGCATGCACACTCTTGCGAATATCACCCATTTGGTCGTTCACTTGTCCAACCTGACGGTTTAGGGCATCCATATCATCCGCGACATTTCGCAAGCTAGATTCCATTTTACGAATTCTTGCTTGTAATGCATCCTGGTTTTTATCCGTGGATGCCTGTAGCTGTTTGAGTAATTGTTGGTACTCGCTTAATTTACGTTCTAATGGGGTTAAATCGACACCAGCAGGTGCTGGCGTTGCAGCGGCTTCATCATGCGCCATTGCATGTTCCGCCATCATGGGGTGGCTCGTTATTGTTCTGTCATGCATGCCAGCCGCTTGGGGCAGGGTGTTGCGGTTGGTTTGACCCATGGCTTGCTGCATCACTGGAGAGGGTGTTGGTGTCAGAGTGGGCGCAGGCATTGGCGTATGTATTGGCGCAGGTGCTGCGGGTAAGGGGGCTTGCATCGTATGACCAATAGTTGGCGCTGCGGGCGCAGAGGTAGGATTTGGCACAGCTTGCGGATCAATAACAGGCATATTATTTTTTCCACCTGGCATTTTGCTGACGTCAAAATCAGGCAATGCTTTGTTGTCCTGACTTTGTTGGGGTGCTGTGGTAGGTTGGGCCTGCTGTTGTACTTCAATAGGTTTTTGTGTTGGCGGCATGGGTGCTGCAGGGGTTTGACTGCTGTTTGTACTGTCTGCGCTGTTGGTGCTCGCTTGTCGCGAGTTTGTGGGTGTGGGTGTGGGTGTTTGCGCACTCGCGTTAGGTTGCATGGCGGGGTTTGTTTTTTCTTCAATCATGCGTTCAAGCTCAGACGTGATTTCGGGCGACTTATGTCGTATAGAGAAAAAACCTAAAATAGACAGTACACCAAAGACAATAAAACCCATCAGCAGCAAAGACAATGCTTTTTTCTTAGGCTTAGGCTCAGCAGCTTTTATGGCAGCTGCCGTTGCGGCTGCGCCCATAGCTTTTGTTGCGGATTCTTTTTGGTCTGAAAACGCTTCTTCGTCATCATCCTCATCATCGCTCACCTGGTCTTCGTCTTCTTCATCCTCATCTTCGTCTTCGTCTTCGTCTTCTTCATCTTCATCTTCATCCAAATCGTCCTCATGCTTTTGAGGAGCTAAGGGAGCAGGTGAAGCAACGGGTGCAGGTGGTGCTGACGGCGTAGTGTCCTCTTCCGGTGTTTCTTCGAAATCATCATCAAAGAGATCTTCGTCATCCCCTGGGGTTGCGTCAGGTTTTTTTTCCGAAGCGGTATCGTCAATATTCTTCATGAGCTTGCTCCCGAGGGCGTATTTGGATTCGATGGATTGGGTTGGGCAGCAGTAATTGCTGGACTGCCCTGATACGATTTAGTGGAGGTGGTTGTGACTACCTTGGTGGTGTTGGCGGCGCTATTGGCTGGCGCAGCCACATTGCTTACTACCGTGTTGGTTACAGGCAAATTTTGACTGATTGCCGCTGATTCAGCGGCTGCTCGTGGTGGCGGAGGTACTTTGCTGAATGCGCCAGTCACATTTAAATCTTCCACAAGCAGTATTGCCACGCTTGTACCTTGGTCGATGGTAATGGTGGGTGGTTTACTAAAGTAATTACCCATAGCAGAGCCCCACTGGGTTCCAACGGTTCCTAAGGCAGATAAAATAGTTTGTTTGGGTGACAATTGTGCTGTCGAATTGGTTGTTGAACCATTGGTATTGCTGGTTTGGCTGGCACCAGAGGATTGCAATACTTGGCCATACCCAGCCATGAAAGAAGAGGCAAAAAGCGTGCCGTAACGCATGAGGTAGTGGTGGTCGACATCGGATGCCAATACAGTTCGCGCTGTGTCCGGATCAATGGCAATAGCGTTCAGTCCAATGCCCCGAACACTTTTAGGAATGTTGATATGATCGAACTTAATCAGAATCCCTTCTGCGTCTTGGTTTGTGGGTGGTTGGAATGAGCCAATGAGGCGCGAGCCGCGATATAGCCCACTGACAATAGTCGCCAAAATAGGGCCGGGTTGGTCGGAGTTTACGGCAGTATCAATGACCGCGAATAAAATGGTGCCGCCAGGAATCAGTTTGCTGGGGTCTTCTACATAACCTGTGTTATTGGCTGCCCCATGACCCCCAGCGCTAATTTGGGTGCTCCTGGAAATTTTTACCTCATCGCTATACAGAGGTAAATTACCTTGTACAAATGCTTGTGTAGGTATTGCAGACCATTTGCCCAGTAGTGCTTGTGCCAAACCTTCCATGCTTTGTGACCGTTCTTTCAGTAATTTCTGGGCCAGTGCCGCTTGTTGGGCATTTGCATCTGCCTGTTCCTTCAGCCGACGCAGACGATCTTGTTCCTCTTGTGCGGCGCGCATTTTGGCCAAGCGTTCGGCACGTAGTTTGTCTAAATCAGGCGTTTGGCTTTTTAAACGCGCCAATGCATCAGACTCTGGGTTTTGTTTTGGAGGATGGTACCAATCGGGTACAAAAGGACCGTTCGGATCGTACGGCTTGCCATCGGGTCCAACACCAAAAGGTTTACCGTCTGGCCCAACGCCATAAGGCCCATTGGGACCATAGCCATGAATTTGATAGCCGTTGTTTTTGCCCGTAGGGTCTATGCACGGTACTTTACTCGCACGTGTGTAGGGTTTGCCATCGGGGCCAATACCAAATACTTTACCTTCTGGGCCAGTGCCATAAGGCCCTTGAGGACCATATCCGCAAATTTGCCAACCCTTATTTTGAAAAGGGTTATTGGCGTCGTTTTCGCTGTCACGAATAATGGTTGGGATCGCACTTTCCGCGGTCTTTTTTGCTTCTTCTGCACGATTTTTGTTGTCAATGATTTGCAGCTCCCGGTACTTTTCGGGCGTTTCGTTGCCTGGAATTGCTTTCAAAGATTTGGGGACTGCCATAGTACGTGAGTTTTGTTCCGTCGCAGCATTGGTTTTACCACTCGAGCGCGCCACAACAATGGTAGCGCCTACCACGCACACGGTGATGGTTAATAATAACAGTGAACGTACTTTACTGTTTTTGAGTAAATTACCGAGTGCGGCCATTATAGACCCCCAATGCGCACGGTGCTGGTGCGGCCGTCTTGAGACAATAGAATAAGTGGCGTTGGACCCAGTTCATAAACCCGTGTTCCATCCGCACTGGCTACCGTGGCACGCCAAGCGGGGGATACGAGCGTATGTTGTGTACGTAAATACAATGTTTTGTCGACCAACCAGGCTTCCCCGGCACGGTCACTGACATCTAATTTTCGGGCATGCTCTAAAGGAATACCATCTAAGAAACTGATCAGCTTGGCATCAATGGTTTTATTTAACCCAGAGGAAATTGCTGCCGATGCATTAGGGCCTCGGCCTGTTACTTGTAGATCGACCCGGTAGTCCACTTCCTTTTGGGCCGTGACCAACGACAACATGATGGGCGTATCTAGGTTTTGTAAAGTGACGGCCACGTTGCCATGGGCATAGGTGGCTAAACTTTGTACAAATAACGTGTTATTGCTTTTTTCCCACTGAATATTGAAACGCGTTGGATCGCCCAAGCTATAGGAAACGATGGGCCAAGGCGCACCCGTTGCATCGACAAAGACTAAGGAGGAAACAAATTTGTAATTCACTCCAATAATTGAAGACATGCT
>JAZKAM010000095.1:6876-8608 GCA_040389145.1 Pseudomonadota bacterium
GAAACAAAACCAGCGGCCAGTCGAACAACGGGTGGGGTTGTGCCTGGTCCTAATTGTACGACTAACGAAGAGGAAACAGGATTGGGTGGTGTAGTAGGGGCGGCGGCGGCTGCTTGTTGGGTTAAATCATATAAGCGATAAAATTGTCGAATTTGGTCAGGGCTAAGCGGTAGGGTTTTTTGCAACAAACTACGGAACGCTGCATCGGCCATCGGATCTTCTTTTTGAGGCGCAGCGGACAATTTAGGCGCAGGGGGCAATGGCGCTAGGGTATTGGCGTCTTCAGCCATGGGGTGCGGTACGCCAGAAATGACCGATTGTAGTAAACTACGCTGCATTTCTGGGGATAAACTGTGGATAGTGTGTATATAACGAGTGGATGAATTGGGGGAAACAAGGCCATTTTGCGCACGCCCGCAAAATGGCCTGAGGTTGTCCCTTGACTATCCCCACCTTGTTAGACTTGAGCACTTCATTAAAACCTAATGAATATGCCGTGAAAGCGACTATCCCCTTATAATGGCCTCTTCATCATCATCAGGTGGATAATTATTAAAAAATACATGAGAGGATGGGGATAGCGATGGAACCAATTAAAATCATCCTCAAGACCCTTCCGCTCTCAATCAATCAGTCCTATAAGTCGGGTAAAGGAGTTTTCTATAAATCGCAGAAGGCAAAGGAGACGCAAGAGGCAATCCAATGGGAAATGCGCGCGCAATACAGAGGAAAGCCACTTACAGGCCCACTCAAGATTTCCCTCACCTTCTTCTGGCCTGATATGCGCCGGCACGATATAGACGGGCCACTCAAGGGACTCTTCGATGCAGGCAATGGGATCCTCTACGAGGACGACAGCCAGATAGTGTGGCTTCGCGATATCACCAAGGTGGTCGACGAGGAACGACCTAGGGTGGAGATGCTACTATCGGAGGCATGAAGAAAATCCCTTATCCGCCAAAGCAACTCAAGACCAAACAAAAGGCCAAAGAATATCTAGTCGAACTCGTGAGCAATGCGATGAGCTGGCTCAAGATTGATGGGTATGCCTTTAGTATCCTTTCTCAAAGCGACACAGACTTTGAGCATGATGCTGATGCGGGATTCTGCATTACCGTGCAATTCCCCTACAAGAAGTTTAGGATCTCTGTGCAAGAGAGTTGCCTCAAAGATCTCTGCGAGGTTAAGCCATCGAATAAGCAATATTGGGAAAGGATTGAGCGGTCGATTTTCCATGAGGTGATTCATGTATTGGTCTGGCGTATCGCAGAGCTTGGTGGCCGTCGATTTACTACAGCAAAGGATATACACGATGCGGAAGAGGAGCTCACGGATCATCTTGCTATAGCTTTCTACGCATTGTTAGACGAACACCGCAAAGGCAAGAAACTAGGGTGATATGCTATAGGCAGATGCTCCGTCACGGTTCACCATAAGAAAGGGCTACGATAATTACAGGAACACATTGCAAGAGACACCGCAGCGATGCGGCTTTCTTGCTTGTGGATATTGGCACTATTTACACTTGCGCGTGCTAGAGTATAGGCATTACATTAACCATGTATACCAATGAAAATCGCAAAGACGGGGCCTGAAGCGCGCGAGGCGCTCATACGAGGTGCGGACACTCTCGCAAATGCCGTAAAGCTGACGCTTGGCCCCTCGGGCTACAACGCAGTACTCGGCCCTAAGGGCGGTGCGCTCAGCCGTATCACGAACGATGGCGTCACTA
>JAZKAM010000096.1:0-420 GCA_040389145.1 Pseudomonadota bacterium
TTCAATAAAACAGTCGTTTGGCCTGTAGTAACGGGTGATTTTTGTCCATATCAGGGCGCTGTAAAAATCTATAAGTAGGGTTCGTTATATATAGCGCACCCTACAGAGAGACAGCCCGAAGTATCAGCATTGCAAGTGCGATACCTAGCAAGAGACAAAAAATAACAAGAACTTTGGTGCGGACTCTAAGTACATCAATCGCTTTAACAACCTGGGCATTCTGCTCGGCAAGCAGCTGAATCAGCTCTGCAGATGATTTTTGTTCACTGCTCAGCTCGACGATTTTATCCTGCATTTCAAGCAGACGACGGTTAAGGCTCACCAGTTTTTCGCTGTCGGAGAGTGGCTCTTCTGGTGTTGATGAGGTTGCAGGCGCGGCAGGTGGATTGTCTTTTGTTTTGGCGATCAGGCTCCTAGCCC
>JAZKAM010000096.1:430-1715 GCA_040389145.1 Pseudomonadota bacterium
CGCCGCCTCGAGCACACTGCTCCAGGGGATTAATTTCAGTGCGGTAAGCCAAATAGCCATCACCCGATCTCCATTGTTATTACATCATTAACCAAGCAGTCTCCGTGTGCGCACGGCGCACCCTACAAAAACAGAGCCTAACCTATCACCGCTCCAGATACGCCAGCAGTTGTGTTCTCAGCCCCTTCGGCAAGCTCTTGATGGTGAGTGTATCGCTCTCCATGTCGTACTCAACACGGCTGTGCAGATGGTAGGTGGAGAAGGTGATCGACAGATCTTTATCGCGCCCGGCGAATTTCACAAAACGTCTCAGGCTGCTGCGGTCCACCATCAGTTCATCTTTTTCGCCGGGGTGGTGGGTACGCAGTTCACGCACAAAACCTTCACGGTCGATATCGGATAACTCACGTGAGAGCTGCTCAATGTTAACCGGCTCATCCTTCTCATCCTGCGCCATGCAGTAGCCCACCACCTGCTCGCGGTATTCGCGCGCCTTGTCGTCCGGCAGCTGTTTGGCGAAGGATTCAACGCCATCGAGAAAACTCTTGGTCGCTGCTTTTTTATTGATGCCGTGGTTAAAACCCGTCAGTTTCTCCAGTGCCTCGCAGAGCGCCGGTTTGCCTCTGGGGGAGGAGAGTGTAAGGTAGGCATAATTTTTATGCACCAGCCACTCCATGATGTCGACCTTGATACATGCCAGCGACGGGCCAGTATCAATCGTATAGCTCGGCATTACATCAAGCTGATCACTGATTGCAAGGGATTCACTCTGATGCACGATAAAAAGATAAAAGACGTGATGATGATCTTCGCTCTGCTCGATAAAAAAGAGAAAGTGGGCGTTGATCTCCATCTCCACCTCGTCAACTGACTGCTGCATCTGCTTCATAATCGTGATGGTGATCTGGGTAAAGTCCTGCTCATCCGCCAAAAAAGTGCGTAATGTAGCGGCCAGAATTGAATTCTCAGACTCATTTTCCATGTTAAAACTGCCATGTTCACGATTCAATCTGCCCAGAAAACAGTTCTTCAGCTGATCCAGCAGCCGGTCTTTTGGTTCGTCGGTGGCAAGCGGCTCCTGGCGCAAAGAGAGCAGCGCTGCAGAGTCGCTATCGCGACGCAGGTAGTGGGCAGTAATGTGGGTGATAGGCATAACAGTGGGAGAGTCCGCAGATGGAGTAACGGCAAGATTTTACATGATTGACCCGTGACAAGCACAATATTGCGCTGGATTTGTTAATTATACGTATGCATGATTATGTTTTTCTTTTAAAGACAAGATGAA
>JAZKAM010000096.1:1725-3062 GCA_040389145.1 Pseudomonadota bacterium
AAGATGAATCCAGTTTGCATGGGGTTTGGAGAGAAATCGTTCAAAATATTGGGTATAAAAAGCCATTTTAGTAAAAACTTTCTGTAGCAGGGATCTTTCAGGTGGATGAGTCAGCTTGGTTCCGCAATGAATACAGCCCTCCTCCTGGCTATATGTGCCATAAGGATTTCCAGCCAAATCCATAAAAAATGTCGATACAAAATTTGTATGCGCATTGTTTTCTCCAACAAATGACGTTTCTGTGACTTCAAAATCTGGAAATAAAGATTGTAATTTCTTTCTATTAAAACTGTTTACATGTCCCCAGGGCGGATTCTTTTTTCCACAGGAGTAACATGTTGTACGATCTACACGGATATCTTGTTTATACGGAACTCCAATCAGCAGATGCTCTTTTGAAACACGACCTAACTCAGAACATGCCTTATGAAGCAGGTGGGGTGGTATATGTTCAATTACCTCAGCACAAAATACAAAATCAAATGAGCTGTCGCTAAAATCCAAGTTAGTAATGTCACCCTGCACACAATTAATATTTTCATGAACAATGGAGGGCTTCGTTAAATCAAGTGCAGTGACATTTTCATAAAATTTTGTCAATAGAATCGAAAAATGACCGTCTCTGGCGCCAATATCAAGAACATTTTTTCCTTTATTTGAAACAAGGCCTATAAGGCGCACTAAGTCCTCGGTCCTTTTTTTCTCGGACTCTGTTGCTCTATATTCTTTTAAATTCATTAGAACCGCTTTCCATGTTGATGGTGTAGGTTGTTATTTTTCCAATGGCCTGAAAATATCCTTTTGTAATGGAGATAGCCCTATAGGGTGAACCCTATATACCATTAGTTATTAATTGCGTTCCTAGTTCCCATGGAGGAGCGTGGGAAACAGAACACAGTTTTTTGTTCAGCTCTGTTTGATTTCAGGGTTAAATCATTCGTTGAAATCACTGTATAACTCTTCCAGTTCATGGCTGTTAAACAGATCGATACATTTCTTAGTATTAAATGTTCCCTCAATAGATCCCTGGTAATTTCGTGAAAGAAATTTCTGAATAATTGGTTCTGAGTCCAAAAATTTTTCCACTGGCAAAGTAGACTGCTCAAAATGTGCGCTTGCAGTATTTAGTGCATCTTGCTTCATGTTCTCATTTTGAAATGTATAACTCAGGCATCGGCTTAAAACCCAGCTTTTGTAAATTTCCTTTTGGTCCGGCTCATGGTCATTAGTCTCAACTGCTTTTGTACATGATGCGGTAATACCAACCAGTAACAATATGATCACTCGATTCATGTGAGGCTCCAAAGGTAGCCATTTTTCCTCATTCCCACGCTCTC
>JAZKAM010000097.1:0-4035 GCA_040389145.1 Pseudomonadota bacterium
ACTGGCAGCGGTAAAACTAAGGACTGAATTGGCAAGACTGCTTCGACCCTTGGTTCAACTGTTGGCTCGACTGCTTCCACAGGAACAACGTCGTCTGCCAATAAATTATCGTCTAACGGTTCAGCCTCTGCTTCTGCAGCTTGGTCAACCCCCAACAATTGGCCTGTGCGCATAAAGTGGTGCATGCGGCCCTTTGTAGCATAGCGTTTGATTAGAAGAGATATTTCGTTTTTGGCCAGCCTTTCCTCGTGTCTTTCCTGTTCCTCTGGCGTTCTATCGTTGCGACGAGCTCGAACTCTTCTCCCAGGCGCAGGGGCTTCATCTCTCTCCATATAGTTATTAGGATCATCTTCAATAGTAAGCGGAGGTAAAGCATCCAGCTCGAGCAAAACCTTCAGCCCAATCAGATCCTCAACCATTCTTTCCTTCTCATATTCGGTCCGTGGCTTCCCAAGTGAATATAGCGGCGCACTGAGAAATCGCCCATCTTTGTACGCGAATACTTGTTTAATACGTTTTTCAAAGCGTGTTAAGTTTTCATTAGTCGCCTGATCAATCGTTCGGTCAAATCTAATCAGCTCAAACACCTGTAGAAATTGTCTCAATTGTCTTTCAAATAATTTAATCGTCAATACTAAAGTTTTGGTCTCACCAAACAATTCAAGTTGCGTATCATTAAATGATTTTGTACGACCAGCGCCATTGCCTAAATATAGAAGCCTAGCCCCTTCTTGGATAATATGGGTCAAATTATCCTCAACGAACGCCTCACATCCATGTCGTAGAGAGTCAATCATCTCCGATGCATCTACATTTGCTTCCACCCTACCATATCTCACAATGGCATCGGCTAAGCCACGTGCAGGAATAACGGTAGGTAAATGTATGCTTAGGTTTCCTGCTAAGGCCATATTCCAGTAAAACTGTGCATCGCCATTCCAATTATATTTTTGGCTTACACTGTCCCGGCCTTCCGCTTCATTAACCGAATCATGGATATCAGACAATTTTCGGTACAAATCTTCGAAATATAGTTTTCGCTTAAGAAAGTCAAGATGCTCTTGAGGATTAAGAGGCTGTAGTACTCTTCTATCCCGCCTACCCTGCACCCTGGGCGCACCAGGCATTAATTGGTTGATTTCGCCTAGAAAATTTGCAGCCGAGCTCAATGCATACATTAATCCCCAAACTTCCATCTTCATGAATTCAGAATACGTTGCTCGACCCTGTTGGGCATCAGCTCGAATTACTGTATCACTTAAAATGTCTTGCAGCAGTTTGTTTAAGCCTTGTTCGCCACACCAAACCGATTCAAATTCTTGTTCAAATTGATCAAACAAATAGCCATATGTTTGACGCGTGTTAGCATTAACCTGAAAGAATGCAGAATAATTTCCACCACGATTTTCAAAGTATGGCTCCATCAACTTATTTGGTTTGTCAAACTGATTATTTTCGCGCACAAGGTCGCCATCAATCATTCGGGTTCCGCCCAAAACACGAATTCGACGATTAAATTCAAATAATGGAGGCAACAATTCATTTTCTACGTGCCACTTTATGGCGTCTAGCCGTTCTTTGTAGCTATCTATCGTATTTATTTCGGGCGCATCAATTTCATCAGGTATCGGATCTGGGGATCTTAATGTAGGACACAAATGTGCAATGATGAAAGCGTTGTCTTCAGCATCACGAATGTTAATTTCTATAGGCACTAGCTGTGCATCACGTATAGCCTGAGCGTGTATTGCTGCATCAGCATCCGCACTTGCCTCACGAAACTCCTGCACTACAATGGCATCTTGAAGCTGTTTTAATTTGCTAACAATCTGACCATTCTCATCGCGCTGATCCACTGTAGTATTGACTATATTTGATACATAGTCAGGAATTATTTGCGGGTATTGTTGAATCATACTGCCAGAGATGCAGTCTCTCCAGGCATCAAAGTCTCCAAATCTAGAGCTACTAAATTCAGAAATATCTTGAACTTCAGTCAACATGGTCAAATAGATTTGTCTTGCAAACTGTTCTTTTGTGTCCTCGACAGACATTCTCATAAAATTATTTTTATACTCTACATGTGTAGCAGTGCCACCCAATGCCTTTCGCGCGCATGATAGATATTCGGTTGCAGGATCATCCCCCCACCAAGCTGTCTCACTAACCTCTGCCAAAGCGTTAATTGTTTTTGATATTTTTTCAATTTGACGAATAAGCATGCGCGTTCTGTTGTTGAATCGCATGATTTCCAGTTTTTTTGCAACCTGCTCCGCTTCATTTCCAGCAGGCACAGTCAGAATATGCAAACGTTCCTCATTAACTTTTCTGAGCTCCGCTACAATATGCAACCCAATCCTGTTCAATATGACTGGCTCATCCACAGCTTGAATTTGTTGAAATACTGAAACGGATATTGGCCTAATATCAATATCCAGAAAAGGGATCTGAATTAAGGGTGCCGTATTGACGATTGCAGCATATTCAGCGTCATTCAAACCTTCTACGCCATCAAATTTTTTACCTACTGATGCCGCGGAAAATCTTAAACTGCACAGGGAATCATGTAAGTATTGGAAAAACAATTCGGAAGACAAGCACTCTGAATGTATCACTCTAAGTTCGGGAGCTGCGCCATCCGGGCACCCATCTACTAGACCATGCACGAATACGGTTGTTTCTAGTATTGCATGTGAATATTTTTTTAGCTCATCAAAACAAATAAATAACCCAGTCAATCCTGATTTACCATCTGGATCTCGACCACACATTGTTGAATACACTTCAGGCGAAATAGAGGTGTGATTAAATGTCTCTTGCACTAATGTTTGAATACCATATTCTCTATACCAAATATCACAGATCTGGTTTTGAAGAGCCATTAATAGGTTCTCCCGATTCCTTAACCTTTCAGGCAAAAGAGTACCTCTGTAGCGTTCCGTCACTTCGTCAGTCAAAGTTCGCTTCGTCTCAAAGGATATGCTACGATTTCCTTGTATTGCCTCCACTTCAGCCTGCATCGCCGCCAACAAGCCATCTAGCTCTCCGGCAAGATTACTCACTGGCGCTATTATCTGTTCAATCTCCCGTCGAAGTGTGTCTAAACGTTCGTTGAACACAAGTTGAGCCGCCTCGGATTGCGCAGGTATCGCTTCTCGGTTTACTAGAGGTGCTGGTAAACCTAAGTCAAGCGCTGGGTGAGCTTCTGCAGGTAGCGGTTGAAGAAGCCCATCTAATAAGGATTCGATATGCGGAGCTACAGCTGGCGCTTGAATATGTTCTTCTGCTGCTTGGGGTGCGGGAGATCCAGGTCTGCTGTGCATAATCGCTCCACTACATGTGATGGTATAAACAGTAAAAATTCGGCTCTAAACAAAGAATTATTTTGTCACCCGCAAGAATAGGCCATTTCATTATCACGTGCTTAAGGCAGTATAGTCGCCGTGTATATACGACATTTACAGCACGGAAACCACACGCTTATTTACTGAGTTAATTATACCACTTTGCTAAATGGGATATAGTGTGGTCGCACTTATATTGCTCTCCCAGAGAGTCATATAAGTACGATGCTCTGAAGCCACCAAACAATGCGTCTCACGTTTGTTCGCGTGGGATACTCAACGTCAAATCTTCCAATAAAAATGCCTCTTTTCCACAAATAATGAGTCATCTGTGGAAAAGAGGCACTAAGCTTCTACATGTTGCGCTATCTTGGACGTACAGTCCTCGTTGACGGCTCAACATCAGTTAAAGGATTTGAATGGCCCTTTTTCTGAGGTTTGGCGGACAATGTAACGACAGCTTGACCAGCGAATTTACTATCCGGTGGCAGAAATACATTAAATTCATTTAAAGGCAAATCGCCTGGTTGTCTTTCATTAACTAAAAACCCATAAGAAGCCCCTGGTTGAAAAGGGTTAGATTCGTGCATGGCTTTTAATGCTTTTGGAAACTGGTAAATCGCCATTATTTCTTCCGGATTAAACGTTTTTTGATTTTTTGGACATTCGATATCAAACTCTATGCTACCGC
>JAZKAM010000097.1:4045-7710 GCA_040389145.1 Pseudomonadota bacterium
GGCAGTAATATGTATTTCTTTTTTGTTTTTATCAAAGTATGAAAACGTAAGTGTGACACCTGCAGGTACAGGGTACATGGCGTAATTCATGTACGCGGTCAAATTTGGAGCATTATAAAAATCGTCGACTTGCGCCTTTAAATCCACCTTGGCAGCAGCACTCATTGTGCGTATTGCTTGCCTGCTTCTCATTATCATTGCTCTAAATGGATTTATTGCTGCTGCCAATTTAAACATATTAAGTCTCCTTTACGATATTTTCATCAGTGTTCGATGAAGTTTATTTAAATAAAATAATTAAATGAATGTATCGCTCGTCAAATCGCTTCTTATCATGTTGTGGATTGGGCATGCTCGATAACTATTCATCACGGTTATATTTAGTATTGGTTTTGTGTAGCGCTTTATTCGATGATATTTCATCAAATAAAGCGCTACACATAGGTTTCGTTATTTGCTGCTTATTCGTGTGTCGTTTGCACAGCAGACTGAGGGTCTACAGGCAAAATCAGGTTCATGACGATACCAACAATACCCGCTAAGCCAATACCGCTCAGAGTAAAGCTACCCCAACCAAAGCTTAAGCCACCAATAGGGATTACGAGGATTAAGCCAACAATCGTCATGGCACGTGGACGCATTAGGTCTTCACGAGATTCCACAAGAATGTTGACGCCCACAACGGCAATCATACCAAACAGTAGAATCATTAAGCCGCCCATTACTGGTGAAGGGATGGTTTGCAAAAACGCACCTACTTTATCAATAAAGGATAATAGTACGGCAATGATTGCTGCCCAGGTCATAATGGCTGGGTTAAAGGCACGTGTTAACGCAACACCAGCAGTCACTTCTGCGTAGGTAATGCTTGGTGGGCCGCCTAAGCAACTACCCACAGCGGTTGCGATACCATCCCCTAATAAGGAACGGTGTAAGCCTGGATCGGCATACAGTTTACGGCGCGTAATCGCACTAATCGCCATAATGTCACCAACATGCTCTACTGCAGAAACCAATGCAACTGGGAAAATCAAAATAACCGCTTGCCAGTTCCACTCAGGCGCTGTGAAGTTTGGAATTTTAAACCATACAGCTTGAGCAACATGGGTAAAATCGATTAAGTCCATTTTGAAAGCAGCCAAGTACCCTACACAAACACCACTTAAAATAGGAAGTAATTGTACCCAGCCACGCGCCAGCATACGGGTTGCAATGGCAACCGATAGGGCAAGCATCGCCAGCATTAAGGCTTGGCTTTCAGGATATAAAACGATACTGCCATCACCACTACGCCCCATAGCCATATTTACCGCGACAGGCGCCAAAATAAGACCAATGGAAATAATAACCGGGCCAGTAACAATCGGTGGCAATATTCGGTTAACCGCAGTCAAACCACGCCATTGCACCAAGAACGCGAGTACAAAGTACGCGACACCCGCAAAAGCCAAACCACTCATCGTAGCGGCCAAGCCCCATTGTTGGATACCGTAAATCGCAGGCGCAACGAAGGCAAATGACGAGCCAAGAAACACGGGAATTTTACCCTTGGTACACACTTGAAAAATAAGTGTGCCGAGACCTGCAGTAAACAGAGCGACGTTTGGATCGAGGCCAGTTAAAAGCGGCATCATAACCAAAGCGCCAAGGGCGATCAGCAACGTTTGCATGCCCAGCAATGAGTCTTTGAACCGGAAATGATAATCCGGTGATAGGGTGACGGCGTCTACCATTATTTACTCCACGGTAACAGATTTTGCTAAATTTCTTGGTTGGTCGACATCCGTGCCTTTTGCAACTGCCACATGATAAGCAAGTAATTGTAGTGGAATGGTTAATAATATTGGGCTGAGATACGCATCACTCTTAGGTACTTCAATCACAACCGCATCAAGCCCTAAGTCCCAATCAATTCCCGCTTCCGCCACAATGATGAATTGCCCACCACGTGCTTTTACTTCTTGTAAATTAGACTTCAATTTTTGTAGCAACCCGTCATTGGGTGCAACCACAACAATCGGCATTTCTTCATCCACCAACGCCAAGGGCCCGTGTTTCAATTCACCAGCCGGATACGCTTCTGCGTGGATGTAAGAAAGTTCTTTTAATTTTAAGGCACCTTCAAGTGCCACAGGATAACATAAACCACGCCCCAAAAATAAGCAGTGCAGCTTATTTTTTAGACGATTGGCCATATTTTTAATCAATTCATCCTGTTTCAACGTTTCGGCCACTGCATTGGGCAGTAATCTCATGTGTGAGACCCAATCCGCTTGCTGTTCGCTTGTTAGTCCAAAGCGTTTACCCAAGACCAATGTTAGCATCCACAAGCCCACCAATTGGGTTGTAAATGCCTTTGTTGACGCTACACCAATTTCGGGACCTGCATGTGTTAAAAACACCAAGTCTGATTCTCTAACAAGCGTACTTTGCGGCACATTGCATATGGCCAAGGTGCCGGCTAAGTGCGTGCGCACCGCGCTACGCATCGCTGCTAACGTGTCTGCAGTTTCACCAGACTGTGAAATGCTCACTAATAATGTACCGGGTTGGAATACGGGTTTGCGGTGTCGAAACTCACTCGCAATTTCAACGCGCGCAGGAATGCCAATGGATTCTAGCCATTGTGCCGCAATTAAACCGGCGTGATAGCTTGTCCCACAAGCAATAAGGTATACGGCCTTAGTTTGATCAAATATTTCCGCCGCTTGATTCCCGAACACTTCATCAGAAACCGTTTGAAACCCTAATCGGCCTTGCAACGACTCCTGAATGGCCGTACCTTGCTCAAAAATCTCTTTTTGCATGTAATGTTCGTGGTGGCCCTTACCAATTTGTTGATCTAAGTTTTTAAAGGTATGTTCTGGGCGTTGTACGGGTGTAAGATTTTGGTATAGTTGATAACCTTCGTTGTTAATGACAGCAACGTCACCTTCTTCTAAGAAAATAAAGGATTCCGCTAAAGGCACTAGAGCCAACACATCGGAAGCAACGTACCAGGCTTGTTGCCCAATACCTAATACTAACGGTGCGCCGTGGCGCACACCAAATACGGTATTGGGCTGTTCTGCATCCAGAATGGCTAATGCGTACGCGCCTTCCAATTCTTTTACCATGTTGTCTAGTGCTTTCAGAAACACCGGCTCTTGTTTGAGGTGCCAATGTAGCGCGTGCGCTACGACTTCTGTATCGGTTTGCGAATCAAAGGTATAACCTTTTTGCTGGTACTTTTCACGTAATTCGCGATAATTATCGATAATTCCATTATGAACTAAAGCCAATCGTGCGCCGGACATATGTGGGTGTGCGTTCACCTCGTCTGGCTTACCATGGGTGGCCCATCGTGTATGGCCAATGCCAGCAAAACCTAATAGGCGATGATTGCTGACCAATGTAGCCAGAGCACGCACCTTGCCACACACACGTAAACGCTGAATGATGCCGCGATCGAATACCGCAATGCCTGCAGAATCATAACCACGGTATTCTAATCTTTGTAAGCCTTCGACCAATAATGGGCCAATATTTTGACGCGTGACGCCTGCGATAATCCCACACACAATTACACTTCCTTTTCTTCCGTTTGTTCCTTCGGTTCTTCTGCTGCTTTTTCGTCCTTGCGGCGCCAATTTGGCATCGTCTTTTGCACAGCGCGGCGAACCGTC
>JAZKAM010000097.1:7720-15394 GCA_040389145.1 Pseudomonadota bacterium
CTGCGCATTGAATTAGCTGTTCCAAGTAGTTTACCGACTGTTGCTCCGGCGCCAACAGTAATGGGCGCAACCAACTGACAACCAGAGCCAATAAATGCATGGTCGCCAATGGTTGTATGGTGTTTTTTAGGGCCGCCGTCATAGTTACATGTGATGGTGCCAGCACCCACGTTAACCTCTGCACCCACTGTCGCGTTACCGATGTAGGACAAGTGTCCTACTTTAGAATGGGGCCCAATATGGCTTTCTTTAATCTCAACGAAATTGCCAATGTGCGCGCCCTCGTGCACAACCGCACCGGGTCGCAAGCGCGCATAAGGGCCAACGCGTGCGCCCGTATAAATAATGGCATTTTCGAGGTGGCTATACGGCCGAATTATTGCACCCTGATGCACATGGACATTCTTTAGTGCACAAAATGCACCAATTTCAACGCCAGCATCTAATTGAATGGTACCTTCTAAGATCACATCTACATCAATGACCACGCCAGGTGCTGCTTGTACAGTGCCACGAACATCGAGTCGTGCGGGATCCATTAACATAACCCCTGCTTGCATCAACCGCTCTGCTTCCCAGCGCTGAAAAATGCGCTCTACCTGAGCACGTTGTTTTTGATCATTAACACCTTGAATTTCTTCAATGGCACTGGGGAATACCGTAACAATACGTATGTGCTGGCTAATCGCCAATTCAATAATATCTGTAAGATAGTATTCTTGTTGATCATTATTGGCCGACAAATGGGGTAAAAATTTCAGTAACATCTCTGTAGGAAAAACCATAATCCCAGAGTTGATTTCAGTGATGTTCCGTTCACTTTCGGTCGCATCGCGTTCTTCAACAATACGTTGAACACATTCCACTGCATCCCGAACAATGCGCCCAAAGCCCGTAGGATTGGGCACATGTGCTGTAAGGATTCCAATGGCATCGTGTGGCGTTTCCAACAACAATTTTTCTAGTGTGGTGCTTTTAAGTAAGGGGACGTCGCCAAATAATACCAACACGCGACCTTCTGGCAGCACGCTTGGTAACGCACACAAGAGTGCATTGCCTGTACCTGATGCGTTGGGTTGTAATACCCACTGCGGCACAATATTAAGGACATGTGTGTCTAGGGTATGGCAAGGGAAGTCAGGGCTGTGAACAATATGAATGGCGCGCGGCAATAAACTGCTGGCTGTTTGGAAAATTCGAGCGAGCATGGGTTGCCCACCCACGGGGTGCAACACTTTGGGCAGAGGGGCGCGCATCCGCGCGCCCTTCCCGGCCGCCAAGACAACCACATCGACCACACTGCTCATGCCGCTCCATCATTTTCGCTGGGTGTCAGGACGAGCCCGACAGTCGTCAATATTGTTTGAGGTGTGCGCGGTAAGCTTTAATCGTCTGCAACAACGCAGCAGCGCGAAGCAATTCGCTTCGGGCTAATGCGTAATCGATATCCTGCTTTTGTGCAGTCAATTGACGTTGTGCGTTTTCACGCGCCAACAGTGCAGCACGCTCATCAACATCCGCCGCACGTACTACCATTTCGGCCAATATAGTTACCTGGTCAGGTTGCACCTCCAAAAACCCGCCGGAAATGAAAATAATTTCCTCTTGGCCATTGGGTAATTGGATATGTGCTGGCCCAGGCATTAATTTGGTCAGCAAACGCGCGTGCTTGGGATATATACCCAATTCACCTTGAATCCCAGGCACACGGACCATGCGCGCAGTCCCAGAAAAAATGGACTCCGTTAAACTTACCACATGGACATTCATGACCGATTCAGACATCGTTCGCTCCTACAGAGTTTTGGCCTTTTCAACCGCTTCATCGATGGTACCAACCATGTAGAATGCCTGTTCAGGCAATGCATCATAGTGCCCTTCAATGATTCCCTTAAAGCCACGAATGGTTTCTTGAAGGGTAACATATTTTCCGGGTTGGCCAGTAAACACTTCTGCCACAAAGAATGGTTGGGACAAGAAGCGTTGAATTTTTCGCGCACGAGATACGGTTGCTTTATCTTCTGGAGACAACTCATCCATACCTAAAATAGCGATAATGTCTTTAAGTTCGCGGTAACGTTGCAGAATACGCTGTACGCCACGCGCCACTTCGTAGTGATCGGTACCAACAACGAGTGGATCTAACTGCCGGCTGGTTGAATCAAGTGGATCAACCGCAGGATAAATACCAAGCTCAGCAATTTGACGAGACAATACAACCGTAGCGTCCAAATGGGCAAAAGTAGTTGCAGGTGATGGATCGGTTAAATCATCCGCTGGTACATAAACCGCTTGCACAGACGTAATAGAGCCTGTCTTTGTAGAGGTAATACGTTCTTGTAAGCGTCCCATTTCTTCAGCCAAAGTAGGTTGATACCCTACTGCAGAAGGCATACGACCCAACAACGCGGATACTTCTGTACCGGCTAAGGTATAACGATAAATATTATCGACGAACAACAACACATCGCGACCTTCATCACGGAAGGATTCCGCCATGGTTAAGCCAGTCAATGCTACGCGTAGACGGTTACCTGGTGGTTCGTTCATTTGGCCGTAAACGAGTGTTACTTTATCCAATACGGTATCTTTTACTTCGTGATAGAAGTCATTCCCTTCACGAGTACGTTCACCAACACCCGCAAATACAGAATAGCCGCCATGGCCTTTTGCGACGTTGTTGATCAATTCCATCATGTTAACGGTTTTACCTACACCGGCACCACCAAACAAACCGACTTTACCACCCTTCGCAAAAGGCGCAATTAAATCGATTACTTTGATACCTGTTTCTAATAACTCGCTAACAGGTGCTTGATCGGAAAACAAAGGCGCTGGCGCATGAATAGGACGACGGGCCTTTTCACCAATTGGGCCTTTTTCATCGATAGGGTTACCCAATACGTCCATGATACGACCTAAGGTAGCGTGGCCGACTGGCACCATAATAGGGTGACCAGTGTTATGAACGCGCATACCACGTTTCAATCCGTCTGAAGGGCCCATAGCGATGGTACGAACCCGACCATCACCCATCTGTTGTTGGACTTCCAAAACCAGCTTTGTTTTGCTGTCATCAACAATCAGTGCATCATAAATTTTTGGCACTTGGTTGCGTGGAAACTCTACGTCCGCAACAGCACCAATTACCTCAATAATGTGGCCCTGTGCAACGTCTGTTTTGTTGTGTAACTCAGTGGATACGCTTACCATGATTTCTCTCCTAAACTGCTGCAGCACCCGATACAATTTCTGCTAACTCACGCGTGATCGCAGCTTGTCTGGCTTTGTTGTACATTAAACGTAATTCATTGATTAAGTCACCGGCGTTATCCGAAGCACTCTTCATCGCCAACATGCGGGCGGCTTGCTCACAAGCAATGTTTTCAATAACACCCTGGTAAACTTCGGCTTCGATAAAACGCTTAATCAAATCGCCCAACAAATGTTGGGGATGACCTTCATAGATATAATCCCAATTAATTTTTGAAGCAGTATGGGCACCTGATTGGGGCAAGACGTTTGCCAAAGGCAACAATGGTTGGCTTTTGGGTTTTTGCGTCATGGAATTCACAAACAAGTTATGAATACAGTACACCGCTTGCACTTCATCTGTATCAAAAGCATTAAGCATCACCTGAACCGCACCAATTAATGCGGAAGGCTCTGGTGATTCACCCAATTGTTGTAATGACGCGACAACATCACCACCAATGCGCTTAAAGAATTGTGCCGCTTTTGTACCAACCGTCACAAGTTTGCATTTAACGCCGGCTTGTTCAAAAGCTTGGATTTGCTGTAGTGTGAACCGAAATAAATTCGCATTTAGGCCACCAAAGCCCTCTGTCAGAGGAACAAACAATCAATCCAACTGTTTTAATTGGACGATAAGTCATCAAAGGATGAATTTGATCAGGGTGTGCCAAAGCAACGTGCTGAATCACTTCCAGAATACGCTCAGAATAGGGGCGTGAGGCGCGCATTTGTGATTGCGTTTTACGCAATTTGCTCGCCGCTACCTTTTCCATTGCACGCGTGATCTTCTGCGTGCTTTGAACGCTCCGAATTTTAGACCGAATCTCACTTCCAGCCATCAATCGCCTCTTACGCTTGTGTTTGTTTAAATGCTTCGATTAACGCACGCATTTTCGCTTCAACGGTTGCGTTCAACACAGGTTGTGCATTCACTTCTGCCAAGAATTCAGATTCTTGTACGCGCGCAAATTGCAACAAGCCATGTTCAAAAGCAACTACTTGCTCTAATGCAATGCTGTCAAAGTATCCTGAGCCAACCGCAAATAAAACTAACGCCATTTCAGCAACGCTTAATGTAGCGTATTGGGGTTGTTTCATGGATTCAACCATGCGTTGACCGCGCTCTAATTGTTTACGCGTTACTTCGTCTAAATCAGAAGCGAATTGTGCAAAAGCAGCCAATTCACGATACTGCGCCAAACCAATACGAATACCACCAGCTAATTTTTTGATGATACCGGTTTGTGCGGCACCGCCTACGCGAGATACCGACAACCCAGCGTTAATAGCAGGACGGACACCCGAGTTGAATAAATCGGTTTCTAAGAAAATTTGACCATCAGTAATCGAAATTACGTTGGTTGGTACAAACGCAGAAACGTCACCCGCTTGTGTTTCAATAATTGGCAGAGCGGTTAATGAACCTGTTTTGCCCTTTACTGCGCCTTTGGTAAAACGCTCGACATATTCTTCGTTTACACGTGCTGCACGCTCTAACAAACGTGAATGCAGGTAGAACACATCCCCGGGGTACGCTTCGCGTCCTGGAGGACGGCGTAACAACAGCGAAATTTGGCGATAAGCCCAAGCTTGTTTGGTTAAATCATCGTAAACGATTAATGCATCCATACCACGATCGCGGAAGTATTCACCCATCGCACAACCTGTATAAGGCGCAATAAACTGAAGCGCAGCGGCGGTAGAAGCAGTAGCAACAACCACAATAGTGTGGTCCATTGCGCCTTGTTCTTCTAATTTTCGAACAACGGCAGCAACAGAGGATGCTTTTTGACCAATAGCGACATAAACGCAATACACGTTTTTGCCCTTTTGGTTGATGATTGTATCGATAGCAACCGCGGTTTTGCCGGTTTGACGGTCACCGATGATCAACTCACGTTGACCACGACCTACTGGCACCATCGCATCAATTGCTTTGATACCGGTTTGTAGGGGTTGAGAAACGGACTGGCGGGCAATAACACCAGGAGCAACTGCTTCAACAGGAGAAAACCCATCGGCTTTAATAGGACCTTTTTCATCCAAAGGATTACCTAAAGCATCTACCACACGGCCCAATAGACCTTTACCAACAGGTACTTCTAAAATTCGACCAGTACATTCAGCCATTTGGCCTTCTGCTAAATGGTCAGCTTCACCTAAAATAACCGCACCAACTGAGTCACGCTCTAAGTTTAATGCCAAGCCATAAGTGTTGCCGGGAAACTTGATCATCTCGCCTTGCATGACATCGTCTAAGCCGTGCAAACGAACAATGCCATCGCTCACGCCAATAATGGTGCCAGTGTTCTTTTTCATTGGAGACAAAGGCGCTTTAGAAAGACGCTCACGAATGATTTCGCTAATTTCAGAAGGACTAATATGTGTTGTCATGCCGCACCCTTTAAACTTTAAGATAGTCTGATATTTGTTCCAGTCGTTTTAGCAGTGAACCGTCAAGAATGTGGTTCCCCCGCACCAATTGAATACCTGCCATTAACAATGGATTGGTTTCATAAGTTAGCTCAAGTCCACACTTGAGTTGCTTTTCTAAAGCCGCTTTTAGCGCTACTTGTTGTTCTGTAGATAAAGATTGTGCCGAACGTATGGTGATCGCAACCCGACCTTCTTTTTCTAGCACATATTCATGAAACAACTGTTGAATGGCTGGAATAGTCGCCAAGCGCCGATAGCGATGCAATACCTCAATAAATCGAGTAAATGCATCGCTTGCAGGTTCTTTTAAGGCCTGCGACAAGAGCCCGACCCAAAACTCAGCGTCTAGGAAAGGGTTTGCCAGCAACTTTTGTATTTGCGGATCGTGCATAATAACGCGCAACGACTGCAGACGGCTGTCCCAGTCTGTTAAACACCGCTCTTCAACAGCAGATTCAAACAGTGCTTTTGCATAAGGCCGCGCAATAGAAAGATTTTCTTGCATGCTGCTACATACCTTTAATCAAATCAGCAACCAAGCGCTCATGGTCATCTTTATTGACGGAGCGCTGTAGTATGCGTTCAGCAGCCAGCAACGCAAGGCTACTGATTTGCCCTTGCAGCTCTTGACGCGCATTGTTGGCCATCATCTCTAAGTCACGCTGAACCTGAGCGTGAATTTTTTGAGACTCTTCCACTGCTTGGTGTTTTGCCTGGGTAACGATAGCTTCGGATTGCGCCTGTGCGCGTTCCAATAGAATAGCTATGTCTTGTCGTGCCAAACGCATTTGCTCTTCTACGCGTGATTGCGCTTCTTCATAAGCACGTTCACCACGCTCTGCGGCAGCCAAACCTTCGGCAATTTTTGCACGACGTTCGTCAAGCGCAGCCGTAATGGGTGGCCACACATAACGTAATGTGAACCAAACAAAAAGGCCGAAAGTAATCATTTGCGCCAATAAGGTGGCATTAATGTTCATGGAAACGCCTCACAACAACGAGTCGAAGATTAGTGTACGTGCGTCAAGAACTCTGCAACAAATGGGTTTGCAAAGGTAAAGAACAACGCGATACCAACACCGATCATACTGACCGCATCTAATAATGCCGCAAGAATAAACAATTTACCTTGTAACATAGAGACCATTTCAGGTTGGCGCGCTGCGCATTCCAGAAACTTTCCGCCCAACATTGCAAAACCAAAAGCAGTACTGATAGCGCCAATCCCAATCAGGAAAGCAACCGCCATAATCGTAGTGCCTTGAAGCTGAGCAATAATTTCAATAGTTTGCATCTTAGTACCTCTACATAACAACAAAACAAAAATCTAAATAACGTAACACTATTTCAGTGTTTGTGACTCACACCCTTTAGGTTAATGGTGTTCCTGAGCCATACTCAGATACACAATCGACAACATCATAAAGATGTATGCCTGCAAAGTGATGATCAAAATATGGAAAATTGCCCAACTTAAACCCAAAGGACTCTGACCAAACACAGACGGGATCAACGCGATAAGAATGAAAATCAGTTCGCCTGCGTACATGTTACCGAATAGCCGCAAACCTAATGAAACAGGTTTTGCCAGTTCTTCAATGATACGCAAAAACACGTTCACGAAAAAAAGCTTGCCACCTAAGGGTGCGCAAAAGCATTCTTTGATAAAACCAAAGGGGCCTTTGGTCTTAATATTGAAAAATATTACTAGAAAGAAAATAGAAAGCGACAAGCCAAGTGTCATATTCGGATCTGCTGTAGGTACAGCGCGGAAATAATGTGCGCCGCCCGTGGCTTGAGCAAATAGAGGCAGAGCATCTACCGGGAGTAAATCCATCAAGTTCATCAGGAATACCCAGACGAACAGAGTCAGAGCCAAAGGCCCCATCAATTTACTCGTTCCGTGGTACGTGTCTTTGACCTGGTTATCCACAAATTCGAGACACAATTCAACAAAGTTTTGGAGCTTGCTGGGGACCCCAG
>JAZKAM010000098.1:0-4999 GCA_040389145.1 Pseudomonadota bacterium
GCAAAAAGTGCTGGACAATCACATTGCCTTTGGTGTTACTGATTGTCGTTCCCGCCTGAATATTCAACGTAGCAGACCCAGTAGTATTGGTATAGGTGCCCCCAATGTATACATTACCTGACACAGACGTAATAGAAAGGCTATAATCCTTACTAAAATCGAGCTCGATAGGTCCAGTACTCGCAAGAGAACTCGTACCAATCAAACTAACGTCACCTGTGGTTGATGAAATGGTTAAAGATTTTAATGAGCTGCAATCAGAAGGAAAAGTATATAGTCCATAAAAATTTGCGCCAGACGCATCGCCTCGAATCGCTATATTCCCGGCCGCAGAAGAAATCACCCCAGCATGTAAGTCTACTGCACCGACTGAACCTGACACAGTAGGGCCATTGGCGGCCCACACCACAATATTGCCACCGCTGGTATAAAGATTGGCGTTGGAAAAGTAAAATCCTGCATCACCGTCGGAGCTACTATCTGAATTACCAAGCAAATATGAGGTACCACTGCTGCCACCATACGCAGTAAAATCCCCGCCTTGGGTATAAATAGTTGCGCCGTTCAAAGAAACCATGCCTGTCACATTAGATCTGGCTGCATTTAGGTGCAAGTTAATCGAACCATGCGATGTGCTTCCTTCTAATAAAGCACCCGCATATATTTGACCTGCCAATAAAATAGAGCGGTTTGCATTCAAGGCCAAGGTCACTGCCCCAGTGCCGACCGTTTTAGCAATCACTGCGGTACTATCCATCGTAATACTACCGTTTGAACCAATACTGTCTGTCCCCGTCTGAATCGTCACATTGGTGCCTGCATTCAGTAAGGTATTAATATTTGAATCGAGAATCGTCGACGTTGCTGTTGACGTCCACATACCAGCACCAAAAGCTCCCCCACGCTGCGTACCCGCATGTGCAATCGTTACATCAAAAGGATCAAAGAGCCATATACCACTCACTCCCTCATAAGCGCCTGCACTACCTCGCGCGCGCTCGGTTTCTAAGTAATGGCCTGATGTTTCAATACGACCACCATTACCACCATTTATGCCTCCTTTAGCCAATAATTTAGCTTCAACAACTGTAATAGAATCTAAATTTTGTATATCTGAGCGCACAACAATAGTACCACCATCACCTATGTCACAGGCACTCACATCTAATAGGGCGTCACCGACCAATGTTAAAGTCGATTGAAATAGGCCGCCCTCACCTTCCCAATCGCTCCCTACGTCAATTGCACCACCGCCCTGCGCACCTTGGGCCAAAAGCTGCGTACCATCGGCAATCATTACTTGTTGACCGGTTACTTGAATTAGCCCCCCAACACCCTCATCTGAACTCACATCAATCGTGCCTGAGACACTCACAATACCATGCGAGTCGGTTTGCAACAGCGCCGATTGCGCAACAATGTGACCCGTTTGCCAAACCAAATTTAAACACCCACTTTCATCGACAACAATTGCATTCGCCGCTGTATTCTCTTCAATGAGCGTAGAAAACAGGGTATTCAAGGCCGTATCTGATAAAACCAGCCGGCCAGTATCTGTAACACCAAGATGGTTATTTTTTACCAGAGCTTGCAATGCATCAGACTCCACTTGAATGCCAAATAATTGTTCCTCTTCAAGTTGCAAAATTACAGCGTTTCCAGCTGCCAATGCGACGGTGCCATGAACAGCATCAATATTGGTTTCATTTTGCACTATGGTTCCTAACAGTGCTACATAAGATGCCGTAATATCACCTTGATTCACCACACTGCCAGAGCCCTCATTTTTATTCCGAGAAAAGAAATAACGATGGCTTAAAAAATCATCGTCCCCTATCGATAAAGTAGATGCAACAAAGCCCCCAACATCCACACGCGCATTTTTCCCAATCAATACACCATTGGGATTAATTAAAAACACCTGGCCGTTGGCAGTTAAATTTCCTAAAATTTGAGTGCCAGCGTGTGAGTGGATGCGATTTAGAACTACAGACCGGGCATTCGGCTGATCAAATTGAACAGTTGCGCCTGCGCCAATATCAAAATGGTCCCACTGCAAAATGGCCACATCACTGTTTTGCTGCACCGTTAGCTTTTGATTTAATGTAGTGATATTTGCCTGACCCATAGTAACTGAGACACCCATAGGTAAAGCAGCATCGTCCAATGCGTAGGCTTGAATAGACCAGAACCCCACTATTATGACCAACACCCGTATTATGCCAAAATACTTTAAAAAGCTTCTACGGATACACAAAGGAGCTATACAAGAATTTTCAGAACACGCTTCACTTTCCAACAAGGTAAGCGCCCAATTAGCATCGATGCTGTTATAGAGACTAAATTGAGCCTTATTCATACCGTCAAAACATTAAACAGTTCTAGCATGGTTCGTTCTTGAAAAAAAACAGTTTGGTAGATACGATTTAAAATCACAATTTTTCGATCCAGCCAATACAACATATCCTCCATTTAGCCCAGCCCCATCAACCCATCCTTTTAAGCATGCATAGCCAATGGAGCTAAATATATAAATTAAACACTCTATAACAAGTTTTTCTGAGAATCGAAAAATTTTACACAGCGATAATATTTAATGATCAGCATGCATGAATTATCGCTCAGCAACAATAATTCTCACCTTGCCCGCTACATAATAAAAATTCTCCACTTAAAAAATAGGTTCAGATTCATCCCAAGCGCCGACATGACGTAGCCAGCCTTACTGTATAGTGCATCTGCCCGCTTAATTTTCGTCACTGAACTAAATTTATAAAGTAAGTAAACAAACTATTTGGGTAGACTGGGTATGCAAACAAACACGGTTGATGTCATTCGCTATTGGTCAGGTTTATGGACCACTTATATTGCATCTATCGGTGAAGTTCCATCCAGCGAAACCTTAGATTCCGAGTTAATTCTAAACATATTAATACAGCACTTCTCTAGAGAATCTGTAGCATTCATCTTAGAACGCTATGGCTTGGAGGATAAACAGGAATCCATAAACAATTTTGGCTATTTTTTAATCCTATTGATTGGTTTAAGTGCCAACCTGTCGTCCACACAATTAGAAAAATTCACAAAAAAAAACCATCAATCACAAGTTTTGTCGACAGACGAATTCACACAACTTGAACCGTATTTTAAAAATCAAGTTGTCGACTACTTTATCCCGTTACACTTAAGAGTCTGGATAAAAACAAATTATGCAGAACACCTATTTGAAAACGACAATTTTATTAATGATTTTAATTTTATCAGATCGCAAAGTGTTTTCCTTGACGAATCCCAGGAAAGCCATCCAAAAGAGAGAGAGCTATCAAAACGGCAGAGTGACAACGCTGCAACAAAAAAAACAAATTCAAATGAAGTAAACTTTTGGTGCAAATCCATAGCTGGCGCACACATTAAGAAGCGATGTCTGGTTACTGATTTCTCAAAAGCCCCCAGAGAATACTGGATTGTTTCTGAAATATTCAATGTTTCAGAAAATTGTTCTGTAAAAATACTAACACCTTGCCAAGAGGGATCCTCTCGCATAAAATTGTTGGTCCATGCGACAACAGCACAATCCATTCCAAAACTAAGCATTCAAGCCATTGAACAAGCACTTTCAGAACATCTTTATGAATATTCTCATATTGAAATTTATGGGGAAAATTTATCAAGTGTGCCTGCTATGGAGATTGCCAACGCCTGTCTATTTCATAACCTCGGAAAAAGTAAATCCAAAAGCAATTTTGATCAATACTGGCCAAAATCTATCGACCTACATTTGTGGACCCCTTCCGGAATTCATGCGCAAGGAAACCAGGAATTTTTGAAAAACAAGTTGGAATTATACCACACGAGTCCGAAGGCAGACCCTGTAGTCAATGTTCATGTATACACGCATGAAAAAGACAATTTAACATCTCCATCACCCATTGTTTTAGGGGCAGGCAATAAGGATAATATTAATTTAAATCGTTTTGTTCATATTTTACCAAAACAACAAAACACTTCTTTTTTTTCATTATTCAAAAAGAAAGAGAGAAAAAAAACATCTTCATATTCAGAACAAAACAATAGAGAGGTTGTTCACTCATATTATGGGGATCATCTATTCGATAGCGAGATGAAAGGCAACGCACACAGTCCATCAAAACCATCCGATATTCTTGAACAATTTAAATTAGATGGGCCGCCAACCAATCCTTCATTCCTCAGCCGATTCAAACGTTTATTTAAGCGATCAGATGGATCGGACCACACACATACGTCTGGCTCAACATCCTCAGGACGTCATAAACCTTAAGAGCTGTTACATTTATTGTGAATTCTAACTTAAAGTTTGCTTAACAAAAAGGCGGTGATAACACCGCCTTTTTCCGAAAGTATGCGAACGTATCTCTTACAAAGCGTATTGAACACCTAAAGAGTAGTGCATAACATAGTGTGCAGTTTGAGCTAGGGTCGCATTGTTTGCGCGAACCATGAAACGTGCACTCATGTGTTTGGTGAAATCATAACCTAAACCAAGGCTAAGACGAGCAACAGTTTGTTGTTGCGCACCTAACACGTACGTTGGTGTTAAGTAGTAACCAACGGAGTTCACGTTATTCACGCCTAATTGAATGCGTTCAACACCAACGGCACCTAACAGATCCAAACCTTCCCAAACGTTGTATTCGGTCAACGCATCAAGGTACCAGCCGGTTACTTTTGCATTAGATGTCCCAGCAATTGGCACACTACCTTTGATGGTGCTGACAGTCTTAGGACGGTATGCGGAATTGTAATACCCAAGTTCAAGTGCGAATGCGGGGTAAATTTCATAACCGATGTAGGGTGTGTAGGCAGTGAACACGCTTTGATAAATGCGCGCATAGTCTACTTGTTCCAATGTTTTAAAGGCAATTGATGTTTTATCCACATCAAAACCAATGTACATGTCATTCATGATGCTCATATCGATTGCATGAGCCGCACCCATCGCCAGAGAACCAGCTACAAG
>JAZKAM010000099.1:0-1957 GCA_040389145.1 Pseudomonadota bacterium
ATCAAAAATATGATGCAACTTTCATCGCGATGCTAATGATTAACAAATACTTTATGGCAGTGCCGCTTTATCGCCAAGATAGACTGCAAAACCATTTAGGCATACCCCTTCCTGCATCAACACAGTGGGATTTAATGGTTAGATTTGAGACGATGTTAAAAGCGTTATATAAGGCATTATCTCAAGATGCCGCCAATGGTGTGGCGCTTTGCTATGATGATACGTCTGTAAAAATCATGAGCGAAATCAAAGCGGCGAAAGCAGCGAAAAAAGGTGAAAAAAGCCAACACACCTGTTACACCACAGGCATTGTGAGCCTTCATGAAGACCATCGCACGTATCTTTACATTACAGATAATCGTACGGCTGGAAAGTGTATTGCTGATATCATGATGATGCGTGATGCCAAATTAGACCTACCCATCATGATGTGCGACGCTTTATCAGCCAATATTCCGCAAGGGATCGCTGATGATTTGTACGTCTTATGTTTTTGCCTGGTACATGCCAGGCGACAGTTTTACGAGTTGCCAAATGGCTATGATGATGTGGCCGATCAAGTGATAGGATTAATTGGCCGTATTTATGACCATGAGGCCCACACCAAAGGTTTCAGCCATGAGAAGCGCCTTGCGTATCATCAAGAAAAAAGCACGCCGGTTATGGCTGAGCTTAAATTATATCTTGAAGAACAAAAGGCAGAGTTTGAGCCCAACTCTGCTGCTGGTAAGGCCATTGACTATATCTTAAATCGCTGGACACAATTATCTCAGTTTTTGCGTCATCCCCATGCGCCTCTGGATACGAATATCGTTGAGCGCGCGTTGAAGCTTGTGATTCAGGTACGAAAATCCTCTATGTTTTATAAGAGTTTAAGCAGCGCAGCCTTTGCGAGTTTCGTGCAATCGGCTCTATACAGCGCGGCTCAAAACGAGATTAACCCATGTGAGTACATGTGCGCACTGATAGATAACGAAAAAGCGGTGATACAAAACCCAAACGATTGGTTACCCTGGCACTACAAAAAAACGCTCAAGCAGAGCTTGGAAGAGCTCGCCAAGCAGGGCTCATTTCCGCCGGTTGTCCCTGATTGAGGATAATCGCCATGGTCGTTGCGCAAACTCGCTCGTCACAAGACTTGGGCCAATAACGCAATTTGCCTTGTGAAAATCGTTTGGTGCAGAGCCAAAATCCCGTGCCGTCGTAAACCAATAGTTTGACGGCTATGCCGCTTTTGTTTCGAAAAGCAAACACGGTGCCATTATATGGCGAACCTATGCTTTGGCGACAAAGGCCAACTAAAGCGTCGATTCCTTTTCTAAGATCGATCGGCTCAATTCTTATATGCAGACGGTGCTGCGTTGTGATGTGAATCATAGCAACGCACCAATATGAGGTAATATCTGTAATAGCGCATCCGTACCAACAGAAAACGTTAATGCCCGCTCTTTGCCTTGTATAACCAATTGCACTTCTTGGTGTACTTTAGGATCCGCTTTTGGCTCATCGTTCAAGGCCAAGACAAAACCGGTATCAGCAAATGCGGGACGAAAGCCATCTAAACGTTGCTTGAATTGACCACCACTAAGCCCCAGCTGACGACAAATTTTAGACCGCTTGTATTGTGGATAAAGCCCTAAAGCCATATTCCAAAGATGCTCAGGAATCAACTCTGCACGACTGCTGCGCTGTGAGCGCCATTGATGAAATGATGCCTCTGTAGATTCTATGCTTATGTTTTCCATTGAGTAAACCTCTAATAGTTAAGAAGTCAGTACTCTACGAAATCATCTACATAATGTCACACAGCCTTGCCGAAAGGTCACCCCTCTCCCGCGAAATAGTGCCATCTATTGTTCGAATTCCCGGCGCGGGCGAGGGGTGTCCTGAGTTATCCAGGGTTTCTGCGTTAAAACGTCGATGTGAAGGATGATGAAGTGGGTTTTGTACGGAAATA
>JAZKAM010000100.1:0-4719 GCA_040389145.1 Pseudomonadota bacterium
TTCGTTGCATTCGAGGAATCTTCGCTCTGTGTTTGAGAGCTTTCATCATCTGACGGCACCCGAAGTTCACGCCATGCTGATGCCTGCGTAATGATTGCTGGGGATATAGGCCGCATCTCTACACCCACCAGATACGGGGATTCAGCCGAAGTAATCGATACACCAAATCGGCCCATTTCTGCTTCCGTAATGCCATTGGTGACAATCTGTAATAAATCGTTTATGCCAGTATCTACCGCTTCAGCCGATTGCCTGTAGGATTCAATGTGTTTAGAGAATTGGGTAATCTGGGCATTAAGGAATGCTGTAGTCTCTTCATCATTGCGAGCTTCCGCAAAGCTCATATAGCGATCAAATAGAGCGAAGAATTCAGAAGCGCATCGTTCTATACTGGCAGCAAGCTGACTCGTTTCATATTTTTCTGACTGCAGCGACGCTGCGTAGCGGCTATTCTCACGTAAAGTTCTTGTAACCGCATCTTCAAGTAGCACCCCTTCATGAAGAACATTATATTTAAGTGTCTCAAGTGAAAACCGATGGGCATCCATTTCATTGGTAAGCACCCTCGCTAAATTTACAAGCTCACTCATTCTATCGCGCGGTGATCTCGCGCCAGACTCCCTCTCCGATAGACTACCGGTTTGCATCAGAGCCTCCAAAGAGCGAAGTACAACTGAGCCAAGTTTACTCCCGCAATACCATACTTACTACCCTACTAAGCCTTGGGTTTTGTTGTTAGTCCTGCCCCATCCTGATGACTTGGACCAACCGGTTTAGTACTGTTCTTGCTGCCAAGCAAAAGTAATTTCGATTGTTTTAGATCACTGGCTGACATATCTCCATCAGCGCCAGGTGTAACCGTTTCCTGAACGCCGGCCAGTTCGGTCCGAGGCTTGCTCTGATAATAACTAATGCTTGTACCTATAAGCGATATGGGAAACAGTGCAACAAACGCAACCACCCTTAACACGCCAGCAACATCAAAGCCATTTGGCACCAATAACCGTTTTAAATACGCCCAATAGCCTAATACGGTACTTATAAAACCTGCTGGGCGGGCTGCTGTTCCTGAAGCGTCGTTTTGTTGATTCGCTCTGGCTTCTTCTGCAGCTACTTCGGCCATTTTTTGAGCATGAATCCGTGCAATACGCTCAGGATAGCGCACATCATGGTGCGTCTTGAGCAATTCAAACACAGCACTCTCACACGTAGCTAAAGCTTCTTTAACCATTTGAGACTCTTCAGCCGGCAATTGTTTTTTTGCTATTTCACAATGGAAATAAAGGCGGTCAAGCGCTGCCTGGATATCTTTCCGATCAGTTTTGGTTGTTTGATTTAACCCATCCAACTGTTGCTGCTTGCTGGCATCCCATGGCATTAGAGACTCGGCTGCGGCAACACATTCGGCGTTTTTACGTTGTACATCTACTGTGAAAGCATTCAGTTCAGCAATCAATTGAGCGGCAGTGATTTTTTCTTCAACAAGAATATTTCCAGCTTTATAAGTGCTTTCAGATAGTGATTTTCTTTGAATTTTTCCGAGGATATCCTTGTTTCTTTGAAACTCTTCTAAATTGTGCGTTAAGGCTGTGTTAAGTTCAGAAATAGCATGGTATTTAGACCCAACCTGAGATGCTTCGTTCAAGGTTCGCTTGATCTGAGATGCATCTTGAATGTCTTTCATGAAAGACAAATTAGTTTTTGACAATTCCCGGTAGCGTTCTTCCACCATGGAAAGTTGCGCTTGAACGGTAGCACGGTAACTGGCAATCATATCGTTGGCTGATGAGGCAACAAATAGTTTTGGATACACAAGTGCAGCTGATATCCGCGCCCTTTCGTGCAATAATGTAACAAACAAAACGCTTAATAGATCGGACTCTTTTTTTATTTGGTCTACTATAGCGATAATAGACTTTAGTTCTTCAATAATGGCAGCTTCTTGTTCTTCTTTACTATTCATCATGTTCGGATTCCCCAGAATGTAATGGCGCACTAAATTCTAAAAGGTCATTCTTAGGGAATATCGGCTGATTTGGGAATAACTGTAGGCGTGGAAGAAAGACAGATTTTTAGGATAAGAGCCAACAAAATATAAGTACTATGCAGCTACAAGTTGTAACTGCATATATTCTAAGAGATGATGCTACGTGAGATGTTTATCCAAAAACCTGCCACACAAATCACTCATACATAAACGAAACTAATTTACGAAGACTGTTTTCCCATGAGCAGTTTATGGCAAATCAGGCAGTTTTAACTGCCCAATTTATGGCCCTTTTCTGACTGCGAGCCCAAAACAAACTCTGGCGCGGGTAACTCTGGCGCTGCTTGTGACGGAAACTCTCTTAACGTCGTTACAGGCACCGCTGATCGTGAGAGACTATCATTTTCAGAAAAACTGGTTTTAACCGCATCAGGATTATCCTGACTTTCTTTTTCCTTTAAAAACTTTGCAGCTTTATCGTGCTGACGAACATCTCTCACATAAGAGATGTAAGAAAATATAGCGCGCACAGGTAAAATTAAGAATACAGTTGATAAAAGCAAGATTGAAGAATTTAATAATTGCTTGCTGAATTCTACAGGTCCATCACTTTTTCCAAAAAACTCTTTCAATGCCTGACCAAAAATCCCGGCGTCACACAGCCGTTCAAAAACAGTAGGAAGATTGGAAAGCGCGAGAAGTACCGCCACATATTCATGCACAGATATACCGTTGAAAAGTTCATCCTTTTTAGAAAAATCAATTGCGGGTATGCTTTTTTTGAACGCGAAATCAAGAAGCTTTAAAACACTTTCTTTTCTTTCATTTAACTCGGAGTATGATATGCTTTCGATAATAGGCGGAAGTTTAAAAATTTCTGCAACAACTGCTTCAGCGGACATTGATCGACCTTCGACATTGGAAGGCCTTCTCAAACATTCAAGAAGATAATCACAGCGAAGCTGCATTCCATCTAAAGCCGCCACATTAATTCTTTTAACTTCTTCGTGAAGAAAAGTGAAACTTTCACTACCATCAGGCCGCACCATACTATGCCAATAGTTGAGCTGTTCGAGCCAGCTTATGCCACGCTTTGAACCATTTTCCGTACCTTTAACCTCACGAGCATGGTCAAATAGTGGTGGGTATATTGAAACCTGCCTGTCACGAATTACGGACACTTTTCCTTCATTAAATTGAACTTTTTTTTCCTTATACAGTTCAATAATTTGATTCATATCATCGACAGAAAGCTTGAAATACTTGCCATCTGGGCCAACCCCTGAAAATAGATGCTCGACTTCAACTCCCTTAATTGTTTTAAACAAGTGAACACCTGAGCTTTCTGGGCTCATCAAAGAATTATAGATTCTCACGTGAAATTCATCGTAAGCCATAGCGCCCCCTCTATCGATTGTGCCATTCAGATGCATATTGTTGTAACAATATTTATTATAGGTTTTTTTATATTATTAAGTGTAACAGCACGCCCGTCAGTATTCCTTCAGCACTAAAAGGAATGAGATACAAAGAACGTATGAGCACGTCATGCATCTAAGCCAAACTTTCTACTCAACAACCTCTGCCCTTTGCTTTCGGACATCTAAGCTACGAAACACACCAGGCAATGCAAAGTACATATCTTCGACTGGCCCGTCTAGTGTTTCTACTTGCACCTGATAGCGGCTTTTTAGGTGGTTAAGCAATGTTTGGACTAAATGTTCAGGAGCAGACGCACCAGCAGTGACCCCTAAAACCTTGGTGTCTGTGAGCATATCAGCCGTCAGCTGGGATACATCGTCTATCAAATAGCTTTTTAAGCCATTACGTTGCGCTAAATCCGCTAAACGCTGTGAATTAGAGCTCTTCTGAGAGCCAATCACCAACACCGTATCACAAACCGTCGACAGCTTGTCGACGGCGTCTTGGCGGTTTTGGGTAGCGTAACAAATGTCTTCTTTTGCTGGGCCTGCTATAGCAGGGAACTTACGCTTGAGTTGTTCAATCATCTGCTGGGTATCCGCAACCGATAAGGTCGTTTGCGTAACATAACTTACGTGCGCTGGGTTTTTCAAAACCAGCGCATCGATATCTTCTGGTGTTTCCACCAAGTACATGCCACCTTGTTCATTGCTGTAGTGACCCATGGTGCCCTCTACTTCAGGGTGCTTGGCGTGTCCGATTAGAATACATTCACGACCTTGTCGGCTGTAGCGAACAACCTGCATGTGCACTTTGGAGACCAAAGGACAGGTTGCGTCAAAAATCTGGAATTGTCGTTGCTTGGCTTGTGCTACGATGGCTTCTGAAACCCCGTGCGCGCTAAAAATCACGACAGAGCCTTCGGGAATGTCATTCAGCTCGTCTGTAAAAATAGCGCCCATTTCTTCCAAACGGCGAACCACGTGCACGTTGTGTACAATTTCATGCCGAACATAAATAGGCGCACCAAATTCTTGTAGCGCCAGCTCTACCATCTGAATAGCTCTGTCTACACCGGCACAAAACCCACGGGGGTTCGCTAAAATAACACGCGTTAGGCTCATCATTTGCTCCGCAATACACGCTCAAATACCCAGCTAATTAGCCGGCTAGTCGACAATTTCTTCTACTAAGGCAATACGTTTGGGCTCTGAAACTGGAGGGGCCTCTGCTTCCACAGGCAGTGACTCGGTGACAGCAGATTGCCGTTGTTCTCGATATAACTCAAACACCAATAAGGCAGCGCCCAC
>JAZKAM010000100.1:4729-11624 GCA_040389145.1 Pseudomonadota bacterium
TGCCAAGTTAAAGGTATACCAATGCCATTGACCGTAATACAGGTCAATGTAGTCGACTACTGCCCCACGCCACAAACGGTCAATGTAATTACCTAAAGCGCCGGCAAGCACGGTTATCCACGCCAAAATACTTAGTTGATTGCCGCGCTCTATCGCCTTACCGGCTTCCATTGCCACCCAAATGATGAGGGCGCCAATAAAGCTGTACATAAGGCCGCGAGCAAACATACCAACGTCGTGATACAAACCAAACGCAATACCTGGATTAAACCCTAAACGTAGATCGAAGCCAGGCAGTACAGGAATAACGTCTCCCGTACTCATCCGGTTCAGCACCCAGTATTTGATGCCTTGATCGGCCAAGACCCACGCTAAGATATATAACCCAGAAAAGCGTTTAAGCACGCGCACGAACCTCACCAATTCCTTCTGGTAAATTATCCACACAGCGCCCACAAATAGTGGGGTGCGCGGCGATGGTACCGACATCTTCACGGCGGTGCCAACAACGCGCACATTTTGTGTGGGCGCTGGCTGCTATGGTAATAAAGACACCGGGCAATTCTGTTTCTAGAGCATCTGCAGGCTTACGCGCTATATCGTGCCATTGAGCTTCAGAGGTAATTAAGACAAATCGCAACTCATTGCCTAAGAACGTCAAGGCAGGATGCCATTCAGCAGAAACATATAGGTTAACAACTGCCTCTAAGCCGCCGCCAATACCGCCTGCAGCACGCTGTGCTTCCAAGGCTTTGTTCACGACCTGGCGCAATTGCTGACATGCAGCCCAACGCTCGTCTGCTGCGTCGTCTGCAGGCACTGGATTGCTTAACCACTCAGTTAAGAAAACAGAATCATCCTTTTCGCCCGGCATGTGTTGCCATACTTCTTCAGCGGTGTAGCTCAGCATCGGCGCAATGACCCGAACCAATACAGAAGCAATGTGATAAATAGCCGTTTGCGTAGAGCGCCGTGCCACTGAAGTTTTTTGGCTGGTATATTGTCTGTCTTTAGTGACATCCAAGTAAAAGCTGCCTAGTTCTAATACACAGAAGTTTAAAACTTTATGGGCCACTTGGTGGAACTGATAGTTGTCGTAATCACGTATGACGTCTGCCTGCAAGGCATAGACTTGTCGGACTATCCAAGCATCCAAGCTTAACCACTCTGATTGCGGCAAAGCATCCTGTTTTGGATCAAAGTCATTCAAATTGGACAACAAGTACCGTAAGGTATTTCGAATACGTCGGTATGCATCACCGGAGCGCGCCAAGATTTGTGGTGAAACGGATATTTCACTACGGTAGTCCACAGAGGCTACCCACAGGCGGAGCACGTCAGCACCAGACTGTTGAATAACCGTCAGTGGGTCAACAACGTTCCCCACAGACTTAGACATTTTGCGCCCTTGTTCATCTACAGTATAACCATGGGTAATGACTGTTTTGAATGGCACCAAATTATCAGCAGCTAAGCCCGTTAATAGCGCTGCTTGGAACCAACCACGATGTTGGTCGGAGCCTTCCAAGTACACATCTGCTGGTACTTTTAAGTCAGGACGTTTGGCTAAGACGCAGGCATAAGATGAGCCTGCGTCAAACCAAACGTCCAAAATGTCTTCTGATTTACTATAGTTGGCACAGTCTTCCGGTGACAAATAATCACTCAGCTTCACATTGTGCCAAGCTTCGATCCCCTGGGTATCTGCTTCCGCCAAAATGCTGGGCAGGAATGTCATCATGTCTGGATGCACCGCGCCTGTTTCTTTATGCAAGAAGAACGGTAATACGACACCCCATAAACGTTGGCGAGATAAACACCAGCCTGGGTGATTTTTTAACATGCTTTGCATGCGCGCATGACCAGATTGTGGCAACCAAGTCACCTTTTCAATTTCTGCCAAAGCGCGGTTTTTTAGTTCATCTAACGTGATATACCACTGCGGTGTGGTCATGAAAATGACGGGCGTTTTGTGGCGCCAGCAATGCGGGTAACTATGTACCAACGGTGCTTGAGACAACAATCGTTTACCGGCGGTGAGCACTTCCACCAATCCAGGCATGATTTTATCGATATGTTGGCCAGCAAAGTATGCGCCTGCGCGGTATACACCTGAAGGCCCTACTGGGTTGTCCACCGGTAAGTTATACGGTTGTGCTGCCCAAAAATCTTCCAGACCATGCGCAGGCGCAGTATGTACGCAACCTGTACCTGCTTCGTTAGTGACATGGTTGCCGACAATTAATGGTACTTGCTTGCTGGTATGGAAAGGATGGAAGAACTTTTGGCCTTCCAACGCTTTACCTACCGCTTTACCCAAGGTACGAACATTCGTCCAACCTAGGCTTTCAGCAACCGTAGGCAATAATTGTTCAGAAACGATAAATCGACCAAGCCCATAAGCGCCTTCCGCCTCTACCAACGCATAATCTAAGGTAGGGTTTAAAGCGACGGCTTCGTTGGCCTCTAATGTCCAACCCGTAGTGGTCCAAATGACCACATCCACTTGAGATAAATCAGACACACCAAAGCTCTGGCCAACGACAGCCGGATTGACCGCTGCAAAGGCAACATACAATGCATTCGATTTTTTGTTTTCGTATTCAATCTCTGCTTCTGCTAGGGCAGATTGGCAATCCAAACACCAATAGACAGGTTTCAGACCGCGCACTAAATAGCCGCGCTCATATACTCGAATAACGGTACGCATGACGTTGGCTTCATAATCTGGTGACATGGTGCGATAAGGATGCTTCCAATCCGCCAAAACGCCAAGGCGCTTCATAGAAATACGTTGTAAGTCGATGAATTCTTGCGCGAAGGTACGGCATGCGGCACGAAACGCTGCTTTATCTTCTTGTTGGTGCATGCGCTTGCCCATTTTCTTTTCTACGGCATGCTCAATCGGCAAACCATGGCAATCCCAACCTGGCACAAAGGGGGCATCAAAACCCGATAAGGTTTTAGATTTGACGATCATATCCTTCAAAATTTTGTTGAGTGCATGGCCAATATGGATGTTCCCATTTGCATAAGGGGGGCCATCGTGCAATACAAAGCGTGGGCGATCTTTAAACCGCTCACGAATTTGCTCATACAGTTGAATATCATCCCAATGCTGTAAGCGCGTAGGCTCTTGTGTAGCCAAATTCGCTTTCATAGGAAAATCGGTTTCCGGCAAATTCAATGTATCTTTGTATTCGTTTTTCAAAACAACTTCCTCAACAGTTACCGTACAGTCACACAAAACTGTGCAGCGGCTTGAACATCCGCGGCAATTTGCATCTTCAACGCGTCTAACGACGCAAATTGCCGCTCATCACGTAATTTTTCTAAAAATAGCACGTCGAGTGTTTGCCCGTACAAGTCACCCGTATAGCCAGGCAAATGCACTTCCAATACCCAATCAGTACCTTGCACCGTTGGGCGCGTACCCACATTGGCCACACCACAATACCGATACTCTGCCCAACGCGCTTCTACTGCGTAAACGCCCTTCACTAAAAAGTCAGGCGCCACCGAAATATTGGCTGTCGGAAAACCGATGCTTCGCCCACGCTGTTGGCCAGTGCATACCACACCTTGATGCGTAAAAGGCCTACCTAAAAGTTGGTGCGCCAATTTCACTTGCCCTTGCTGCAAACAACTGCGAATCCAAGTGCTGCTGATGGGCATACCTTCAAAACATAGCGGTGGTACCACATGCACACCAAACTTACCCTGCCACTGCTGCAAATCAGCAGCACTGCCACGCCTGCTTCGGCCAAATCGAAAATCACTGCCCACAATGACGTGTTTTGCGTGTAATTTCTCGATTAAGAGTCGCTCCACAAATTCCGCTGGTGACAATGAAGCCAGGGCTTCATCAAACTTCAGCAGGATGCAGTTTAGGATACCATAGGATTCAAATGTTGCGAGTTTTTGAGACAACGTTTGAATCTTTTGAAAAGTGCTAATTTTAAAAAAATCTTGTGGTGGCGGATCAAAGGTAAGCACCAAAATAGGCAAATTTTCAGCCTGGGCAATCCCCTTGGCCACATCAAAAAGGCTTTGATGCCCCCGATGAACCCCATCAAAATTGCCCAATATAACGATACCAGCGGGAGGGCAATCACTTTCCATTAAACCAATTCGATAAACCTGCATTCCATTAACCCTGTAATAACCCTATAAATAGCTAAGCGACACCAGAGGGGTTCGCCAACATTGTTTTCGGCCGCAGCCCCAAACAAAACAAGAGCGCCAAGTATACCAAGACGCCCACACCCACAATGCCAGCCAAGCTGAGCGCACGCGCGATAACGCCCTGCACATGCCAAACAGCCACTTCCCCTTTTAACGCCCAAACAACGAGGGTCAAACCGAGGGTGGCGATAATAATTTGAACAAAATAGCGCAACCAGCCTGGCTCAAATACCCAGGCTTTAGCGTGAACGACGCTCCAAAACAGTAAGCCTACATTCAACCAGGCGCCCAAGCTAGAAGCTAAGGCTAGGCCAACATGCCCATAAGGGCCGACCAAGGCAAAATTACCCATAACACTCACCACCAAACAGCATATGGCTACTTTCAGTGGGAAACGGAAATTCTGACGGGAATAGTGTGCACTGAGCAACACCCGAATGGCAAAGTGTGCCGGCAAAGAAAGCGCAAAAGCTTGCAGAGCCCAAGCTGACTTTAAACTATCTTGTGCCGTAAAAGCACCATGTTGAAATAGGGTGATAAAAATGGGCTCTGCAAGCAAAAAGAGAGAGACTGCCGCCGGCACACCCAGCAATAAGGTCCAACGAATCCCCCAGTCCACCGTTCGGGAAAACTCTGCATCCAGTTTTTGATGAGATTTTGCCGACATCAATGGCAGCAGGACGGTAGATAGGGCAACGCCGATAATGCCTATTGGGAACTCAAATAAACGTTCGGCATAATACAGCCAAGAAATGCTGCCTGAAGGTAAAAATGAAGCGAACATACCATCAATGATGGTATTAATTTGCCAGACCGAGCCACCCAATATGGCAGGCCCCATTAGGGTTAATACCCGCCGAACACCAGGCTCCTGCATGTCTAGGGCAGGTTTAGGGATCACGCCGATACGCGATAAGGGTAAAAACTGGAGCAGCAATTGCAAAATACCGCCGGCTACCAGCCCCCAGGCTAGAGCGTGTACGGTGCTTAGGCCTGTGAAGTAGGCAAAGCTCACAAAACCAATCATGGTCACATTAAGCACAATGGGGGCTGAGGCCGGCGCCAAAAAATGTTGACGGGCATTCAAAATAGCAGCGGCAAAGGCAGTGATGACTACAAACAGCAAAAAGGGAAAAGTAATGACCAATAATTGGGAGGCCAACGTTAAGCGTTCGGGGGTCAAACTTAGCCCGGGCGCCAAGACGGCCACACATGCGCCTGAAAAATATTGCCCCAGCAGTACAATGAGCAAAACCACCAGACTGAGCAGGCCAAAAACGGCGTTAATAAAGCGCATATAGGCGGGCTTAGGCTTGCCCTCATATGTACATAATACGGGCACAAAGGCCTGGGTAAAGGCGCCTTCGGCAAACAGTCTCCGCCCAAAGTTAGGGATGCGCAAAGCCACCACAAAGGCGTCATATTGCCACGAAGCGCCTACGCAAACGGCTACTGTGACATCTCGAACAAAGCCAAAAATACGGGATAGGAGGGTGCATACACTCACTAACGACAGATTTTTAACGATGTGCACCATAAAACACGCTCCACTAATGGGGGTCGGAGACCAAAATACCAAATTTTGGGACAAGGCTCATTCTAAAGCACCACGCCCCTCAAGGCCAGAAAAGGTCAAACTCGTTGACAACGGGTAAAAAACTGGGCATTATTCCACTTCTAATTCCATATCTATTTTGAATTTTTAATTTACTGGAGATTGTGCCTTGGCTAATTCAAAGCAATCCGCGAAGCGCGCCCGTCAAAGTGTGCAACATAGAGACAACAACCGTTGGCAACGGTCCCGTATGACCACCAATTTAAAGCGTGTAGCGCAAGCTATTCAGCAAGGTGTGCATGCAGACGCGCAAGTTGCGTACCGTGAAGCCACGTCACTCATTGACCGATTGGTGTCCAAGGGTATTATTCATGCTAATAAAGCTGCCCGACATAAATCCCGTTTCAATGCACGTCTTAAGGCAATTGCTTAAGCGGACGTTATTGCTAGGTTTAAGTTAATTAACTTAAACCTAGGCTAAAACAAAAAAGGCCCGAAGGTAACACTGAAGGGCCTTTTTTGTTTTGTGCTAGAATTGAACAGAACTATCCAAATGCCTGAAATCGGGGAGCGACAATAAATGGTGGTACAGAACACTAAAATCGCTGTGCGTTTCGACACCGCGACAATCGCATTGCTCGCCCACCTTGCGGACCAACAAGGCAAATTGGTATCACACCTTATTCAAGAGCTTGCCTTGGAAGGACTTGAGCTGCGAGAGGACAAATACCTATCTCGCCTAGCTGAGAAGTTGGATACACCGGACAGTAAAACAAGTGGGCATGGCGACGCTTGGAAATAGACTATACGTTCCGCTCACCTGCTCCACTTACTCACTCCTATAAAATTTCTACTTTTGACTTTCGGGAACTTCTCCAGTCACTGCCTGGATTTTTAGTTACTAAACATACTCTTCATTGTATATATTGTTCTACAATCGAATCATCCTAGTTTATTCGTAAACGTAGACTTTTTACTTTTTGGCTCCACGGAATTTCTGCAGTTGGTGACTGCAGAGTTGAGTAAAGTCGACCTATTGCTCTCAAACTCAGCTTGTTCTTTTTTTTTACCATGCCTCTTTCTTCCCTCCTCCCGCTCTCTTTTTCATCCCTGCAGGCGACACAGGTTTACCATGCTTAGTATTGAAATATTACA
>JAZKAM010000101.1:0-124 GCA_040389145.1 Pseudomonadota bacterium
GTTTACTGAAGTAAATGAGCACCGCAGATAACGCAGATGGCTGCAGTAATCATTCGATCACAACCCGCCCCGGCTCCAGAATTGACTGAGTACTAAGACAGCAAGATTCGAGGAGCGGAGTTTA
>JAZKAM010000101.1:224-6062 GCA_040389145.1 Pseudomonadota bacterium
CTGAAGTAAATGAGCACCGCAGATAACGCAGATGGCTGCAGTAATCATTCAATTCTGGAGCCGGGCGCCATAGCCAACCGCCTGCCGCTTCTCATCTTCTGTCAAGAAATCTGCTGCGGCAATTTTCTGCCACATGGCTTCTCGCTTTGGGGCCAGCGCTTGAATCCCGTCTAGGTCATAACCTAGCCTTAAGTCACTCCCGAAATAGGGCTGCAACCACAGGTTAAACTCAGCAACCAGCATCTCCAATAATGGCAAAATCGTATCTTCCCATAAGTGAAAACGCGCTTCTCTGTAGTTCGCAAACGTCGCATCGCCGGGAACGCCCGCAAGCATAGGCGGCACGCCAAAGGCCTGGCAAATCTCGCGTGCAGAAACATTTTTTCCTTCGACAAAATCCAAATCCTTTGGTGTCATGCCCATTTCTTTCCATTCGAAATCTCCTTCTAAAATCATGACACGGCCGGCATTATCTGATCCCTCATAGGCACGTTTCAAATCCCCGCGCAAACTGGTGCGCTGCCCCTCTGTCAGACCCAATCCATTATCATTTGGCCGAATCATCAGTGCACCTGATGGGCGCCCCCCATTATTTAACAGGGCCAAATTATGTCCACCCACAGCATTATGCTGATCAATCGCTTTTGCTGCGGCCTCCATCGGGCTTAATCCATACCAATCATTCATGGGATGAAACAATTTTATATGCAGCATTTTTGATTGCCCAGTTAATGGATTCACCGGAAATTCTCGACTCTTATCATGACCAAGGCGCAGTGAATACGATGTTGGAACACCCCGCGCACCGGGTTGGATTTTCACACGATCAGGTCGCACCGGAAATAAAGCCACCGGCTTGCCATCACCATCCAAAACGGCCTCGATATAGCTGTTCCCCGACAATAAAAGATAACTCACAACCTCTTCCATAAATGAAGAACCCGCTTGACGCGGGCTTGGGCAGTTCATCAATTCAAGCAAGGGATGCGATTCGATTTCGTGTTCGTCCACAGATCTTCCGCCAGAGAAATCACGCTGATACAAAAGCCATGGCACACTCGCAAGAGCCCGTGCAATCACGTTCACACAGCGATACGCAATCACGTTTTGGCGATAACCTTCTTCCACGAAACGATCAAACCTGCTCACCGGCACATGATATGAATTTCCAAATGTTCCCGCAAACATAGCTGTGCTCGAACCAAAGTCGCCTGCGCCAAAACGTACATCATCTCGATACGTCCCACCACGATTATGTAAGCCTTTTTTCCACATTTCTTTAAATCGTTTCATTTATTTTTCTCCTTTTTTATACCCATTTCACGAAAAATAGGTGTTGGTATTTTCTATTATTCCCGTCCGCCATCATTGCGAAAAAGCCTCGGCGCTTAAAGCAATCCATATCTTTTCATCAGCCCTAGATGGCCGCGGCCTTTAGGATCAAAATGACGGTAGCGTTCGCAAGATGATCTGTGATGGGTATAGACATAAAAATAGCCCGCATTTGATAATGCGAGCCTGATCATTTTTAGGTGTTAAACATGACATATTTATTATATCTAATTTATAGTTTTTTTATCGAAAATTGTCAACTTTTAAAATAGCCCATGGACAGAAGGCTTCTTTTAGTTAAAAAATAATTAAAAAACAACACTATTAGTGTTGCATACAATGGTGATTCTCGAGAATCAACTAAATATCGCGCGTATACAAAAAATAATAAATGACAACTAATTATAGTATGTGTTATTCTCTACATAAGATTGTTTCACACAATAATTTGTGAAAAAATTTAGCAAAATACCAAAAAGAAACACAGACGCCCACTGCGCAGTATCTGAGCATATTTTTTGAGCTTACCTAAAAACAATTAAACCATTTTATATTAAAAGGGATTTTCACATGACGATCAACGTCAACAAACAACACCAGAGCCATTTCAACAAAATAATACGCGGAAATATTTGCTCTTCTTATCACACGTGCATCTATGGATTTTTGTTTATCTTAATGATATCAAGATGCACGAATCAGTTAGCAGCTGCACAACCGATTACCCACTCATTTATGAGCGATATATTCTGTTGCTTTAGCAACGGCGGCGTTGTAATACCAATGAGAGAGCCCGTTGTGGAATCCGCCGAAGAAGGAGACATGCACATGCCAGTATCGCCATGCAAAAAATCAGCTCGCGGAGCCTTCAATCTAACAAATCCCGTAATTTGTTCAACACCGTGCACAACATCACACGTAACATCACATGTAACATCACACGTAACATCACACGTAACATCACGTGTAACATCACGTGCAGCCTTATATGCAACATCTCCTGCTTCAAAATCGCTAGACACAGATGACGTCCCAGCAGAGAATACATTCAGATTAACGTGGGAAGAAACCTGTGCTTACATCGAAGGACTTAGTTCTTCAAAAAAACAAGATCTTTTACAGATTCACAAACTTACGATAACAAACAAAGTTAGCAATCTATTATTTGTATTTATTCATAATTTTACAAATCTTGAAATACTTATTTTAAATAATTGCGAAGACGTTACAGAGGTTAAAAACAATTCACTATCGTGCCTTAAAAAACTACATCACTTAGAATTACACGATACTTTCATGCACGCCAGAAGAAACAGTTTTTTCACCTCTCCAGGTATACGCATTGACGACCTAATTAACATGTTAAAGATGTCGCATCTTGAAAGCTTTACACTTCAGGCACATGAGCTAACAGCAGAGATGGAACAACAGATGAGAAAAAAACTCACAGGCAAAATTTTAAACCTGCATTTGTCCGGTAGCCGCCGTTCGGTGCGTTCGTAATGACGACGGCCTGGCTTATATAGCACGCCACATGGAAATCGCTCCCATCCCAACAATTGCTGCCGTTTCAGCCCTCAAAATCGTCCGGCCCAATGACACAACGTGAACACTTGGGACTGATTTAGCTAAATCTACTTCTCGGCCCGAGAAACCGCCCTCTGGCCCTATCACAAATGTACATGGCGTTGTACTCGCCAGCAACGACAGAGCAGCGCTGAAGCTAGGCGCTTCAGCCCTCTCTAATGCGATGTGAACAGAACCAAACGCACCTGTGTCTTCACGCATCACCTCGTCAAATCGAACTACCGGCAACAAGACGGGCACAGACAAACGTTCACACTGTTGTGATGCCTGCTTGAGCTGGCGCAGGATTTTATCCTCATGCAACGCATATTTCTGCGAAAAATCACTGGTCATCGGCTGCAAATGCGTCACACCCAGCTCTGTCGCTTTCTCGAATAAAAACGCCATAGCATCATGCTTCAAGGGCGCATACACAAGACGCGTTAGCGGCTCTGCGCACGGCTCCCTTAGTTGTGTTGTTAATTCGACGGTGCACCCCATTTTGGTAACAGTACATAAACGCGCTTCCCATTCACCTGCGCATTCGTTATAGATGTTGATTGCATCCCCTTCTTTTAACCGAAGCACACGCAGTAAATAGTGACATTCCTCTGCCGGCAGCACGTGAGACTTGGCATTCACATCAAAAGCAAGGTAGAGTCGTGTCGTCATGTTAAAAAGCCTAACGTTATGAAAAATCAAATCCAACAATACCTCACTCTCGTCCGTTTTGACAAACCAATTGGACGCATATTGCTTGCTTGGCCATGTCTGTGGGGAATTGCGCACAGCTACCATACAACAGGCGCGCCTCTTTCAGCATGCTTGACATACGCGCTGCTTTTAACGGTTGGCGCTTTTCTGATGAGTGGCTTTGGCTGCATTATAAACGATATGGCCGATCGAAACATTGACCGTCAGGTAGCGCGCACAAAGCTGCGTCCTCTTGCTGCTGGAACACTTAGCATCAAACATGCATTGCTTTTTGCCAGCATCCTTGCCGCATTGGCTTTTATCGTTTTCTACCTTATACCTACAACAGCTAAATTCTATGCCTTAATAGGCACCATCCTACTCTTCGTATACCCATTTATGAAACGCATCACGTACTACCCACAATTGGTGTTAGGACTCGCTTTTAATACAGGCGTCCTTGTGGGCTATGCCTGCTTAAGTGGGCAACCAACCACCGATGTTTGGTATCTATATGGATGCGGTGTTTTTTGGACCATTGCCTATGATACGATTTATGCATTTCAAGATAGCGCAGACGATGAAATGATTGGTGTAAAATCAACGGCAATACGATTCAAACAGCGCCCCAAGATGATGGTGGGAATCTGTTATACGATTGGATTGATTTTCGTGTACCTCAGCAAGGGTGGAATAAGTTTGGCGGCTATTTTGTATGCAGGTTGTGCCACCTATACGCTCATCAAATGGGATCCGAATAATATACAATCGTGTGGAAAGCATTTTAGAGCACATGCCTATTTTTCAGTCTTTGGAATGCTTTAGCTTTAATATTCACCTACGCTCATAAAAGAAAAACATTCCGATTTTCCATTAAATAGGGCATGATACGTGGTAAAATATCATTGTGTTCATATTTTTCCCCTGTGTGTTGCCCGGACTTGATCCAGGCATCTAGATCCGCGTGTCAAGCACGCGGAATACACGAAGAAAAAACTAGGTTTTTAAAAACGTGCACACTGCGTAACATATCGATCATAAAGCTATAAGGAAAAAACACCATGGGATTCAACTGCGGCATCGTCGGCCTACCAAACGTTGGCAAATCAACTCTTTTCAATGCACTCACAGCAACTGCTGCGGCTGAAGCGGCCAATTACCCTTTTTGCACGATCGAACCAAATACAGGCCGTATCGGTGTTCCCGACGATCGACTTGATAAAATCGCAACCATCGCAAAATCGCAAAAAATCATTCCAACGCAACTTGAACTCGTCGATATCGCTGGTCTTGTGCGCGGCGCTAGCAAGGGTGAAGGTCTTGGCAATCAATTCTTAGGTCACATCCGCTCCGTCGACGCTATCTTTCACGTGCTCCGTTGTTTTGAAGACGATGATGTCACGCACGTAGATGGCAGTGTTAACCCGCTTCGCGATCTTACCACCATTGAGACAGAACTCATGATTGCCGATATGGAAAGCCTTGAACGTCGCATGAATGGGCTTGAAAAACGCGCCCGCAGCAATGATGCCGAGGCTAAAAGCACACTCGAACTCATCAAAAAAGTACTCCCGTTGTTACAGGAAGGCAAACCCGCATCCGCTGCAAAAATAGCAAAAGACGAAGAGGTCCTATTTCAACAGCTCCAGCTACTGACCAGCAAGCCCATTCTTTATGTCTGTAATGTTGCCGAATCCGAAGCAGAAACAGGCAATGCCTTCACAAAGCAAGTGTTCGAATACGCAAAAACTATTGGCGCAAAAGCCGTTGTCATATCCGCCGCCATTGAATCAGAGGTCGCGCAATTGCCAATCGATGAACAAGCGGAATTCTTAGAAAGCCTAGGCCTTAAAGAAACGGGCCTAAAACGCATTATTCGTGAAGGATATTCACTGCTCGGCCTGCTCACATTCTTTACCGTTGGCCCAAAAGAAGCCCGCGCATGGACAATTACCCAAGGCATGAAAGCCCCACAATCAGCCGGCGTTATTCATTCAGACTTTGAACGTGGCTTTATCTGCGCTGAAACCATGGCCTATGACGATTATGTTGAATGCAATGGCGAGGCAAACGCACGTGCATCCGGGAAATTCCGCCAAGAAGGCCGTGAATACGTTGCGAAAGACGGCGATATTTTTAACTTTAGATTTAATGTGTAGCGCTTAAGCTGCACGGGTCCTTTTTTGCCATCTTCGGACTCTCTATTTTTGTCATCTTCGGACTCTCTATTTTTGTCATCTTCGGACT
>JAZKAM010000102.1:0-338 GCA_040389145.1 Pseudomonadota bacterium
ACCATGAACCTCAATGAACTAATGACTTAAAATAATGGCTTTCGGTAAAAGCTTTGCCTACCATCGGCCCATAAACGAAACGACGTAGGTCTGATTAGGGTACGAACAGCCTGTTGTCACGCAACAGTCCAACCATTATACAGAAATCCAACCGCACCTGGCACCGCTTTAGTTATTAATTTAGACGCGTGTATCACTATTTTCCTCTAAAAAGGAGATTTAACTCCAAACAAATTCAGTTAAACAACCAAATAATTATCCACTGTCTATACTAAGAGCATGCGGCCCTTAACCTATTGGATACAAAGGGAGGTGCTATGCGGCTACTACTTGAAGCG
>JAZKAM010000102.1:359-4143 GCA_040389145.1 Pseudomonadota bacterium
TGGTCTTAGCCCAGCGCGACTCAGGCATTGAGCTGAACCAAGACTTAGAAAGTTACCTGGTCTTTCTGACCATGCGCTTTGCCACAAAGCCGGAATTTTGGACAGGCAGCGTAGGGTTGGCGTACCTTGCATCCCTATCCAGCCCAGGCCACCAGCCGATGAACCATGACCTAAGAGAAGTCGGAGATACCTGCCTGCTCTATGCCGGTCTATTCCCCAAACATGCCAGCAGAAAAAGCGTGCCACCAGAGTACTTCACACTAATAGGCCAACAAGCGTATTGGCAGCTGGCACAAAAAAATGCACGCGATACCTTATTTGAATCTCTTGCCCGAAAGTTCAAAACATTAAGCCAAGTGCTTTCGGCGATTCGCCTGTCTGTCCCCATCCATACGATTTCTGTGACTAAAGAACAGGCGAAATCGCCGGAGCGCTGCGCGGCGAATGATGAACAGATGCACTAACCAAAGATATGCTTGGTTACATGAGCGTACAGTTGGCATCTGGCGATGAAGGCGTATCGTCAGATGCGTCTTCAGAGGCGTGTTCAATCGCAGCCGTACTTTCGCACAATGTATCAGCACCTCTTTGTCGCACTGTAGACCGACGGATCCCCCTTGCTTGCTGGCTAAGCAATAAAGTGATGCCATTGCCTTCTGTTTCAGAAGCAGCGGCATAAGCTGAAGGTACAATGCGACCCTCCTCATCCAATGTCTCTAAAGAATGTTGAGGAGGCACTAGCGAAGGGTTGCTGCTGGGCGCACAAAATGACTGCAAAAGCGCAGCAATCAAACTGCCATATTGAGCCAAGTTCGGAAGTGGTTTATATCCTACGTAGGGCGTTGCCTGTGGAGACTGTTGTTCCAGCACATTTTTGACAGAGATGAGCGGTTGGATCAACTGATTGATCGCAGCCGCAGCGGCTGACAGTTCCTTATGCACTATCATTTGACGCATTAACATCACGATAAAACCATTAAACATGGACAGTTTAAATGTATCAAATAATTCGGGGCTCAACTTTTGAATTTGGTTGAGTTGTGCCCTTAAAGCTGTGCATTGTTTCAAATATGCGCTCATTAGCGTACTAACATAATCATTTTCGTAATTTAATACGATGGGATTGCAGGTTCCTAACTGAACCGATCTATTAGTTTCTTTAAGCCGATCGCTGAGCCAAACATCGTTAAAACATTTATCTAAATCCAAACAATCGACAGCAAGAAACTTAGTAAAATTTATTAAAAACTCTTGGATGTCACTTGGTGATACATTGCGCTTACCTTTTAAGAAATCAAATAACGAACAATGCTTTTTCAATGGATTTGCATCGGACCTTGTAATTGCCTCAACAAATAGTCCGCCCGGAGAGCTGGGGAATGCCAGTGATAAGCGGCGCATGGTACTAAGCGCTACCTGGCTTTGCTTGATGCTTACACAACTTGAAAAAATTTGACGCACATCAATTTTTTTCGATTTTGCATCCGCGACATCCCGCCAATCAACGCCAGTATTCTGCATCCCTTGGAGGGCATTCAAATACAATTCGTTTTGACTAAAAATGATCAGTAGAATTGCAACTGCTGAGCACAACTTATGATGATCAGCATCAATATTAATGTGCGCCAGCAGCTCCATAACGACAGCATGCTGTCGTTCAAACTTCACTTTGAAAACCGATTCATATTCACGAACGATATTCTTATACCTTTCTTTTGACGGCGCTGCCATGAACACGGGGTTTTCTTTTAATAAAATAGAAGAAATATCAAAATCCGGCACGATCCATGGAGAGAGATATGCAAGCATTGCATAACAGATGTAATACAAGTCACAAAACCTACCATCACCTAAGTATGCTTTGCCTAAACGATACTTCGCTTGAAGGAAGTGTTGAGAAAGATTCAGAAGCATACTACCCCGATTGCTAATTGATTGAGTAAAGAAAGCGTTTCATCCCTTAGTTTGAGAAATTCAGTAACATGCCCTGCTGGCAACAAATTGTACATCGCCACATATAAAGGCAAAAATTGCCCTAAGTAAAACCCGGCGTCTGTATCCGTTTTTGAAAGCAATACTTCAAATTCTTTGACATCCTTGCATTGAAGGAGCTCCGTAATGCGCGTTGAATAGTTAAACAAAGCCACCTTAGCAGCATCTCGCGCATCGTATGGCATCTCAATTTTGACTTCGGGGTTTACAGCTACCTGCGCCTGCATTCCTTTCTCCAAGCTTCTCATGATGTTTAAGACCTATAGGTTATAAGCCTACACGGGAAACAAGTAGCTGACTATATCCAAAAGGTAGCCTACCACCGAGTGAAATGGGATGTGCGATTTTGCTACACCTTTATAAGGAGTCCGTGTAAAGAGCTAGGTGAACGTGGAGATTAACGACGCAATATCTGTCGGTGGGCCTGTCTGGTATTTTTTCATCAACACTTCTAACGAAGCGCTATCATTTGAATCGGCGGATGGGATATGTAGGCTGAGATCAAGTGAAGCGCTAATTACTCCCAATTTTATAGGCATTTGCCGTAAACTTTGCATTGCACATTGTAATCATTTGTAGTTTTTTGTAGTATAGCGCGCATATTAACGGTAAAAGGAGTATGAAAAATGAGCATCCCAAGAAGTGTCCGTTTCCAGCCAGAAGTTGAACGACAAATTGAAGCTTATTTGGCCCTTAATCCTATTAAGTTTAGTGAATTGGTGAATATGGCAGTTTCGCGCTTTATAGCAGAAAAGCAAACCATTGAGTTGGAGCCCGTCGATAGCGCTGAATTTTTAAAGATTGCAGCTAAGGCTTTTGAAAACCATAAAGATGCCATGGATAAATTAAAGTGAGGAGCAATCAAATTATTACGTTATCATGTACGTATAATTACTAATAATGTAATTATACGTACATGATAACTCGGACAATACGCGTATCCTGCTGATACCTCCATCAATAATCAATCAAAATAACTGATGGCTGACATCATAACTTCCATATTCTGAGACGAGCGCATTCTACTCTTCTATCGCAAGTTCGTCAGCAGGTTTTACTTTAGCTTGATGCGATATCAGGACCTTCTCACGATGGTTATACCTAAAAGCAGCCTACCACCGAGCAAAAGGGGGTGTGCGATTTTCAGTCATCCGGTGAGCGGAATTCAGTCTCCTGATGTGCGAAATTCAGTCACCCGATGTGCGGAACTCAGTCTCCTAGTGTGCGAAATTCAGTCTCCTGATGTGCGAAATTCAGTCACCCGATGTGCGGAACTCAGTCTCCTAGTGTGCGAAATTCAGTCTCCTGGTGTGCGATTTTGCTACACCCTATATAAGGAACTTACGATTAAGAACTAAGAAGAACTATAAAAGAAATAAAGAAAGAACGAGGAACAGACATTGTTTTTTGTTGTGGTTGTTTGTAGAAGGCGTTTGAGGTGGGCAGTGAACATCACTAACACCGCAATCTCACTAGCAGATCAAAGCACCATCAAAAAAATAATGGAAAGTGATCACAAGGGGGTTGACACAGGGTTTAGGTGCAAGATAACCTATCGAACAAGGCGAGGTGAAGTGGTAATGAAGACCGCTCCCCCTCTAACCGATGCTTAACCTTTACAACTGGAGGCCAAACATGGCTACAAAACATTTTACGTCAAACACCCTGCATTTTACAGCGCCCGGCATACCAATTTAGGTGCGTTTTACGCATTGAACTTGGTTTTTTGATCCTTTTTGCCAGGAGGCACTGTAATGCACACCCAAAATTCCTATAACGCCCAAAATCCGGA
>JAZKAM010000102.1:4153-6303 GCA_040389145.1 Pseudomonadota bacterium
CTAAACGCTGCACGTGAAAGTGTTGCCTACTACAACTTCCCTCAAGCCGAGCTTGATGCGGTAATGACAGACGCTGATTTGACCTTGGCAGACCGTTTGGTTGTGATTTACAACATGTGTCTCACCTACCGCACCAAGAACCTAAGCACCAAAATCCACCTCAAAACCGTGGCACACAAGCTACAAGTGTCTCGAGATACCATTCAACGCCGTTATGCAGCGCTGGTTAAAGCAGGCTACCTCGCCTATGAAACACAAGGTGTGAACGATACTGAAATTCATCAGCGCGCTGCACCCAAAGTGCGCGCCGCTCTTGAAAAAGCCTCTACGCGCAGCACGCGTATTGGAAAATGTAACAAAGCATACATGGGAACATCCATATCTACGCCAGCTACAGACGCTGTAGCACCTACCCCTCCGCCTTTAGTTACAACCACAGCGGTAGCAGTGGAAGAAGCTTCTGTAATGCCTCAGGTCGCTACAGAAACCGTATGTAAAACACTTACTGAATCACGAAAAGAGACTGCTCCTATCCCATCCCAAGCACTCGTCAAACGTACACCACCCACACCAGAAGCATTGGCTGCTCAAATAGCCCGTGTGACTGTAGAAACAGTCGGTTCATTTTCCGATCTAAACGTTGACCCTGCCACCATTCCACTCATACTAGAATCAGGTGCTGTGCCCTATTACTTAGGCAATACAGCCCTTACCGATGTGGTGTTGGTGCATGGCTATGACAACATGCGCGCCAAGCTGCCTTTAAGTGAAGTGTTAGGTCGTGCATACGCGTTGCGGTACCGTTATCAAGCAGCAGAATCCTATCACTGCGTCAGCTTAGCTAAAGATCACGGCACACGCCGTAGCTTTGCACGGATGGATGCAATTTCAGACTACGCACGCACTGGATACAGCCAAGCTGACTTAAACTTAGCCTTGCTGTGTAAAACTTGGCTAAAAGAATCACAGTCCGCCGTCGATATAGAGCGAAAAAACAAAGACAAGATCGAACGTGAACGACAACGACAAGAAGCCTATGTACAACAGAAATCGTTGATTGAAGCAGAAAAGGCAGCACTGGCTGCTCAAGCTGCTGCTGGAGAAATAGGACCATTACTGCCCTTTGGAAAAGACTTGGTCATTTTGGTACAAACAACCTTGCAGCAGCAGCTTGAGCAAGGCAGTATTCACCCCAACATTACACAGGGCAAATCACTTTCAACCTTAGTAACAGAAATTTTGTCTTACCTAAACAGCCAAAGCACCGTAACGCGTGAGACGCGTTGGTCCAAGTGCTTATATTTGTGTCGCATTGGTGGATGGAGGACGCCAACGTATTTGTCTGGTCAATGAACGGGAGTTGCACAATGACGCGATCGAATCCGAAACGCTAGCTACTGATGCTTAGATTCGACGCAGTGCGACGTTAACCTTGTAGTAAAATCAGCCGGCGCATTTTGAAAATCATAGACCAGTATTTGGCTGCCTTTATTAAAGGGGCTGCTGGTGGCCAGTGTTTTCTTGGCGCCTTGGATAATCGCCACATTGGCGGGGCCTGTACCTAAAAGGACTGGCATAGACGAAACTCGGTCACCATGTCCGTAAAATACCTTTTTTCGTGATTTTAAGGACATGAAATATCCATTTTTGACTAAAATCGCTTGACTTAATCTCAAAATAAGATAATTTTTAAAGATTTAACCGAAACAATATCTGCTACGCTAAAATCACTGCGCCAAGCAAAAGGTTGGAGCTTAGATACTGCCAGCCAAAAAACTGGTGTCAGCAAAGCGATGCTTGGCCAAATTGAGCGCGGAGAATCGAGCCCTACCATTGCAACACTTTGGAAAATTGCCAGTGGCTTTGAGGTATCTTATTCCTCCTTTCTGGAAGGTATAAGTCCCACTGGTGGATCACTAGTGCATCGTAATGCAAGTTTTGGTCAGATACATCCCAAAGACGACAAGATTTTGGTTATGCCTTTATTTGCATATGATGAATCCTTGAAGTTCGAGGTATTCATTATAGAGTTATATCCTGGATGCGAGCACTTATCACCACCCCATCAAAAGGGTGTTGTTGAGCATGTGATTGTAGTTGGTGGAGAACTAGAGGTTTTGGTTCGTGATACTTGGCATCGCCTTAAGGAA
>JAZKAM010000103.1:0-403 GCA_040389145.1 Pseudomonadota bacterium
GCCGTTGGCATCCATAATCACCCAATGACGCGACAGTAGCGTAACGGGCACTTCTGCTTGGTTTGTGATGGTGATCGTATACGAAAAGACATACTGATCGGATTCAGGGATGGATTGTTCTGGTAGGTAGTCCGTGCTGACGAGGATTTCGATGATCGGAGCTGATGCGATCGCATCCGTTAACAGTGGCGCAGTAGATTGAATTGAATCGTCTGGAATGCAGTGCTTATTCGACATCTCATGGCCCCTACAGCAATACGTCTAGTTCAAGCATATGACATCAAGTCACTCTATGCACGAAGCTTCGTATTGCTGCGGTGCCGTTAGTTTAGGCTAGGTTTAGTAAATACCTAGGTAGCGCCACCAGACTCCGCCAACACTGACCCAAACAGCCATATTGACT
>JAZKAM010000103.1:474-3517 GCA_040389145.1 Pseudomonadota bacterium
ACACATAACCTGATGCAAACAGCGCAGGTGCTGGTGCAAGACTGTAATGTGTTAGGCAGCCAAACAAGTTGCTGAAGAACGCAAAGGTGAAAATAGCTAACATAGGTGGTGTACCCAGCTGAATCGCAACCGCTACTAAGGGTGCAAACATCACGCTGACGTGCGCTGTGCTGCTGGCAAAGAAGTAGTGGGTGTAGAAGTAGAACAATGCCAATAGTGGGAAGGCAATATGCCAGTCAACGTTTCCGAACGCCGCCCCAATACCGCTGCTTAACCATTCCATAACGCCTAAGGTGGTTAATTGGCTAGATAATGCCAATAGAATGGCGAACCAAATAAACGTTTCCCAAATGGCAGCTTTCTTAGCAACTTCATCCCATTCTACAACGCGGGTTGCCATCAAAATCGCAACACCAATCAAACCTGCTACAGCAGCCTTGACGCCTAAGTAGGTCTCGCCAAAAATCCAGAGGAACAGTAAAAGTACCAAAGTGGCAATTAAAATCCATTCCTTAGCTTTCATGGGGCCCATGCGTTTAAGCTCACCAATAGCCCATAGAGGCGCATTGGGGGTTACTTTTATTTCAGGGGGGCACATCGCGTATAACACCAAAGGCATGACAATTAAGTTAGCCAACCCTGGTACGATTGCTGCAGCAGCCCAGCTTAACCAAGTGATTTGATAACCTAAGGACCGAGCCAATTCGACCAACATAGGGTTGGCTGCCATGGCAGTCACAAACATAGCGCTGGTGATAACGGTGGTATGAAAAATACTTAAGTTTAAGAAAGCACCGATTTTTCGACTGGAGGGATGGTTTGGCTTGCTGTCGAATGATACGGAAATCGCTTGCATGATGGGCATAATTAAGCCCGTTGCACGTGCCGTAACACTAGGAACTGCAGGTGCCATCACCAGGTCAGTCAACATTAAGCCGTAGCTAAGACCCAAGGTGCGTTTTCCAAACATGCGGGTAAAGTGGTACGCGGCGCGTTCCCCTAAACCAGTGCTTGCAAAACCATGAGCAATAAAGAGGGCAAAAATAACCAGCCACACGAGCTGATTGCTAAATCCGGATAGGCCGTCGTTTGGGGTAATAGTGCCTGAACCGATGGCGAACGCCAAAGAAACTAAAGTTAGTGCTGCCATGGGTAGTGCTTTATTGATAATACCCACAATGGTCGCTACGAACAAAGTTAACAAGTGCCAGCCTTTTATAGAAAGGCCCACAGGCGCGGGAATAACCCAGGAAATAGCTGCGATGGCGATACATAATAGTAATGGCCAAGGCATCTTTTTCCAGCATTGCACGGTGCAATTTGAAAAAGTTGACATAATACACTCTCATTTTTCAGGACAAAAAACACAGTTGATTCATTAATAATTAATGAATCAACTAACTTTCGTGAACGGTTCTTGGCGTTATTATCTGAGATTATGAGTTAGAGTTCAAATCTTTTTATGATCGATTAAGAATTGTGTTAAAGAGCGGTAAGTAGCCAGGGAAATATCTTCAGCACGGGCAGTACGATCAATACCAACCGCGGCTAAATCTTCTGGCGTACATAATTTTGCTAAGACATTCCCCAGCTGTTTCCGGCGTTGGCTGAACGCTGCTTTTACTACCTGCTCGAAGGATGCTCGGTAAGCGTCTGAGCGTGGCTCTTGCTTTACAGGTGTTAGGCGGATAATGCTCGACATCACTTTTGGAGGTGGGCTAAATGCAGATGGCGGTACGTCAAATAACCATTCAATTTCAAAGTCATCGTGCAACATCACGGTTAAGCGGCCGAAATCTTTAGTGCCCGGTGTGGCGCATAAGCGATCGGCTACTTCCTTTTGCACCATAAAATGGGCGTCCGCCATGTAGGGCACCCAGTCTTTTAACTGCAAAAGTAAGGGGGTGCTGATGTTGTAGGGCAAATTACCTAAAACACGGAAGGGTGCTGGATGTGCCAGTGTGGCGGGAGAAAAACGCAAGACATCTTGATTGATAAGCTCAAAATGCGGTGACTTGAGCGTATGGGTTAAATAAGCGGCCAAGTCTCGGTCAATTTCCACTGCAACCAGTAAGCCCACTTTAGGCAGCACCAATTCCGTTAGAACACCTTGACCCGGGCCAATTTCAATAAAGCGGTCGGCTTTATTGGGTGATACGGCTTGAATTAAGCGCTCTAAATGTTGGCCCGGGTTCAGAAAGTGCTGGCCGAAGCGCTTACGCGCAATGAAATTTTTATTCATGGTAAATAATATGTGCCTCTAGACGTGCGTGGCGCTGCCACAGTTCAAGCGCTTCTTCAAACTTTCGCGCAGCAATCCAACGGGTAGCTTGCTCGGTTTGAGAGGGCGCACTTTTTCGTTCAACTACTTGAATGATGTACCAACCGGAAGAAGAAGCGATGGGCTCAGAGATGCTTCTATCGCTCAGCGTGTCCAAGCGTTTCTGAACTTCAGGGGGTAAAGCATCTACCTCGACCCAATCTGCAACACTGGCATGGCCTTTCAGGGGGAATTTTTTGGTTAAATCAGCCCAATTGGCGTCGCCAACGGCCAGCTTCTGGGATAACGATTGAAATTCACTCACTTCAGTCGGTGTGTGGCCTGTAAAAGGTATATATAGGGCATTCAACCGTATCGCTTGGGTATTGGATGCGTTTTTCTTGTCCATCAAGGTAATGATGTGAAAGCCGCTGGCATTCCGAATGGGGGCTGATACGTCACCAAGCTTCATTTTAACAACAAAGGGCAGAAACATGGGGGGTAATTGTGCCGTAGTGCGCCAGCCCAAGTCGCCGCCCTGCAATGCATTTTTGCTTTGTGAATATAGCGTAGACTCTTCTTTAACGGTGGCGCCATTTTTAATGTCTGTAACGATTTTCTCAGCTTTTGCCTGAGTCGCTAAAATTTGTTCGGTGGTCGGTGCTTTGGGTAGCGCAATGAGTATATGACCAATGCGGTACAGAACACCTAAGCGCGCCTGCCCATCGGGGCTGCGTAAGAATTGCTGAATTTCTTCAGGTGTTACTTCAATTTTACTGGAAA
>JAZKAM010000104.1:0-2319 GCA_040389145.1 Pseudomonadota bacterium
TTGTCTGCTAGGAATATAGGTTGTGTGCGGTCGCGCAATATAGTGCTGCCCCAACCCAACCGACCCATCCTCCACCCTGTTCACTTTTTTACCATGCCCCGTCTCCCTTACTCTTTTTTATCCATGCAGGGAACACAAATGTTCCCTGCATGGTGCATTCATGTACCATGCTAGGAACACAGATGTACCCACCATGGAACAATACTGTTCCTAGCATGGTAAACCAAAGTCGCATCCCTTATAGATAAATACAAGAACAACACAAGAGAACAGTTTCTAATACAAGTGAAACAAGATCATGATCATGCAGGGTGATTTTTTTTGAAGAAATAAACAGAAAAAATTTTGATCAAGAAGTATTGACAAGTGTTTTTGGGATGGGATATCGTGGCTCTGCACGTGACGATTACGTGCATTAGGCGTGGCGGTGAGGAATCAGACCCCTCAGCACCACTAACCACAACAGACCTCTACATACAGGAGATCGCATTATGGCTGGCTACAATTTTAACGAACTTGATGTCTCAATGACATGGTCTATCCCACAAAAACCGTTGAATTGACTGCAATTTTTCGCATTTAACTCATTTTTTTTGTTTGGAACACGACTGGTCAGGAGACTTACATGCACTACGAATCCATTGCGGCAAAGCGTCCGCATTTGAGTGAAAATCCCGATGCGGCTTATATCCGCCAACATCGGCAATGCAAACACTACTACAACATTTCGGTAGCGGAGTTTTTCCGCTTGCACCATAACCCCAATTTAAAGCTGTCTCACATCGGCTTGGCGTCGTTTTTGATGGTACTGGCACATGACAGCCCAAACCAAAGCGTGATTTGTGCCATCAACGATTTAGCAGCGCACTTTCGCGTTACACGTCAAACCATTCGTCGTTACATCCGCGCTTTAGAAGCCGAAGGGCATCTGTATTGCCACATCAGCCGCCGAACGAACACCACGGAATTTCACATCCGTGCGCCTCAATCACTGCGAACCACTTGGGCAGAAGAAGCAAACCGTCGTGGTAAAGAGCATATAGCCGTTGCTCCTGTTACTACTACTACCGCAGTATCTCCGCATGTAGAACCTGTCGTGGTCGTCGAAAAAGCTATTGAAGTTTCCACTGCTCCAACGCCCGCCCTCACTCCAGTTGTACAAAAAATTCAAACCACTAAACCGATCTCCACCTCTGCTCCTGCTTCAGCTGCTGCACCAACGCCTGCTCCCGCCCCCACAGTACAAGTGTCTGCCGCTTTTGGTGGTAATGATTTTTCATGTATGCCTACCTGTGTTGTTGGCGCACCTATGCCAAATTACCTCTCTGAAGCGGCAGACACAGTGGTGCGCTTAAGAGACAGTAAAGGTTATATTCATAATATTCCGGTATGCCTGTTGGTAGAGCGTGCGATGGCGGTTCAGTACCGTCGTAATGCGTTTACGCGGATTCATGGTGCGGATGGTTTTCGTAATCCAGACTTATCTCAAAAAGTGGCACAGGGTTATACGGCTGAAGAATATGCGTTGGGGAAAGCCTGTTATGAGTGGGTGCTCAGCCAAAAACAAGATGCACTTGAAAGAGAACGTATTGAAAAGACTCTGAGCACCAAATCTGTTTCTGTTACGCCAGTTACTGCAATAGAAGTGTCGGCTGTTGTCGAGAGCGCCACAACATCCCCAATCCAAGCAGCAAACCAAACACAATGTGCATCTGCCTCGCCTTCATCACCAGAAACGCCTTCTGCACCTTATATTAAGCCTGATGCTAAGTTACCCACAGGTGAAGCATTAAAAGAATTGGTCACGCAAACGTTAAAACGTATGCGTGACGAGCGGAATATGGGCGCTGCCTTGTGTGAAAAACCAATAGAAACGTTAGTACAAGAGGTGTTGTTTATGATGCACGCAAAACCCAATGGCAAATCTAGAGCCACCACACCAGAAGCCCGTTGGGCCATGGCGCAATCGCTTTGTTTGAGTGGAAAGTGGCAAACGCCAGAGGCATTCTTGGTGCATGATGCCAAAGTACGAGAAGCCGCTTGGACTGCACAGAAAAAGGCAGAGCTAAACGGCTATAGGGCAACAGGATAATCAGTTGGCCTCGACAGCAGCGCCTTGCCCAACCAGCTCATTCAATGTGGAAATGAGGCGGTCTGGATCTGCAGCAGTTTGCGTGAGTGAAGTTGCGTACATGTGTTGATCGGTGTGCACGATCAGCATAGGTACTTCCATCACGTGCAAGGCGCGCATAATCGCGTTGCCATACTGTACTGCGTGGTCGACGCTAAAAGAGTTAAAAACGCGATCAAAGTCCGCGC
>JAZKAM010000104.1:2329-3180 GCA_040389145.1 Pseudomonadota bacterium
TGCACACCCTCTTGAACATAGAAGGCACGCATGTCAGGGAATGTTGCTAATGGGCGATGGTCTTGTTGTATGGTCTTAAACAGAAGGTGATGAAGCTCAGGCATTTTGTTCAGTGCTTCTAGTGAATAGTAGGCACGCGCGTATAAATCCCATGTGTCATGAAACACAACAGGAATACGAACCAATACTGTATCGGCTGGTTTTGTTTTTTCCCAAGCCGATAAATATTCGTTCACTTGGTAGCACCAAGGGCAACCGTAACTAAAGAAATACAGAACAACCACGCGATCTTGTGGGTATTGCGCCCACAGTTGCTGCAATATTTGTTGATTTACGATGTTGTCTTTAACTACTTCGTAAGGTGATTGGCGGTATAGGGCGACCGCAGGCTGGGTTAAGCAGATCATTAAAGCAGCAAGCCAGAACCATCGACGCACAATCACCTCTCCTGTCATTCATCAATTCACACCAAACTTCTTATTTGGTGGTTACCGCATGTACCGATAAACCACTTACATAATAGCTCACGGCTTTGATTTCGTCTGAGGTCATGCGAACAGCCACCGTATGCATCATGCCATTTAAGCCATTCGTTCGCTTTCCACTTTGGAATGCCTGAAGTTGCGCTTCTATATACGCCGGCATTTGGCCTGCCAGTGAAGGGAACCCCGCGGGTTCATTGCCACGCGCAGAAGGGCCATGGCAAGCAGCACAAGCGGGTACACCCGTTTCCGCATTACCACCGCGGTAAATACGTTCACCCAAAGCAGCCAAGTTTTGAGGTGTTTTTTCAACCGTAGTCTTTTGCGTAGCGTAATAGGCGGCTAAGTCTTCAAAATCCTTATCGCTCA
>JAZKAM010000105.1:0-228 GCA_040389145.1 Pseudomonadota bacterium
ATGCACTCAGAAAACGCCTAGTCAAAGAAGGACACGTATTAAAAAGTCATGCACTAAACACGCCCCCGGGTGGTGAAGTGGTCGTATTCCAGCATAAAACGCGATTTCCCTTTCGGCGATCCGTTGATGTGTTCTATATACAAGGTGAAAGTAAAACAAATACCCTCAAGCCCAATGAAACAGAAAGCGATATAGAGAGCGAGACATCTGAAAGCCAAGCAAAAGAAC
>JAZKAM010000105.1:333-1824 GCA_040389145.1 Pseudomonadota bacterium
TACAGTGAATTGGGTGAACTCAAACGTTTATATGCCCTGCGTGTTCTGCATTTCCAGCAACGTGGCATGCCAGACGAGCTCCTGAATCAAAAATTAACCATCATCACAGACCTGCAAAAACAGGTTGAACAACTATTTCAAGAAGAGCGCGAGTTGATTCCACCATTCATGTCTGCACAACTTGCCTTTGACAAGAAGCTCAAAAACTTACTGCATGATGCGTATTTAAAAAACCGTGCCTTTGGTATCGAGCTCCAGGGGCGTCTAGGACGTGCTTTGATGTCTCTCAAATCACAGGACAACGAATACCCTGTATCTGAAATTCAGACCGAACATCAGTTATTTCCTAGCAACAACCCCGGCAACCTAATCGCACATTTAGGGGGTCAGTCGGCATTAGAAAAGTTGCGAGATTGTTTGGCTATTGAAGCTGACCCCATATCTAGTGCACCCGTGCCTAAGCTACCTGCACTAAAACGCTTATGGGCATACTTACGTCAGAATGCCTTATTGTTTCAATGGGCTTTTGCTCAAATCTCATGGAAAGAAAAAAGGGCCCAAGGAAACAACGACCTCAGCACACTCAGCAGAAAGACACATCAACCAGGAGTTATACGCTTTTTCAACGTCATCACACTGTTTCTTATACGACCGATTATATTTATCTTATACGACATACCGCGCGCATTTTTTAACACAGTGGCACAAGCATTTCGAGACATGCGTTCGCTTCATTGGCCAAAAAAATCTGAGCACGAGCCGATCATTAAAGATGCAAAGGATCTAGAGGCACCCACAGAGCGCACAGCGCCAACCGTGCCATCCTTCAATACCAGCACCTCAGGAAGCCCAACATATTTTAGCCATGATAATTTCTTATATGTAGTCTTTGAATCGCTACGAACAGCCTTCGATTCCTCGCAAAAATTTACAGAACAAAACCCCATCACCATCGTATCCTTTTGTACAGGTTTAGCAAGCGTTCCAGGTACGTTGATCATGCTGCCAGACCAGGTCGCGTTTCTTTTGCGCCAATTACAAATCAGTATTACACAACCGTTAGGTTTTAAACTGATTCCAGGGATTCAAGAAGCCAGTGCCAATCTTAACCACAGCTTAATCAGCATGGGCGCTGATGGCCTCAGCAATGAAGGCTTAGCACTTATGTTTTCTAGCTACCTCCCTGATACCAGCAGCGTTCATGCTATTGCTGCCAGCACCGGTATGGGCATAGGTATTGCAGGTGTTTTGCGCAATACACCCGGTAGCCGTGCCCTATTCCTGACCAACTACATTCTGGGCACATCTAGCCTGGTGCTTGCATATCAGGCCTACCAAGACGTCAGTGCGGCATCTGGACCAAAAGCCAGTTTCAGCCAAAGCTTTGCACGGTTTGTCTTAGAGCCCATTTTGCTGCTGGTCCGTCTACCTATAGCAGCGGTTTCCAGTCTCATACATGGGAATTTTAGTGATTACTTAAAACCTGAACTT
>JAZKAM010000106.1:0-4969 GCA_040389145.1 Pseudomonadota bacterium
ATGAGACGACAGACCAGCAGCAGTGCACCGAGCGCCAATAGACCACACAACGCTTGAAACCTGAGGCGGAACTGGTGGGGATTAAAAGAATATCTAATTTTCGAGCCGCCGTTCATTTTTTACTCCAAGCACAGCTTCTATTTTGGATTAGACTGATCCTAGGAGCAAGACTAATGGAGTGATTATGACAGGACCGCGCGGAATTTTAGTGATTAAAACGATTGCTATGCCCACCGATACAAACGCGAGCGGCGATATTTTTGGTGGATGGCTATTGTCACAAATGGACTTAGGGGGGGCGGTTTTAGCGTACTATCATGCAAACAATCGCGTTGCAACAGTCGCCATTGATGGGATGGTTTTCTTAAAGCCGGTTAAAGTGGGCGATCTGGTTTCTTGCTATGCAGAATTGACACGGCAAGGGCGTACATCCATGACAATTTACATTGAAGCATGGGCTGAATCGCGTGCGACCGGGGTAGGTCAGCGTGTCACGCATGGTAATTTTACCTTTGTAGCTTTAAACCCTGATGGTAAACCAACGCCCATTATTTGGAACAAAGCCCAATAGATTAGCGATTGTCTCCACGTAGGGCCAGTACGCGGGCGTGGAGATCGTCCAAGTCGACCTGTTGCGGTTGGACGACTTCACCGGCCACAATGCCGATTCGTTTGTAGAACCACTGGCGTGGCAGGCTGCTGAGCGCGCGCCCACCATGCTTACGTGAGAAAACGCTACCCCATAGTCCACGTAAGGCCATTGGAATGACTGGCACGGGATCGCGCTCCAGCATTTTGAGGATGCCTGCTTTAAAGGGAGCGAGCTCCCCAGTGCGGGTGATTTCGCCCTCGGGGAATATACCTACGAGCTCACCGCGGCTCAGGGCTTCATGAATCGCTTCATACGCTGCTTGATTGAGGGCTGGGTTTTCGCTCTTTGAAGCAATGGGTATGGTTTTTGCTGTTCGAAAAATAAAACTGACCACAGGAATTTTGGCATAACTGTGGTACATCACAAAACGAATAGGCCGACGACACACAGCGGTGATCAGAATGGGATCCATAAAACTGACATGGTTACAAATTAATATGCCAGGCCCTGTGGTGGGGATCTGGTGTAGATCTTCATCTTCTACCGTATAAAGGGTATGTATGACTGCCCATGCTAAAAATCGGAAAATTACCTCAGGAAAGAAGTAGAAAATAATAAGTGAAATAGAGCCAGTTAGTACGCCTGTGAAAAATAAAATTCTTGGGATTTGCCAGTTGAAAAACGATAGCGTACACATAGCAAATAGTGAGGCCGCAATCATGAAAATGGCATTCATGATATTGTTGGCTGCGATTAAGCGCGAGCAAAATTCCCGTGTCCCTTCCCGTTGAATATAACTGTATAAAGGAACTAAATAAAGTCCGCTAAAAAAGCCAATACCAATTGTATCGATGAAGATCGGCCAATAGGCGGGCGATGTGATCAGTTGCATTAACGCGATGGGCGTATGGTTTGGCACGGTAAACCATGATGCAAAATGTAAAGTAAATCCGGTTAATCCCATTGCGCCCAGTGGAACAAGCCCTAGTTCAATAAGCCCATGCCCGAGACGATTACAGCTGATCGAACCCATGCCAACGCTAAAGGCAAACAGCATGAGAAGCAGGGCGATACAGTATTCATCGCCCCCTAAATAATAAAGGGCATACTGTGGCAATTGGGACAAAAAAATTGTCCCGAAAAACCAGAACCAAGAAATTCCTAAGATGCATAAAAATATAGGCCGGTCGGTGGCGGCTGTCTTGATGATGCGGCAAGTTTCTTGAACGAAATTCCAGTTAATGACCAAGTTTTTGGCCAACGCTGGCGTATTGGGTACATAATAAGAAGACATAAGACCTAAAGCAGAGAGTCCGATAATGCTGATGCTGATCCATAGTTTAAAATCATGGATGCCCATCAGTATGCTACCAGCAATGGTACCGGTGAGTATGGCAATAAATGTGCCCATTTCGAGCAATCCGTTTCCAGCAATGAGTTCATTTGTTTTTAAATGCTGAGGCAGATAACTATATTTGATTGGGCTAAAAAAACTGGATTGAGTGCCAATTAAAAAAAGGCTGGAAATGAGCCAGGTCATGCTGCCGAGAAAATATCCAATGCTGATGTGGATGGCAATGATGAATTCCGTAATTTTTAAGATGCGTATCAAGTGAGATTTTTCATATTTATCTGCCAGCTGCCCACCCAATGCAGAGAAAAGAAAATAAGGCAAAATAAACAATGCTGCGGATAAATTGATGAGTAGTGCACTATCTGATTGAGATAAATGGGTGCTTTGTAGGGCAATGAAAAGAATCAGTGCATTGCGGAATAAGTTGTCATTAAATGCGCCAAAAAATTGGGTGAGGAAAAAAGGCAGAAAACGTCGCTCTCGCAAAAGGCCAAAAGTTCTCGTTTGTGTTCTGCTCATCATCTCAACCTAAAATATTTGTTTACTACCTGACTAATAACACAAAATGCTGTATTTTGCAAAGCAGGGCAGCTTAGAGCCGCAAAGTGTAATCGATTTTGGAGAAACACACTATCTATAAGCCCTTCAAGGCGGTGGTATTGCCTAGGGGTAGGCTATATTGAGTATGCGCCTAAAGCGCGATAGCATGCGTGCTCTAGCGAAACTGTTTTTGGACCAAGATAGGGAGTTATCGGAATGTACGTGCCACATGATTATCTTACCGCGACAATCTTAATGTTTGTCACGATGGTGTGCTGGGGGTCTTGGGCAAATACCCAAAAGTTGACACAGCATGGCCGTTTTGAACTGTTCTATTGGGATTATACAATTGGCTTGGTGTTGGGTAGTCTGATTCTCGGTTTTACCTTGGGCAACCAGCACAGCGGAGAAGGGTTGATGTTGCTGGCTGACTTTAATCAAGCCCGTCTGGACGCATTTTGGGATGCATTTGGCAGTGGCGTGCTGTTCAACCTTGCCAATGTGTTTTTGGTAGCTGGGATCGCATTGGTGGGTATGGCCGTTGCTTTTCCTGTAGCTATTGGTATGGCGCTCATTATCGGCACTTTGTTGAGCTACATGGTTCAACCATCTGGTAATGCACTCTTGTTGTTTGCGGGCGTTTTTAGTGTATTGATCGCTGTATTACTGGATGCACGTGCTTATAAAGCATTGTCACATGCCAGTAAAGGTAGCAAGGGTATGCTTTTGCCTATTGTTAGTGGTTTATTGATGGGGCTTTTTTACCCTTTGATTGCGCGCTCAATGAGTGGCGTACAAGCGCTTGGCCCTTATGCTGCATTAATCGTGTTTTGTGTCGGCGTTTTGCTGGGCAATATTCCATTGAATGCCCTATTGATGCGTAAACCGCTTGAGGGAACGCCTTTACGTGGTAGCCATTACTGGCATTTAAGCTTTGCTGATCATCTGTGTGGTATTTTTGGTGGTTTGATTTGGGTTCTGGGTATGGGATTCAACCTGATTGCTGCAAAACATACAGGTCCTGCCATTGCCTATGCTTTTGGTCAGGGCGCGACGCTCGTTGCTGCATTTTGGGGTGTCTTTATCTGGAAAGAATTTAAAGGCCACCCCGAAGTTAATCGTTTACTCGCGTTGATGTTTGTTGCTTACCTTATTGGCTTAGTGCTAATTGGGGCGTCTTCAAACTAAAGAAACAAGGCTCTCTTCTAACTCTTGTCGCCACGGGATAGAGTTAGAGGAGCCTTGACGTTGAATGCAAAGTGCACTGGCGCGACAAGCTAACTGTAAAGCTGCTTGAATACTTGTACGATCATTTTTAATTGGCCAGCAACTCAGAAAATATCCTGTAAAAGTATCTCCTGCAGATGTGGTGTCGACCACTGTATCCACTGGATGCGCGGCCACGCGAATTTCTTGAGTTTTATCGGCAAATATTGCACCGTCTTCGCCCAAAGTAAGAACGATTTTTAAATTCGGATATTGTGACAATAAAGCTTGAGTGATACGTTCTGGCTGTGTTTCACCCGTGATGTGTTTGCCCTCAACTTCATTGATAATCAAGTAATCTAGATATTGCAGTGGATAATTCCGTACCGCAGCAGATGCGGGGGCTGCATTGAAAATTACTGTAAGACCACGGCGATGTGCTGCTTCAATGACATAGGGTAAATCGTTGATTTCATTTTGCAATAAAACGATGTCACCTGCTTGCGTTTGATTCAATATTTCATGTATGTAGTTGGCTGTGAAAGCGAAATTGGTGCCAGAGTATAATAAAATGCAATTTTGCCCCTGAGCATCTACTTGGATTACCGCGTGTCCGCTCGCTTCACCTGCTAATTTTTTAATGAGTGTTGTGTTAACGTCATACTCTTCTAGGCAAGCCTTGAGTGCATCCCCATCTTCCCCAATAATGCCTGCATGTAATACTTCTACACCGGCACGTGCCAAAGCAATAGATTGGTTGAGGCCCTTACCACCAGTTTGGCGTGTGCGCGTGGTCGCATGTAAGGTTTCACCTGGCTCCACAAAATGAGGGACGGAGTAGAAGTAGTCTATATTCATAGACCCAATGTTTACAACGCGCATTTTAAGCTCCTTAAAAGTTTCTGAAGAAAAAAGTCTCCACCTAATTGGGGACCCATTATCGGAGATTTCAATCACCCCTGCAAGGTTAAAGACTGTTGCGATGCAGTATATAAAAATCCCACAAATGGATGCAGTTTTTGAAAATTCATGTAAACTGGGGATGTTGCTGCCCGGATCTTTATCGTTGAGGAATGCAAAGTTTGAATGAGTCTTGCATTTTATCCGTTGTGCAGCTAATTTTATCAAGGGGGTGCTTCGATCGATCTTTACACCATTAAAGATTGGTGGGTACCAGGTTACATTGTCCGAAGGCTATGGCAGTGATTTGCCTAGCCCAGACACGGCGTCTAAAAGGAATGGAGAAATTATGCAAATTAAAGGGAACGTACTGGCTG
>JAZKAM010000107.1:0-2037 GCA_040389145.1 Pseudomonadota bacterium
GCACCCTGGGCACGTTGCGCGCAATTGGACGGGTGGGTTTAGTGGCTCATACTTGTAGAGAGTTGAAGACGCGAGTAATCTCCATGCGTAAAGCCAACCTTAGAGAGCAAAAAATATTCACTAAGTTTTTAGAGGAGAACGATAATGAAAAAAAAATCAATTGATTATTCAGGCATCCCTGAAACGGATGAAACCTTTTGGACCAACGCTAAAGTTAATTTACCAAAAACGAAGAAATCTCTCACATTAAGATTAGATCCTGATGTAATAAATTGGTTTAAAAAAAATGGGAAAGGCTATCAGACAAAAATTAATGCGGTTTTAAAAGCATATGTAGAAGCGCATGAGCGGCGAGGGCAGTGACGTGCGCTTTACTGTCAGGTGAAGTGGGGGCCGGTTATGGTTTGTTCTTTGTAGATTGAGTTGAGGACAGAGTAAATCAGTCAAACTTTCGAGCAAGATGGGCATAGCGATATGATGGGGTACACAGCGCCGCTTAAGACGCTTAAATGGCATTTAAAAGGAGAATTTTTATTGGTCCTTTAAGGTATGTGAATGGCGTTTGAACGGAGGGGATCAAAAAAGCTTGTTAAAACAGCTTAAATGCCGGTATAAGTTTTCAAAGCACTAGCCTTAGCTGCTTCAATCCCCTGTTTTTTATAGGTGAAGAGTCGTAAAGTATTTGTTTTTCACATTTTAATTAAGACGGCGCAAAAGCGCTTTGGTTGATTGCGCCATCTTTGTTGTTTCTAAATATCTGGTCGACTAAAGAAATATCAAACTTCATTTTTATTATCGACTAAATATCTCTTTTTTATTGCTATCACGGACGCATCGTTTTTTTTATTTGGAGCTGGCTCTGATGTTGATGCTGTTGGAGTATCGCCTACTGTTAGACCTAGACCTTGAAACTCAATGAGTTTAGGCACGCCTGCCATTGTATCTTTTAACTCACCACTTAGTGTTTCCGCATGCATTAGTGCAGAAAATTTTTCAAAAGAATTCAGTGGCAATTCATAAGGAATCTGAACATAGCCCAGTAATTGTAGTGATTGCATGCATATCTTAGATTCAGCGAATCTTGCTGGAGGTTTGAAAAGGTCGGGACGTCCTTTTTGAACACAGTAATCATAAACAGAAAAACTATGCGCCAACCTCAAATAATTTCCAAGGTTATCAAATACTATAGCGTATGGTTCTTTTTTTACATCTTCGGACATATGATAGGACCTGGTTCTTCCTCGAGTTGCTCCATTATTTACTTCGGGAAAAACATCTTCGGGCACTAATAAGAAAACACCCTCTTCAGGTACTGGAACAATGTCAATTCTGTCCGTTCCTTTAGGTTGAATGGTCACTTCAATCTCAACCAATCTAACCTCATATCCACGAGGTGTGTCAAAAAGAGCTGGCGCACGCCCCTTCTTGTTAGCGGCTCCTTGAAAGCCCTGGGGAACTTCTGAATTTCCACCGCTATTATTTCTGCTTTGCATTTTTTCTCCTTCTTCAGATGTTATTTTATGCTCATAGTAGACGCTATCTTAACTTTAGTGATTAGTATAACTCATAAAGTGGTTTTTTTAGCCCTGTTTCAGTGTAATGCTCCTCTAAATATTATTGTGCCGCTTCAACTCTGAAGTGCATGCACGCATTGCACTTCAGAGTTGAAAGAGCCAAATTTCCCAGTATGGCCAATATGTTTTTACGCCTTCTTTGCGTTTTTAAGTCGATAAACATGAACTAAGGTAGCGCAAATTGCAGTTGCAGCCGATACAAGTAAGCAAAAAACAAAATTGTCTGGTATCATAATACCTCGCATTGCATTGTCAATGAATAGAAAAAACTCCATTATAGCGACAATACTGATCAAATATTTTTTGGCAGATATTTTATTTTCAAAGGCATAGGTGGAGTAATGGCCGGCCGACATAGAGATAAGCAGAATAAAAACCCATTGATTCATTATGTGCCTCACAAATTAATCATTTTGCAGCATTGCTACTTCATGACCAACGTAACCTGCGATCGCAGCCTTCG
>JAZKAM010000107.1:2047-4162 GCA_040389145.1 Pseudomonadota bacterium
CTACATATAGGGCTGCGACTGTTTTCCCTGCCGATACGCCGATAGCACCGGTGGCAAAAGCTGAAGTTCCATTTGTCACTGCGCCGCATACCGTCGCAATGAGTGCACCAGAGAGCGAAATCTGTTGGTGTTTTTGATTTGTAGCAAGTATATACGAGCCGAGACCAAAAACGCCTCCAAGAAAATAATTCACCCAAGCACCGTTGACTTGTGCCTGCTCAGACTGACTCAATACTCGCACATTAACTCCTTGTACAAAGCTGATAATCCATTAAAATTCCGTTGGCGTCATATCAAACTTAGTTAAAAATTCGACTTGATCCGACGGCGGCCACAACTTGGTCCGGAACATTAAATACAATATCGGATGTGTAGCTTGTATGCAAGAAATGGCATATCCCACATGCTCACTTTGTTCAAAGTTCAACATAGTATGGATTTTTATTTTCAAATATTTTAATCAGCGACATGATTTCATGCCTTGATAATCCGGAGCCTTGTGGAGATTTAGGGCTCTATGAAGTTTCTTGAAAAGTGAATTTGGTGGAGGTGGCGGGAATCGAACCCGCGTCCGTAAGTCCGCGCCATTAAACATCTACATGTGTAGCCACGTCATTTTACTCCCTACGTAGCGACGTGGCCAGAAAGGAGGGAGGTTGCTCTTGGTTTTAGGCCACGGCCTCAGAGCAAGGACGTGGACGGTCTTGTGAGTGTGACCCCCGAATCCCCGGCACACAAGCACACCAAGGTCGAAGGCAGAAGACTAGGCTGCTATTGTAGCAGAGCCCTCTGAGTACAGTGCATCGTTTGCATCTATAAATGTGCAGAGAAGTTTAACGAGATTATCTACATACTCGACATGCCGCCTAAGGTTTGTAACCCACGTCGAAACCGGGACACCCCCATAGGCACCATTCTAACTAAACCGATGGTGAAAGTCCAAAAAGGTATCACCTAGGGGTGTTTTATGAGGAATTGGCGTGGCGTTTCAGAAGTGAACCACCACGCAATCTAGCACCACTGCCATCAACTACACTTGATTAAGCACTTTTGGTCGTTGAATGTGTTTAGCGAGGGTAGTTTTGAAAAATATTGCTGTGCGTGATGATGTTGGGTTTTGCTCCTTAACCAGAAAAATGAAGGGCGTATCTTCTTTTTCTTCATCTTCTTTACCTCTATCTTCTTTACCCTCGACTTCTTCTATTTCCGTAGGTGCGTTTGCCTGTGCCACGGCCGCACTGTTTTGCTGGAGTTTTTGTGCTAATGCTTTGATCTTTACAGTGACCAGCTCTGCTGATAGCAATACGCCAGGTACCTTACGGTATGCCATTGGCCAAGTGAATGGGAGTTCAGGCGGTGACACCATTTCTTTTAGTTTACCTGTAAACATTGTCCTAAACAGCGATCTGCCGGTTATTGAGCGATCCACCTCTATTATTTCGAATTTTCCGGGTAGCACGTCCATATCGGGGGATGGCATTTACCGTGGATTTGTGACTAATGGCGCTTCATTAACAATACGTGGGCTCACCATACTTATGCACAAGGGGGTGCAGGTAGCTCGGGGAATAACTACTCCGCGGGTGGCGGTGGCGGCTTGGGTGCAGGGGGTGGGTTTTATATCGATGCGGGTCAGACGCTTGCGATTTCTCATTCAGCCATAACAGGCGCCGCTGCAGCAGGTGGTGTGGGCGGGGACGGTACGGATGCAATCTCTGACATACTCACGGCAGGGAGTGGTGGTGGCGCGAGTTGGTCGATTGGCGATGCAAATGCCGGTGAGTTGACTGGTGGTGGGGACTACGGTGCAAGTGGATTTTCCGGCGGTTCTAGCTCCGAAGGAACTTCAAGTTATGGTGGTGGGGTTGGTGGTGGCGGCGGTTCTTCAGGTGCAGGCGGTGGTGTAAGCAGTACTGCTACAGCAGGCTCATCGAGTGAGGGAACCTCAGGGGCTCAAGGCGGTTATGCAGGCGGTGGCGGCGGCGGCGGACATATGGGTGGCGGTGGTGGTGGTAATGGTGGGGGCTTTGGCCAGATTTCCCTATTTATTGACGGGTTCTCTGGCGGCGGTGGCGGTTACGGTAGTGGTGGCTCCGGGGGCTATGTTACCGATAG
>JAZKAM010000108.1:0-3526 GCA_040389145.1 Pseudomonadota bacterium
TTAGATTCTGTCAGCATGGCCAAGCATGTTATCGCCAGCTTTGATGAATTGCTAGAAACAGGCTTTGAAGGGCAAGACGCTGATTTGGTCAGCAGTATGGTTTGTAAGTTGGACGACATAGAAGAAAACACAGACAAGCTTCAGGTCGCTGTGCGTATCGCATTGTTTGCCATTGAAGAAGAGTTGCCGCCATTGAATGTAATGTTTTTATACAAAATCATTCAATGGACCGGCGAGCTAGGTAACGCCGCGCAGCGCGTGGGCCATACAGTACAGCTACTGCTGGCACACTAAGCTTGGGTTAATCGTGCGCTTCGACGGGATGGTAGCCCATCGCGGCGATGCGCGCGTCACCAGACACATCAATCTGGTCAAAACGTTGAATCATGCTGGCTAAATCATCACGCCATTTTTCATGGTCGGCTTTTAGCATGGCATTTTCTTCTTCCAATTCATCGATTTGTAAGCGCAGTAAGTCGATGACTTCAATTGCGTGGCCTACTTTTTTTTCTAGCTCAGACAGTAAATCCTTTGACATCGTGGTCCTCGTTCCATTTTGGAGTGTACGGTATACTTTAGAGTCGGCGTGGGGGATTTGCAACCACTTTGTGGTTGCCTTAGGTGTTGGGCGTAGGGGGTAAAAATGAAACGTGTTTGGCAAGTGATATTGTCTGGTTTGGGTGCGCTTATTGGTGTGCAGGGCTCTAAGACCTATTTGCGTGATGCAGAACAGAAATCCCCAATACCTTATGTGGTGGTGGGGATTGTCTTAACCCTCGCTTTTATCTTCACGCTACTGGGTGTCGTACATTGGGTCTTGCGTGACATCCATTAATCAGCAAAAAATGGTGTCAAATTCGATACCCATTGCTTTTAAGTCTTCTCTTAATTGATGTAAGGCTTCTACTTGGATTTGGCGGACGCGTTCTCGTGTTAGCCCAACAGATTTGCCTACATCCTCTAGCGTTGCTTCTTCATAGCCACGCAGCCCAAAGCGATGGGACAAGATAATGCGTTGTTTTTCATTCAGCTGATCGAGCAGCTCATGCAACCGCGCATGTAGGTGGCTCTCTTCTAAGTCATCCAAGGGGCCAGACTGGGCTTCTTGAGACAGTGCATCCATCAGCGGTTTGTCGCTGTCATCGCCTACCGGGCTATCTGCAGACAAGGTTTTTTCGTTCAAGCGGAACAGTTTGTCTACATCGCTTTGAGACGTATTAGACGCAAGCGCCAGCTCTTCTGTAGATGGCTCGTGGTCTAGTGATTGCTCAATCTCGCGGCGCTTGCGTAGTAAAGCATTTAGCTGCTTAATCACGTGGATGGGCAGTCGGATGGTGCGTGTTTGATTCATCAAGGCCCGTTCAATGTTTTGACGAATCCACCAGGTTGCATAGGTGGAAAATCGAAAGCCGCGCTCGGGGTCAAATTTTTCTACCGCGCGTATTAGCCCTAAGTTACCTTCTTCAACTAAGTCTAATAGCGTTAAGCCGCGCCCTAAGTAACGGCGCGCAATTTTGACGACCAAACGCAAATTACATTGAATCATATAATTGCGCGCCTTAAGGTCGCCGCTTAACGCCAAGCGTGAATAGTAAATCTCTTGTTCAGGTTTCAATAAGGGGGAACGTCCAATTTCCCTTAAGTACAATTGGATTGGATCGGAGTCGTCGCTACTTTCTGCAACTTCTACTTCTTCAGAAGGCTCGGCAATATCGTCAGCCTCTGCTTCATCAACCAATGGCGCTATGCGGGGTTTCGCTTTATGCTCGAAATCGATCGGTCCGTTCCAAGGATTTTTGGTGCTCATTTGATTGTCCATGTACGTTGCGGTACTAAAGACAATGCAATTTCTGTGCCACTTTTTGCAGATCGTTCAAAATCAATGACTTAGGATGAATCACTAGTATTAGTTATTGAGTTGACTGTTAAAATTGTTGTCGTTTGGACCTGCAGAAGTTTCCGATGGTACAATGGCGTTGTGGTAAATATGGAGATGTTAACGCATGACGCGAACGGAACTGATTGAGCTTCTTTCTGTAAAACTGCCCAATTTATCGCTGCCAATGGTAGAACAGTTGGTAAAAGAGGTATTTGACTACATATCAGAAGCAATGGCAGCAGGAAATCGGGTCGAATTGCGCGATTTTGGGGTATTTTTTACCGTGGTGCGCGAAGCGCACGAGGCACGTAACCCTAAAACGGGCGCCAAGGTAGTGACAGAGCCGCATGCATTACCCCGGTTTAGGGCGGGTAAAGAGCTAAAAGAACAGGTGAATGCTGCGTTGTTGACAGCTGAGCCAAAGACAATAACCTAAATTATTTGACTGAATAGTAATCGTGGAGAATATGTTGGGAATCATCGCACGTTTGGTGCTGTCTTGCTGCTTGGCAGGCTTTGCTATGGCAGATGCAGTGCCGCCTATTAAAAAAAATGCGGAAGACTACACTCAAGACTGGCGCTATTCAGATATCCTATATAGCCCCACCAACGATTTAACGGATGAAGATGAGCGGTTTATTCGTGGTGTGGTACACGAACAGGTCAATAACCATTGGTTTTTTTCAGTGCGACGTACCCATGGGACACAGTTTTTTTCACACGCGGTTGTGACCACGAAAGAATACATCGCGCAAAACATTGAGCCAACGGTAACCGGGCTTAATTTTAACAAAAGAAAATCCCTAGACTTTGCCTCCGGGTATGTTGGGGAGCACTGGGGTTTTCGTTTAGAAAGTTACCGGCCGAAAGCGGTAGACTTTGCGACGCAAGTAGAGATTCTCCCCGACACATATAACAACGGCGCCACAACCTATCTATGGGATACGACCATTCGCAGCACAGGCGTATTTGCAATGGCCGAGTATGATTTCTTTGAATTCTACGCATTCCGGCCTTTTTTAGGGTTGGGCATAGGGTTTGACGCCAACCGGATGAATACCTCGATTGTGGATAACTTGGGCAACAACATTGGGGCCAGCTCTAAATTGCGCTTTTCCCCTGGTGTGGAACAGTCGATGGGTATTCGTTGGAACCCCCTTACGTATGTCGGCTTTGAAATAGGGCATTTTTATCGCTATTTTTCACCCTTGCTCATGGGGCCGGTTAAGAATGAAGAGACACGGCTGCGGATTCGTGCAAAAAAAGTGGGCAGCCGAGGTTCGTATGTTGCTGTTAACATTCGCTTTCATTGAGGAGCATTAAACATGCGTAACGTATTGGTGCTGCTCGCTACACTACTTGTGTGTGGTTGTGCCTCTGAAAAACAGCCTCAGATGATCACGGATATGGATTACCCAGATCCGGCTACGCTTGTTGCCTATTCAGATGATGAAAGTGAACGCGCTACGGTTGTTGAAGGCAACTACTTAGCCGGCGAATACTACTATCAACTGGGTACCGATGAATCTGCTGCCCAAGCCGCCATTTATTACTTAAAAGCTGCAGAGCAGGGCCACCAAAAAGCCCAAGCACGTTTAGGCCAATTGCTGATTTCTGGCAAAGGCCTGAAACATAATCCAGTTGAGG
>JAZKAM010000109.1:0-4752 GCA_040389145.1 Pseudomonadota bacterium
TTGTTTTTGGGCTTCAGGGGATAACATATTCAGTAAATCTGCCTGATCGTCTGTCGTTAATCCATCTTCGCTTAATGGTGGTTTAGGGCTGACCATTGTTGGAATGCGTGAAGCGGCTAATACCTGCTTGGAGTCGGGTAAATTCTGATGCGATAAATTATCCGCTGCCGCAGCGGCAACGGCGGCATCACCCGCCCCACCATAGGCAACACTAGGATTGATGGGGGCAGCGCTGGCAGCGGATGCTGTCAGGGCACAAACCCAAAACAAAAAGGCATACTGCTTGATCAACTGACCGTCTCCACAATAAATTGACCAATCCCTAAGCCACGAGGTGATTCTAAAGTCGATACCCGCAAGACCAGCATCGTGAGTTTAATATTCTGGACGATGCGTTCATTTGCACTTTGATAAGAAATTAACATGGGCATTTCAATTTGCCAGGCATAGCGACCAGAAATTCGTCCCTCATTGACGACAACAGGTACCCCTGTTGGTACAGCAGAGACCACCAATTTCTTTTGCTTGACGGCTTCTAAGTTACGCGATGCTTCAATGGCTTTAATAAAATTATTATAACCGTCTGGCGTAAAGTAAATGCGTGCATCTTGGAATGCTTGTCGATAGTTTACAAAATTAAAGGTGTACGAAGCGGTCGCTGCCTGCGTTGCCCATTGAAGTAGGGTGTTGGGTGATAAGTTTGGTTCATCTAAGGGGATCAGCTCAATTAAAGCGCCGTCTGGCGTTGTGGCAAAATATTTAGGGGTAGGGCGCGTAGCCTGCTGAAAGTAGATAAAGCCCATCAGCGCAAATGCTAAGAGTAATAGCCACAAGGTTAGGGTCATCATCCGATAATAATTGTCTCTATAAAAGAAGTTGCGCAGCACCACCGTTTCCACGGCTGAGCCAGGCGTTACGGCTGCAGCTTCTGTATTTTTCTTTGCCATGTTAACCCTCAAATATCTTCGAACGTGTCACTTTGGCCAAGGCGGGCTGGCTTGCCGGCGTTAGGGGGACTAAATCCCCGTTCGTAGTCGATACAAAAAATGACGATGGTACTTGTGTCCATAAACGGTAAGCGATTAGCGCGGTCATAAAAGTACAAGCAACTAGAATAACCAAACAAAACATGACCATCCAACGGTAGTGGAATCGAAAATAGCGCTCTTGCCGCTCCGTAAAATCTTGGTACATGTCTTTTGTCACGGTGCACACCCACAGCGTCGCTGACCTACATCCACAGTATAGCAGGCTCGATTTGGCATCATATTATAACCACCAAGGCCGAGCCGTGCGGTGTGCACCTGCTATGGTGGCACGCAAAAAACGTCGAAAAATAGGTAGGGTAAAGCCAAAACGCTCTAGAATACCAAAAAACAGCATGGTCCCCAAGGCCAACGTGAATGTCCACCAGCGAATATGGAGCAAAAAAAGCAGCAAAGGGAAGGCGGCATAAGCATCAATAATCCAAAGTTTCGGACGTCGTGCTGAATTGCGCCAATGTGCTGATGCTAAGTCACGCACCGTTAACCTCCTGCCGCATCTTTGTCGGCTAACTCATAGGTTTTTTGCAGAATGCGCCACTCACGTTCAGAAATCATACCGGCCTTCCATTTCTGCTCTGCATCAACAATCATAGGCTTTCCGTGTTTTTTTAGTAGGGCACGTGTGACAGCTGCTACTTTCTCGACTGGGGTATTGACCAGCTCATCCCGGATACTTTCTGTGAATACCAAATACTCACGTAACGCTACCCGCTTGCCGTCCACCGTCTGAACCAGTTTCTGCCAAATCACTAGGCGAACGGTCTCTAAAATGTCCAAGGCGCGGCCATAACGCTCTTCGGCAGGGAAGCTAGATATCATGCGCCGCACACAGTCTGAGACGCCATTGCTGTGCAAGGTGGTATAGACGGGATGCCCCGTTAAAGCCGCATCAATAACGGCGGCAATGGTTTCAGGGTCTCGCGCTTCACCTACCAGAATTAATCGTGGCTTGCGTCGCAAGGCGTTTCGAACGCCTAAAGCGAAATTAGCAATGTTTTTGGGGATTTCCGATTGGGCCACAATGGATGTGGGGGTGGATAGGTTGTCATAGACAAATTCAATCGGTGCTTCGTAGGTGAGAATTTTACGGTGGCTTTCTGGGTCTTCAGCAATCTGTCGAATAATAGAGGCCAATAAAGTGCTTTTCCCTGACCCGGTTGGTCCAGTAACGATGACAGTCCCCTGAGGGGGTGCCATATTGTCCAAAATCTCTTGGTCCAAGCCGAGTGTGCTGATGAGGGGCGGATCGGTTGGAATCGTTCGAATCGTGATTTGAATCCCATCATGACCTTGAATCAGGCAGCCGGTCGCATTCACGCGAAAGCGAAAACGTTCTATTCGGTTGGGTCGCACTTCAAAATGAGTATCTACGTCGTGACCCGCAGAGATTTGGGTGGTTCCGTTGGGGCCATAGATGGTATTCAACATGTCGCCAACTTCAGCACCCGTCAGTGCACGCGCGGTAACGTGGTATAGACGTCCATAGATTTCGGCAAAAATGGGTGAGTCTGTCTGTAATGTGATATCCGAGGCATCTAGCTTGGTGCAATGAATCAGTAAGTCATCTAAAGCTTTAGGGGTAAAGCGAACAGGCTCATTCGGTAACATCACATCTTTTGGCGTCATTTCTTTTGCTCCAGCAAGGGGACGTCAGGGTTCAAGCTGCGCACCTGAGATGTCCATTGATCCGCATCCGTTTGAAAACCAGGTAGCTCTGTAATCCGCAAGAGGCGATCGTTCACGGCCATTTCGTCTCTATCCCCAGTAACGCCCATTTCTAAGGTGGCGACAAAAGGCGCGCTAATCATATTTTGTGCCAAGAAACTGCGGTACCGTATCATGCCTTCTAAATCACGCTTCAATCGTCCTAAATTTTCTTCATAAATCACTTGTGCTTGCCGCGTACCCGCAGCCCAACCCTCGCGTACGTAACGATCCCAAATCTGTTTTTCTGTTTTGTTGCGGGGTAATAAAGAGGTGTCAGGCTCTTCAGGGGGTGGAAAGTCCATGATCAAATAATCGCGCCATGTAGGGGCGGCACTGACAAATTTGGCCTGGCTATGCACCGTGTAAACCCGATCGGAAATTCTAAAGGTCTGAGAATCATTCAGATCCAACACCTGTCGACCCTCTAAAAGCACCGGCGGCAACACATGGTTGTCTAAAATCAAACGGTTAAAGTTGAAGATGCGGTCTAACTCAGGCGCGTGGTCTTCCAAAGTGGCATTCAGCGCAAAGGTACGCGCCGCCAAACCACCACGCGCGCCGACACTTAAGCCAGCATCGCGTAAGGCGGCGTAACGTATCATCGTTAGCTTTTCTGCTTGGGTACTATTTTGGTCCAGATGACGTAAGTGCGATAAATTTGCGGTAGGGGGTACACTGTCTTGCTTTGGGGCGCCGCAGCCGGTCGCCATCAAAAGCAGCAAACAACCAAACAGCGTAGACACGCTGTTTGGTTGTTTAACTTGACGACACACTGATGTATTCATCTGGAATCCACGATCTCTTACCCCTGTGGGGAATTATAGATTAGCTGTCTGGCTTAATAAAGAACGGTGCATTTTGTTAACTAGAAAGGTATCTCAGTTCAATAATGTGGGCATCTGGGAAAACGACCAAATCGGCACGCTTGCCAGACTGCAAGCCCAAATCTTTGATTAATTCAGCCAGCTTGGCTGCTGAGGTGGACACATTAACCATAACGGGGATCACAGGACGTGCGCCTAAAATGCGGAGGCGGTAGTCCGACATGTCGACAATTTTCTCTAGAAGGGGTTCAATGGGGCCGGACCAATCTAAGCTGACCGCTCGGGCTAAGCGCTCATCTTGGCGCATCAGGTGTTCGGCATCCAATAGTTGTGGCTTCGCCGCATATTCATAAGCTTCCAATGTGCGTAGCGAACGGTCAATAGCCGCCGCTGTCGCCAATAGAGAGCGTTCAGTTTCGGATTGGCTCGCAACACGTAGCCAATTGTTGGTACAGCCAGATAAACCCATCACGAGGGCCACCAGCAGATAACTTATTTGCTTGCTCATAGTTGAATCAAAACACCTTACTACCATATCAGTCAATAACCCGTGCCTGCCCAAAGTATATTGTGGGTTGACCAAGTTTGCGACTATGCTCAATAGGAATCAGTTAGCATGCATGGTAATGTGGTTGTGGCGCAACAAAATTCAAGAGACAATTGACAGATGAACCTCACCAAGTTTTTATGTGCATTATCTGAGTCACTTAACTGCAAATTTATTTTGCGCGGTCAGGCTATGCCAATGGAAAAATTATTTGCAGAGAACGGTTTGTTACCTGGCTTATTGAAAAAAGCAGATCAGTTGAGCCAGTTTTGTTTAGGTCACGATCTAGGGATTCGCTTCGAAGATGCGCCCGGTACTATGCTGGGTACCAAGGCTGAGTTGAACGATAAAATATCGGATGCGTTACGGCTGTTGTGTTTGCTCGATGTGTTAATGGAAATTATTTATGCTGCGCCTTCTCGAGATGCGGTTCCCTTAGATGAGTTGTTAAACTGAGGAGTTCCTGATGGGTGGCGGTGGTGGACAAGACCAAGATAAGAACTCAATGGCGTTGCTCTGGGGTATTGCCGTACTTTTCCTCACCCTCATCGCCATCTGGTATTTCTTTGGGTACTATTTAGGCCTGGCTTTTATTAAAATCAAACTGGCTGAGGTAAAATTAATTGAG
>JAZKAM010000110.1:0-2591 GCA_040389145.1 Pseudomonadota bacterium
TCGAATCAGCCCATGGTTATATTTATTAACGACACAGACAACCCAAAAGCTCCAATGTGGTTTTACATTGGGCTTACTCATTTATTTACTCCAAGTGATAACTGATGAAAAACACCAATTAACTCTCAGGTAGCGCCTCAAATTCTTTACGCTTAGATAAAAACCATCTATCCATCTCTCCTGGTATTTTCACAAGATCTTGCATCTTATTCATTACTTCAAGATGCGCTGTATCTTGTTTTTGAAACATCTCCATTGCATGCTGTTTACTCATTTCAGCCATTTCTTCAAACGTTTCTGCGTGAAACTCTTTGTCACATGCTCCGCCAAGTTGATTGCAAGTCATAGTTTTCATCATGAACTCCTTTGGTATGTTTTTAAAACATAACATTAAGTTGAGGCATATGCCGTTTTTGGCACGCTCCTATTGAATGCCATGTTAGGCATCGACCTTGATATTATTCACAACATGAGGCTACTCATCGATTGATTGCAGGGCACGTATTACCGCCTCAGTGGCGGCGAACCAGACCCGAAGTGCTTTCACATACTCTTCGAGATAAATTGCCTGCTTGTCTGCAATCTTTGAGAAACGCTTTCTGCTTGTTGAAATATTATAGATGCCCAGCAATCCGGAGTAAATGTTACCTGCCAGCGGAACAGCGCTGAGAGCAACGTGAATGCCCTCAACTGTCGCGGTCAATTGAAACTGAGATTCATTCGGCTTTAATATATCTTTGAAGAGCCTTGTGATCAAAGATGTTGCTGCCTCGTATTTCGATGTCATCTTGATTCGAAATATCTCTGTATTAGTAATTGAGGTATCCATACTCAGCTGTACTTGGATCGCCTTTAAGCGCAACTCGGAGACTGCTCGCTGCGTATCGTCGATGAATTTACTGCTTAACGACGCGCTGACTTCATCGAGTTCCTTTCTCCGCAACGCAGCTCTTTCTTCAGACTGCCGCAATTTGTTAGCGAGAAAGGCAGAGTCCCGTCCATAAGACTCCTCAGTCACCTTGTGCAGTCGATCGGACTGCTCCAGAGCATGTTGCGTAAGGTGCACAGCGCTTGCCAGTAGTGCACGAAATGTGTCGCTTTGACTCTGATTCAGTGCGCTCTGAAGCGCCTTGAGCCGGGTTTCATATGCTTCCGCGAGGTTCATAATCGAGGCCTCTGGTGGGTGGAATTTGACCTCTAACGGCTTGAACTCATCGGACGGTAAATACGCTACGCATATTTACTGCCCGGTGCAGCGATTTTTTACACACTTAGCTTGCTAACAACACTTGCCAATTTACTTCCAAGCCCTAGTATATATTTTTGATTTCTTTCATCCCTAAGGGAACCATCCGCGTTGAATGCTTCAAATGCTCCAGGAATCGATTTTTGTTCTGGCAGAACAGTTACACCTATATTTCCTAGCAACATTCTCAAAAAAACTAACCCACGGCTCCCTCCCAGAGCACCTGGTGATGCAGACATAATCACAGCCACCTTATTTTGATACGCAGCCAAAGGTGGCTCCTCTTTCGACTCAGATCGTGACGCCCAATCAATTACATTTTTTAGCAGTGGCGAAAATGCACTGTTATATTCTGGCGACGCAATCATGATTGCGTCATGCTCCATCAGAAGCCTTTTAAACTTAAGAGCATTCTCAGGCATTCCTTCTTTAGCTTCCAAATCCTGATCAAATAGTGGCATCGGATAATCAATCAAATCAATCACTGTAACGCTGGCCCCTGCTTCTTCAGCGCCCTGTGCAGCAATTTTGATTAATTTTTTATTAAAGGATTCTTTTCGACTACTGCCTGCAAAAGCCAGTATTTTTGACATGTTTTTTCCCTCTCTTGTGTATAACGTAAAGTTGAGGAGTACCGCGCCTCACAAGCTACATACCTTCATTGAGCTTTTTTCTCACTTTATTAAAACGAATAAGCCCAACGAATAGTACAACAACGCCAGTAGCTGCTAAAACCCAGGCTATTGTGACGTAAGCGTTCAGTGATGAGAAAAATTGAAGTAATACAGCCGATGCTGCTAACAGCGACAACCCTGTGCGGACGTAAGCAAGAAAAGTGCGCTCGTTTGCTAAACGTGTACGCTCAAGGGCCAGTTTATCGCGAGTATCTAAATTACTATTCATTAGTGCATCTTACGCTCCGTTTTACAGATATGCGGTGGTGATGTTCATGTGGCCGTCTAAAACTTATCATTATCCTGGATATCAAGCCCGTAGGATCGGTGGAGAGCAGCGCAACCCATCGTTCAAAAAATCGGTTACGAAAACCATCGGCCATGGAATTTCAATACTCCCCCACCTTTCATATTTTGTCATCAGTCTTGATGAGTTCAATTTCATTTCACCCATCCTACACGCTATTAGTTTGATCAGATGGTAGCTATTTACATGCGTCCGATTACGCTGCGCTAATTGATGGTATGGCCCCCTCTCTCCTAACGGCATCGCAATGTGCGAAACGGGTAATATAAAGTTCCCGTCAATGAGAGAGGAGACCAACATGAAGATTACTTGTATTGGCCTGGATTTGGCAAAAACTGTTTTTCAGATACACGGTGTGGATTCG
>JAZKAM010000111.1:0-7810 GCA_040389145.1 Pseudomonadota bacterium
AATAGTGCCGTGCGACATCATGACAAGTCGATTGCCATACTGTAATGCATCCTCTAGCCTGTGCGTGATCATCAATGTAGTCAGGTTACGCTCTGTAATGTGCTCGGCGGTATAACGCATTGTAGCTTGATGCGTTTTTGGGTCTAGCGCACTGGTATGTTCGTCTAGTAGCAATAGGGTGGGCTTGGAGGCAAAAGCCATCAGTGTGGCAACCATTTGTCGCTGACCGCCAGACAATTGTTGTAAAGGTACATGAAGATATGCCTCTAATCCTAAGCCCAGCGTGCGTACCATGTCTGTAACTTGCTCTTCATAAGCAGCGTAGGGGGTCAAGGTGCTTTTTTTCCCACACAAAATACTCAGCACCATATTTTCCAGTAATGTCATTTCTGGAATGGTGCCTTTTTGTGTATCTTGCGTGACACTACTGATCAGCGATGCGCGCTCATGCAATGCAAAGTTGTTGATTTGCTGATGATTAATGTGAATATCCCCAGAATCAATTGTGCATTCGCCACTGATGCTGCGCATGAGTGTGGATTTTCCGGATCCGTTGTTCCCGAGGATAATACAAAAATCGCCGGGCGCTAAGTTTAAGCTGACGTTTTTTAGCGCAGGCTCAGATTGGCCAGGAAAAGTCTTATTTAACTGATGGATGTGTAACACGATTTACTCCACAACAGTGATGTAGTTCAAATTGCTTGGGATTGAGATATGGTCTTGGCTGGCCTTTTTCTTACTGATAAAGGCGGTATGGTCTTCAAATCGAGGATCAGCAGGCGGCAATTTTGATATGGGCGTACCTCGAATGATTGCTGCAACCATTTCTCCTGTCTGGTGACCAATACGGTCATAATTAACCCCAAAACTGCCCAGGACCAGTTGGTCTTTAACAGCGGTTGCATCGGCATTGAATACAGGGATATTCATACGATCTGCAACCGCTGCAATGGCTGGCAGGGTTGGTTGAATAACGCCACTGACGCCGACGTAGATAAAATCTACTTTGCCTTTAAACGCTTGCATGCGTGCTGGGATATCGCGTGGTTGGTCTACAGGAATAGCTAAAACAGTTAGATTTAAAGGTGCAGCGGCTTTATTCATCATCTCGACCAAGGCTAGATCGTTTGCTTGCCCACTGGCATACAACAATCCAACAGTTTTGGCGTTGGGTAAGAGACTTTTGGCAAAAGATAACAATACGTGTAAGTCTTGTTTGTCTGAGATACCCGTCATATTACTGTCGGGAACGCCATCTTTTTGGATTAATCCAGCAACAATCGGATCAGTCACCACTGTATAGACCAGGGGAATATCCTTAATCGAACCTTTGGCGGCTTGCGCTATGGGGGTACCAAGTACCACGATAACTTCAGGTTTCTTGTTTTTTAATGCGCTGAGCATTTGTGGAATGAGTGCAGGAGAAAATCCGACATCCATGATTTCATAGCGAACTGTTTGCTGATCGATAAAACCTTGTTTGGTCAGCTCATCTTTTAGTCCGGCAATGGTTTGGGCAAGGGTAGCGTGTGGACCCCAGTTAGCAATGGCTACCAACGGCAGCGAGGTATCTTTTTTTGGGGACAAAAGGAAATAGCCTAGGAATAATCCTAGTACGAGAACCGTGATGGTGATAAATTTTTTAGACATAATATATTCTCCTTAACGGTAAAATGAGCAAAACAATAGGGTGAAGCGAACTGGCTACGCCAACGCCACGCCTTGTTTGCCAACTTGTTTACGGTCAAAGAAAACACGATATACCCTCAAGAACAGTGTCACTGTGGAAAACTCCACTTTTTGAGTGTAAACAATCGACAAAGCTTCTGTCAACCTGATTTCAGGCTATTTTAGGTGTACACTCACTTAAATATGCTGTTATAAATACTTGCCAACTATTCGAATTCAGCAGTCAGCATACTGGGGGTCAGCTTGATTTTATCTTGCCCTGTGAATTGCTTGGCAATTTTCCCCTGTGCCAATAGGACGGTCCGATCCCCATAATGAATGGCATGTGCCATGTTGTGTGTAATCATGAGTGTCGTCTGTTTGTATTGGGTGACCAATTGTGCGGCAATCTTGACAACACTCTCTGCAATTTTTGGGTCTAATGCTGCAGTAATTTCATCTAGCAACAATATTTTTGAGGGCGCTAAGATAGCCATGATGAGGCTGAGTGCTTGCCGCTGCCCGCCAGATAAATGGGCAACGCAGTCATCAAGCCGATTTTCTAAACCCATGCCCAGTAAAGCCAAGTGCTCTTGAAAGTGTTGACGTCTTTTAGTAGTTTGGTAGAGACCGAGGCCGCGTTGCTTGCCGCGTTGGGCAGCAAAGGCCAGGTTTTCAAATAGGGTAAGTTGCTCCATCGTGCCAACTTTAGGGTCTTGCATCACTGTTGCCACAGTACAAGCACGCTGATGCTGTGGCACATGTGTGACATCGTGTTGATCAATCGTGATTTGACCGCAGTCTGGGGCAACTTGGCCAGCAATGATATTCAATAGCGTGGATTTACCAGAGCCGTTACCGCCAATTAACACGACAAACTCACCTGGGGCAACCGTAAGGTCAACACCCTTTAGTACTTCATGGGCTAAAAGCGTATTTTTATTGATGGTACGGTGGATATTTTTTAGGATTAGCATAATTTGCTCCGTTGGTAGGGTAACACCATCACAGCAATCACCAGTAGTCCGGTAATTAGGTTCAAGTCTTGTGTTTCTAAACCTAAAAACTCACTATGTAAGGCAAGGGCAACAAATATTCGGTACAGTATTGAGCCGATCAGGCAGAACAATATCATGCGCCAAGGCTTTTGCTGGCTGCATAAGCGCTCACCAATCATCACAGCGGCCAAGCCAGTAATTAGCGTGCCGATGCCTTGTGAGACATCCACGAAACCTTGATATTGACTGAATAGGGCGCCGGATAATCCAATCAAGCTATTGCTTAGCATCAGCGCAATGAGTGTCAGGGTAGGTACGCGAATGCCGCTATATTGGGCGAGGACTTTGTTTTGCCCTAGGCTGCGTAGCGCCAATCCAAAATCGGTCATCAGTAAATAAGCAGAGCCAAAGGCGACAATTGTTACCAGGATGAGTAACACCAACAATGGGTCATGTCCTGTAAAAAGGGTGGTTTGCTTCATTAAAGTGATGTTCGGCACGCCACCCAATACCTTTAAATTGATGGAATACAACATAAAGGCAACCAAAATCCCGGACAGTAGGGTCGTTATTTTGAGTTTGGTATGTAAAAGGCCGGTGGCTAGACCCGCAGCAGCACTGGCACACATCGCCAGCAGCAGTGCGAACAGCGGGGGGTAACCTGCCTGAATCAGCACAGTAGAGGCGGCGGCCCCTAAAACAAAGCTGCCATCGCAGGTCATGTCCGGGAAATCAATAACCCGAAAGCTAAAGTAAATGCCAATGGCGGTAATGCCATAGATTAATCCTAACTCAAAGCTCATCGAAAGTTCATGAATACTGAGGATATTAAATAGACTGAAGCTCACGATGCGCTCCCAACGATGCTGCTGGCAGCATCCAGCAGTATTTCTGGGATGGTCAGACCGATGGCATCTGCTGCCTCTACATTAAGATACAGCTCAGTCTTTTCTGGAAATTCTACAGGCATGGTGCTCAGTTGATCGCCTTCTAATACACGAGCAATCATCCGGCCAGTTTGCAGGCCAATGTCGTATTGATTAGGCCCTAGCGCTGCTATAGCACCCAAAGAAACTGCACCAGTATCACTGACGTAAACAGGAATGGCCTGCGCTTGAGCAGCTTTAATGATGCTTTGTAGGCTGCTCAGTGCGGTGTTGTCATTGCTGATAAAGATAGCATCGACCTGTGCCGCTAATTTAACCGCCGCTTGAGGTACATCTGCCGTACGCGCCACCGTTTGCTTGACGAGGGTGATATTCAGTGGTGGACAAAGCGCTTCAAGCTGTTTAACGATGGCAACAGAATTGATTTCACCTGGGTTATAAATTATGCCCAGTTGATTCAAATTCGGTTGAATATCTAAGAAATATTTCAGCTGTGGTGTTAAGGGTACAAAATTTGAAACACCAGAAATATCATAGCCAGGAGCTTCTAGGCTCTGTACTAGACCGGCGCTAAGTGGATCGGTTACCGAGCTGAATATCAATCGCACTTTATGGTCTGCTGCTGCCTTGGCAAAGCTTTGTGCAGATGGGGTGCCGACACCGACAACAACATCGGGTTGTTGGTGGATAAACTTACTGGCGATTTGGGTAGCCAGGGCGGCGTTGGCTTGAGCGGATTCTACGCGAAGGGTCAGATTGTCACCAATGATATAACCTTTACTGGCGAGCCCATCGATAATGCCTTGAGTGGTCTCATTTAAAGCGGGGTGATCAACTACCTGGCTGATGAGGACTTTTTTCATAACCGGTGGCAGCGTATCCGCACCAAATGTTGGCGTGGCTAGGAGAAGTGCAAGGGTACTTAAAGCCAATAGTCCGAATTGCTTCATTATTTTTCTCCACAGTTTAGTTTCTTGAGCATATTTTGATAGCCTTGATACGGCTCGTCTTTTAAAAAGCGAGCGACACGGCTAATGGTCGTTAAGCTAGCGCCGGTGACGTCGTGAATCTCACGGTAGGAATGTTGACCATCCGCCAAAAGCTGACAAACGCGCCAGCGTTCTTGTAATGCATTGATTTCTTGAGGGGTACAGAGGTCTTTTAAGAAGCCATGCGCTTCTTCTCGGGTCGACAAAGCTACCAATGCATCATATAAATCTTTTGTCGTTTCCATAGTCTCTGGTCCTAACTTACCACTTTTGTTACATCATGGTAGCACAGTAGTTGGGTGGAATGTAAGTCGAAAACCATATAAAGTATGACTAAATAGGTGTTATTGCACTTATTTTTTCAGCGGAAATAGCTCACTTGCTTGTCCTATAGGGTGTTGCTAAGCTGGCTTCGCGATCTTTGTTTCACAGAACTTTGAGGAATTGTATGAAAGGGAACTTGCGATGTGTGTTAGCAACAGTGCTGTGTGGTATGGTTTTTTCGTTACAGGCAGCGCCGGTATTTCCTATTTCCACTGAAATGGAAATAGGTAAACTTCAACCGATGCTGATGCGCGCTCCTAAAGGCGTTTATGTTACAACTGGTGGCGAGCGTGCGTTCCGGGGTGCAGCGATGTTTCAGGGTGCAGAGCACGTTGTGATTGTAGATAATGCGCCGGAAATTATTCGCTTTGCTAAAATTAATACGATATTACTCAAGGCGAAAAATAAAGAAGAATATAAAGATTTGCGTTGGATGTCTAGTTTTGAAACGTGGTCAAAATTGAGCGCACAACTAACAAAAGAAGACTTCGAGTGGTGGTCGAATAATATTCGGACTATAAAAAACTACTCACTCCCAGAGGAGTTAAATCGTTATGGCGTGATGATTTATCAAAGAAAGTTTCTAGAAATTCGCGAAAAATTGCGTATCGTATTTTCTAATCCGCTGAGAGAGAAATTCAACAATAATGAGCAAGTTTACTTGGCAAATGTTTCCTGGTCTGATGTTGCGGAGCATGCCAAAATTAATGACACTCTGGCATTGACAGAAGAAGAGTTATCCTGGTTGACCAGGGAGCGTGAACGCAGAGATTCATGTGCTCGCTTGTTGATTGGGGAGTCCAATCAAGCAGTAGACTTAGGTCAAGTATTAGATTACCGCACTGGTAACTATTTATTTGATGATGTTTTGTACGCACGCTTACACCAGTTGGCATTGGCTGGAAAAATCGTAGTTTCACAGTTAGATTTCACAAAAGAGTCAGATGTAGAAAAGCTTGTTCAGAACATCAAGAATACGAAAAAGTCACTTGCTGTATTAGATTTGAATAATCTATTCCAATATGACTATATTGGAGAAGCAAGATTTCATAAAGTCGTCGATACTCTATTGCCTTTGGGTGGTGCAGATTCTTTGTTGATACTCATGTCTAACTACAAAGAGTATGCTTGTGCACAATTCCAGGTTTACCTTGGTTTTACTTTTGAAAATGCAAGATCTTGGCCAAAAGGGATATTCTTAGATTCGTTTATCAGTAACCTACCGCAGCCTGCATACCCATTGATCGATGGGCGCGTTTATGAAGGTCAGGATAAGTTGCCTTTATATCTCCGGCAAATGAAGTAAGTGATAGGTGCTTAAAATCTAACTGAAATTATAAAAATCCCATTCGGAAATTAGCGCGCCGGGTGGGATTTCTAAATAGGATGAAATGGATTCATGAATATTTTTTATCTTGATTCAAATCTGAAGCGCTGCGCGCAGTACCACATGGACAAACATGTGGTTAAAATGATTTTGGAATACTGTCAGTTACTATCCACTGCTCACCGAGTTTTGGACGGTGTTGAAAGGCTTCGGTTGTCTGAGTCAGGTCGTCGAATAAAACGATATGTTTTGCCCGACAATCGAGAAAAGATATTATATTCTGCAACTCATATAAAACATCCATCGGCAATTTGGTGCCGAGATTCAGAAAGAAATTATAATGTTTTGCACGAACTACTGACACATCTATGTGATGAGTATACTTACCGTTATGGGAAAGTGCATAAATGCGAACAAATTGGCCTTGTGGACAAACTATCTCATCCCCCTAAACATATTGACTGTAAAAAGAAATTTACGCCACCAACACCGGCCATGCCTGAAGAGATAGTAATCCCCGGCGACGTGGTTGCTTCATACCGAAATTACTACAATGTTAAAAAACAACATATTGCTTCGTGGGCTGGAAAGGTGAATGCAAGGAAGATGCCAGCGTGGTTCATTAAATCAAAAAATATCGATAACAAATAAGTTATTTTTTTAAATAATGCTTGCGCTCAAGATCGGTGAATTTCTCAATGGCATAACGAAGCATGGTTCTTGGCATTTTAGCTGCATGGCTGTCGAGGAATTCTACTAAAACACGTTTTTCACGGATACCAACTTCACGTAACATCCATCCAACGGCTTTATGAATCAAATCGTGCTCATCTTCCAATAGTGCTTTTGCAATTGTTAAGGTCCAGTCGTATTCAGAATTTTTGATGAATGTTGCTGTAGCGACGATGGCAATGCGCCGCTCCCATAGGGAGGTCGACTTAGATAAAGCTTTAAGTGATGTTTTTGAGCGTGTGAGTAAATGATGTCCAAGAATATAAGGCGCAGAACAATCTACCAAGTCCCAATTGTTCACGTGATTTAGATGATCCAAGTAAAATTGAACAATGGACTTTTGTTGTTCCGGCGTCCCGCGCTCGTACTGTAATACCAGAATGAATAGCGCTAGTTGACGTTCTTCGTGTATGGCAGAGGACAAAAGCTTTTTATGTGTGGTAGCGTTAATCGTGACGTAAGCTTTGGCCAACTTCCTTAGAATAGGTACTCTAATGCCAAGAAAGTGGTCATGCTCAGCGTAATCGCCCGGGCCTGTTTTAAAAAACTGAACTTCCGATCGAGACGAAGTTTTAGCCAGTTCGAGTAGCGCCTTGTGAATTTCGGTATAAGCTGTCATTGGTCATCCACTTGATAATTTTTTGTTAAAACAGATGCTTCATGGGCCAGAAGCCAGGTTTTACGCCATACGCCAGAATTGTACCCACCTAAGGTGCCATTGGCAGCAACAACACGATGACATGGTATCAGTATGCCAATGGGGTTAGCACCATTGGCTTGAGCAACCGCACGAAAAGCAGTGGGTGCGTCTATGGTTATCGCCTCAGCGCGATAGGAACAGGTTTGTCCAAACTGAATTTTTTGTAAAGCTGTCCATGCTTTCAG
>JAZKAM010000111.1:7820-9117 GCA_040389145.1 Pseudomonadota bacterium
GAAAAGCGGTACCATAAGGTTCCATGGGTGTAGTAAAGCGTCGAAGCGTTCCAGAAAAATAGGCTTTCAGTTCGGTTCTAAGGTGGTTGGTGATGACATTTTCTTCTGGGATGAGCTCTGACTTCAGCATTTGTTTGAGTCGTGTTACTTGAGCGGAAAGTTTGGGTGCGTCAACAAAGGTTACTAAATGAACGGCTTGTTCACTGGCAATACCAATCAGTTGGCCTAGAGGCGTCTCAATGAGCGTTGCATTGAGGTAATGCGATTTTTGATTTTTCTTTGATCCACTCTTAAAAAAAGAAGTGACATCAGTTAATGGCGCTGTAGCACATATGGTCATGATAAACTAATTTTTCCTACACTCGAAAATCAATAGGTCGTTCTGCTCAGAGCCATGTTCTTTATGGTCAAATGGTTTTACAAGTCGAATATGCTGAAAGCCAGATTCTTGTAATAACTGCTTCATGGCACTGGACTCGTAGAGTCGAACTCTTAAAAGTTCACATTCTGCTTTAATAATCGTGTGATTTTTTACCAGCTCGTATTTACATACGGTTGTTTCTATTTGGTTAGAGTCGGGTGCTAGAGTCATGTAGCTAGACACAATGTATTCACCATTGGGGAGAGCCCAAACGTCTCCCCGCCATACACGAGGAGTAGGGCGAGGATACTGGATATTTTCCACTTCAAAGACAAAGACACCGTCGGCTGCCAAGTGATGGTGTATGGCCTTGAGACTCGCTTTAGCTTGATCTAAATCTGTAATCAGCCCAAATGACCCTGTGGGTATAAAGATAAGGCCATATTGCTCTGGTCTGTTTAAATTTTGTAGAAAGCCATGCCAAATAGTAGGTCTAAGTGCGAGATGTTTGGCTTTTTTGTGCAGTTGATTTAGCATTGACTCACTGGCGTCAAAACCATGTACATCAAAACCTTCTGCCAAAAGTGGGAGCAGAAATCGACCAGTGCCGCACATTGGCTCCAAAATTAGACCAGAGCATTGGTTTACATAGTGGCTATAAAAACGATAGGCATCTTCAGGGGGTAATGGTTTGCTTAGATCGTACACCTGAGTACATAAGTCAAAGTACGTATCCAATGCTTTAATGGTCATATTGGGCTCCTGCCTATTTAGCTATGCGCAACTCTTTAAGCGTCATATTAGCACAGCTATGCTGTAATAAATTCATGTATTTTAGAAGGCACAGTTTAGTGGTTGGCAATTAGTCTACTTAGTAATTTCATTAGAAATTGCTCATCATTCTTGGGTAGTATCCCAAAAAAATCAGCATCAATT
>JAZKAM010000111.1:9127-18424 GCA_040389145.1 Pseudomonadota bacterium
AGTATCTGGATTAAACTTTCGCCAGTTTTCGTTAATGTGACTGTTTTGGCGCGCGTATCTGACTTATCTTCCGCTCTGTGAATTAATTTTCGTACTTCTAATAGCTTAAGTGCTTTGGATACTGTCATTTTATCCAGTTTAGATAACTGAATAATGGATGTTTGTGTTGGGGCGTCATGGTGTGCGCTGAACCATAGCGCAATTGCCATGACAACAAATTGTGCATGAGAGATTTCATGTGTTTCTAAGACTTTTTTAATTTGCCTTTGCCATACGGTTGTCGTTTGCCAGAGTAGGAACCCTGGGCTGTCTTCAGGTTGTTCAAAGCCAAACGGTAATTTACTCATGTGCTTTCTCTGCTAGTTCAACTAATGCGTCCATTTCTGCAGGGATATCATTCGCAACACCCTGTGCTACCAATTTTATCCAGAGCCAACGTAAAGGGCCAGTGACGATCATTGTATTGGTTAAAAGCAACCCTTCAGTGGTTTCTTCCATGGCATGCGTGTCGACCATTCGAGCGCCAAAAAATTTTGTGCAATCTGAAAATGACTGTTCAGTGTTAATGGATGTTAGCTCAATTTTGACTGCCGGTACGCCTTTGGGCTTTAACATAAAGTAATTACCCGCCTCAAAAGGGCCTACAAGCGTGCAATACTCTAAGTCATGGTGCCATTTCGGCCAATGGTTAATATCGGTCCACAGCTGCCAAATACGTTTTTTGGTGAGATTGGGGTAGAGTTTTTTGGGATAAAGTTTTTGATGGGTTCTTGTCCACATGCTTGATCTCGACTTATGATAAACAGGTATATTATATATAAGTTTACTATATTGTCAATACGGACAAATCAAGGCGCGAATTGTAAATGTAAGTTAATTGGCTTATATTTGCGCTTTAATCTCATCATGCAATCGAACCCTCAGACCTTACAGGAGACTTTAACTATACAGAAAGTTACATAAAGTGTAACTTTCTGTATAGTTAAAAGGTGCATCTTTCGATACAAAGAAGCGCAGCCTCTTTTTTGATCCCACTTTTATCGGCATGCGAAAGTAAGTGTTGTACAGTGGGATGCTTGCCTTCGCCCATGACTGTCGTGCAGTGCTCACCGGATGGACCGGACGAGAAGGTTAAATCGTAAGCGGGCGATCTGACAATTGCCGTATACATCCATGAGAAAAGAGAAGTTTTTGGCATGATCGTCACGATTATGGCTTAATACATTAAAAACGGCATTTCGGAATTGTGTTTCACAAGCTTGCACGTTATTGGTCAGCAGAGGTGTGTTTGCTGCTCATTGGCGTCCCCGTTTACGTGGTTCATCAGCTTTCATTAACTCTGCCAAAGAGGCAAATGATTCAACTGGACGCGGTTTGAAAAGTTCTTTAAATTCATCTAACGCGTCCAAGGTAAGTGCGAGTTTTAATAACGACTCAAGGGAAATCTTTCCGGTTTTCTCGAATTTTTTGATTACCGACAAACTAACACCCGAGTGCTCAGATAGAGTCTGTTGGCTGCGATTTAGGGCAAGCCGCTTAGCGCGTGCTTTTTTTGCAATGAGCTCTGAAATTTCTTTTGGGGTTAGTAATGTAAGGGTCATTATAGTGCCCATTAAGTTTAATCTTGTTACATAGTAGATACTATAGTGTCCGTTAATACAAATCAAGCTGTTTAGCTTAGAGTGGCAGTATTTAATGGTGCTAATTCACTAATAAAATTTGTTTTCATGGGGCTAGTTGATGGGGAGAAAAAATGTTTATTGATCGTCAAAAAATACTTGACCCTATGGTTGGCATATACTCTATCGTTCACAACAAGGAGGAAATTATGAAGCAACAATGGTACGTAAAGGAGCTAAGCAAATTAACGGGTGTAACTGTGCAAACTTTGCATCATTACGATCATATTGATTTGCTGAAGCCATCTATACGGTTGTCCAATGGCTACCGATTGTACTCTGAAGCAGACTTATTGAAACTACAGCAGATTATTGCATTGAAATTTTTTGGCTTTCAGTTGGCTCAAATAAAAGAGATGTTGGCAGGGCGTATCGATGTGAACGCGCATTTAAAAGACCAGTCACGTCTCTTAGAAGAGAAAGCAAAGAAGTTTTCGGATGCAAGCAGGAAGCTAAAAGAAATTTTGCATGAATGCGGTTCCAATCAGTCTGTACCGTGGGAATCAACACTTAAACTTATAGAGGTATATTATATGACGCAACAATTAGAGCAAGAGTGGTTAGGAAGGGTGCTAACGCCAAATGAACTTAAACAATATGCTGTTTTTGATTCAAAACGAACAGACGAAGAGCGTTCAGATTTTGGTAGAAAGTGGGATGATATTGAACGAAAAATTCTTGCAAATCATCATGAAAACCCCCGTAGCGAAATAGGCCTTCAGATAGCAAAAGATGCGATGGCGTTGGTCAATGGGCGTTATGGTGACGAGCATGCAAACTTAAAACATGCCATTTGGCAGGCCTATAAAAACGGACAGGTTGAATGCGAAGGTGCATTTGATCCAAGAGCAGTTGAGTGGCTTGATAACGCTTGTGACCACTATTACCGAGGGCGTATTTATGCATTATTGGACCAAGTTGAATCTTGTGCGGATCTTAAATCAGAAGATCAATTATTGATTCAATGGAAAGCATTGTTACGCGAAATGTATGGAGGGCATAAGCATTTAGAACTTGAACTAATAGAGGCAGCCATTGCGGATGAACGTGTTGGTCCTGAGACCAAACAGTGGTTGAACCAGTTTATGTCAGGTTTATGAAAAAATGCTAGAATACCAACAGTGATGACTGATTTTGAGCGGACAAAATTTTGGCCGCTCAAATGATAAAAAGGGTATGCGCCATGGTTTTCAAACAAAACTGGGAAAAGACGAATGATCGCACTCAGGTACCAGCTGGCTTGGTAGAAACCATGCTCCAATTGGCCTATCCAGGCCAAACGTTGAAGAGTCATCAAGTTATTGCTGGTGGTTGTGCTAATTTAAACATCAAAGTAATCGCTAGCGGAACAGATAAGCCTTTTAATCTACGGATTTATTTGCGGGACAAAGATGCGGCCTTTAGAGAAAGTGCGTTGGGCAATTTACTTAACTCTGAAATAGCTGCCCCTCTAACTTATTATATAGGTGATTGTGAAGGATACCGCTTTGCATTAACCGAGTACTTAGAAGGCATTACCTTACGGGATTTACTCTTATCCGACAGACCGTATGATATTGCCCAGATTGGTTATGAAGTAGGGACGGTGTTGGCTAAAATATCTGAGCATCAGTTCCCCCTATCAGGATTTCTCGATGCGCAGCTTAATGTCTCCCAACCATTGTCACAAGCAAGCTATTTACAGCATGCTGAAGAATGTTTGCAGCATCCTGTTGTACAAACACAACTTGGCTCCAATATGGTGATGAATATAAGGGTAACATTAGAACAGAATGCGAATTTTTTCCCTTGGGAACAGGATGCGCATTTAGTGCATGGCGATTTTGGCCCAGAGAATATTTTGGTATGCCAGCAGGATGGTAACTGGAAGATTTCTGGTGTTCTTGATTGGGAGTTTGCCTATGCGGGTTCAACAATAGCGGACATATCCAATATGCTGCGCTATGCGCAGCATATGCCTGAAGCATATGAGACTTCGTTTCTTCAAGCTTTGTACGACCATGAGGTGCTGTTACCCAGCCATTGGCGTATTACGATGCATATGATGAACATTCTGTCTTTATTGGGCTGTTTAGCGCGAACTGACCCTAAAAAACAACCCAATCAGTGTGCAGATATTTGTGCGCTGATCGATGTTCACTTAAAGCCGCTTCAGCATGCGATACCACTGGGCAGAGTTTAACGGATATAGATATGCAAAAGTTCCCTTACAAAATTATTGATTTAACCCATACATTAGAACCGCATATACCTACCTGGAGTGGTGACTGTGGATTCAATCATCATTTGGTGCATGACTATGATTTAGCAGTTCAAGTCCCTTTTCGGGGTTGTTCCATGGAAATGTACGCTGGTATTGGGACACATTTGGATGCACCAGCGCATTGTGTGCCTGGTGGGGCAACAGTAGACCAACTATTACTCAGTGACTTGGTGGCCCCTTGTGTGGTGATTGATGTGTCGCAGTCCGCGCATGAGCGTTATAGCTTGTCAGTGGCGGATATTGCTGAGTTTGAGCGGCAACATGGAATGATTCAGGCTGGTTGCTTTGTGTTCGTTCATACAGGATGGTCAAAATTCTGGTCACAGCCTGAGCACTATCGTAACAACCTCGTTTTCCCAGCGGTATCTGCAGAGGCTGCGCAGGTCTTACTAGAACGGGAGGTGGTGGGGTTAGGTATCGACACTCTGTCACCAGATCGAGCAGAAGATGGGTTTCCTGTTCACGGCCTATTCTTAGGCGCGGGCAAGTACTTGGTCGAGAATGCGACAAATTTAGAACAACTGTCTGTAATAGGCAGCTACGTCTTGGTTTTGCCGATAAAAATTAAAGGTGGCACAGAAGCACCAATACGGTTGATTGCATTTACAGGTATTTAAATCATTTTTGGGTATTTGTGGGTATAATCGGGTATTATTGGATATAAATATGGATATTTGTATCATTTGTGGGTATTTGTGGGTATAATTGGGTAACTTAGGGTATAAATACGGGTATAGGCATTAAGAATGTTAGACCTATCGAGCATCTCAATTTCAACTGAAACTCTTTCACTAATAGCGGAGATTGACGAATTTAAGGGGGCATGGCAACTCTTTGGGCGACTTACCCCAGAACGTTTACAAAGCCTCAAAAGGGTGGCGACTATAGAGAGCATTGGGTCCTCCACACGTATTGAGGGATCTAAGTTATCTGACCGTGAAGTAGAGCGCTTATTATCTAATTTGCAAACGCATTCTTTTGTCTCTCGCGATGAGGAAGAAGTTGCTGGGTATGCTTTTGTCTGCGAAGAGATATTTCAGAATTTTGAAGCGATTTCGTTTTCAGAGAATGTTATTAAACAGCTGCATGGATGGTTGTTAAAGCATTCAAGCAAAGATGAGCGACATAGAGGTGAATATAAAAAACTGAACAACCATGTGGAAGCGTTTGATGAGTCTGGTAAAAGTGTAGGCGTTGTTTTTGAAACGGCATCGCCGTTTGAAACGCCAATGAAAATGCAAGAATTAATTTTTTGGACCCGAGAGGCGTTAGAAAACAAGAGTATCCACCCACTTTTGATTATTGCTATTTTTATTGTCGTATTTTTAGATATTCATCCATTTCAGGATGGCAATGGTCGATTGTCTCGTGTATTAACGACACTGTTACTCTTGAAATCAGGCTATCATTATGTCCCATATAGCTCTTTAGAAAGCATTGTTGAGCGGAATAAAGAGAGTTATTATTTGGCGTTGCGCCGAACTCAGGGTACTTTGAAGTTGGAAAAACCAGATTTTTCTCCATGGTTAAACTTCTTCTTGCGGTCTTTGAAAAAGCAAAAAGTGCATCTTGAACAGAAGATGTCTAGAGAAAAGCTACTCATGCTTCAAATGCCAGAGCTTGCCGTAAAAATTATCAATTTAATACAGAACCATGGCAGGTTGCAGATTTCTAATATTGAAGAGCTAACTGGCGCAAACCGAAATACAATCAAAAAACAACTGTCGGATTTAGTGAATCAAGGTAACATTCTGCGACTGGGTTCGGGTAGGGCAACCTGGTATACGCTACCTTGAGAAATTTTTTATGGCTTTTCCATTATAGATAGATTCTCATGACGGTGACTGGTTGATTGTGTGATTGTTCCAACCCAATGACTTCCCAGCCTAAATGCTGATAATAGCCCGGCAGCGTCGCGTCAAAAGTATATAGGTAAAGCGACTTAAACTCTAAGCGCTTTGCTTGTTCTTTAGTAGCAGTGATCAGCATGTGGGCAATCCCTTTTCCTTGATATATAGGATCGACACATAGGTCTCCCAACCAAGGCTTTAGCTCAGGACGAATTCCATCGTTGACTTGAAGCGAGCAAATGCCAACCGGGATATTATCAGCCAAGGCAACGAAGGCGATAGGTAGTTTGTTTTCGTTTCGCCACTCCTGTAGCCAAAGCTCTATCTCATGGAGGGGTGTATGGTGGCCACATACGGGACCAAGCAGTCGTTGCCAAAGGCGTGCTAGGGCAGGGATATGCTCAGGATAATGAGACAGTAGATCAATACTAATCATGATGCTCCTAATCGGGAAAGACAGATAGAGTGTGACACTGTACGCTATATGCCGTTTGCTTAATCCAACCTAGCCCAATGATATAATACAACAGCAAAGGCGGTTTGAGGGGATTTAATATGAAAAATACCTTAGATGTAGATTTCTATAATAGAAATGTAGTAGTAGTTGCAAAAGAACTCATAGGTAAAATCCTGGTTTTTGGTGACATTCAAGGTATTATTACTGAAACTGAAGCATATCGTGGAAGTGATGATGAAGCATCGCATGCCTATAAAGGAATGACGAAAAGAAACGCCTCTATGTTTGGACCGCCAGGCTTTTGCTATGTTTATATGATTTACGGTATGTATTATTGCTTGAATATCGTAACAGAGGAGCTAGGTAAACCAAGCGCAGTATTGATACGTGGCTTGTTATTACCCAATAAGCTGTATCTTAATGGTCCCGGTAAACTGTGTAGGCACATTGGCATTAATAAAGAGTACGATGGTTTAAGTCTACTTAACACTGATATGTTTTGTATAAAAAATGGTGTGAAATTCGATGACATTAATATTACCTCTAGGATTGGTATTACAAAGGCTGTGGATAAACCATGGAGGTTTTTTTTAAATATAAAAGAAATGCTGGAGTGAATTTGTGAGTCGGTGCGATGTGTTAGAGTTTTTATTTCAATCTATCTATATAACTAATAATTAAATCGAATGCTAGCCAAGACTTTGAGACTCTTTAGGATTGTTATAAGCAGCGTTAAGTGGACTTGGCAACTAATATAATGATCTTTAAGTAAAAAAGTAAGAAAATATTGGCCATAGATTTACATGTCAAGATACAAGATGCTCAATACTTTTGAACATTCATATGGGGGCGTATAGGTCATGCGATGGCGCCATCAGCACCTTTTTCAGCTATGAATGTATGTAAGAAATCAAGATTCCAATAATCGTCAGACTCTTCTGGTAACTTTGAAATGTCACAGATGTAGTTTTTAATCTCCTCATCTGTTAGAATTTTCTTATCTACATCCTTTTTTCCTATTTCTTTTATGTTGTTTTCTAGCAATTTTTTTGCTTGTTTCAGTGGTACATAAATATGCTCAGCTGTGTGAATCAGTCTTTTAGGTTTTAGCTCTTTGAAGATAGGTTCCAAATTTTTTGAAAAACTGTAGTCTAGATCAAGTTTTTTTCCAACTTTTATTTTGAAATCACATAGGTTGCCAGAAAATGGATATTTTTTCACCATTTCAGCCTTGCGATATTCAGTGTCTTCTGGCTCTTGAATAATTAGTATGGCTCCAGGCTTCATTGCGCCGTATATTTCTTCAACAAAGTCTCTCGGATTTTTCTGATGCATAACAACGAAACGTAAATAAACTATATCTGCAGATGAAATGGCCGCTTTGGATGCAGCGGAATTTTCATCGCCCACTATATAGAGCGCCTCTTTAAATCGAGATTTATTAAAGGTGATTTGTTCTTTTGAGGCATCAATACCGATATATTGACCTGTGCTACCGATGAGATAAGTGATTCCATCATAGGTACTTGAGGTTCCACACCCAAAATCAACAATAGTTGAACCACTAATGTTCTTGAATGAATCAACTGTTTTAAAGGCTTGAATCATCCTATCTCTAAATAGGCTATCCTGAAAATCTAGCCTTTGATTGGCGTCCTCTCCTACAGCTAATGAATAGGTTGTTTTATCGTTTGCACAATCGTTATTAGATAAGCTGAGCATGGCAATTCCTATAATAAATAACAGTGACTTCTTAATCATTGCTGCGATACCATCAGATGGTTAAATTTTATCTTCTAACATACTAGAGGATGTTGGCGTAGTGCTAGATTACTAGGTTGCATAAGAACTATCAATCCCCCACAAACTGCTAACAGGTTAACTATATATTACTGTGTTTGATTGCATAAACAGAATCATGAATTGGTATCAATACGGGCTTGTATTCACAAGGGTATTTAGGTACTGTTCGATTAAATTAGAAACAACATCTATTGAAAAATTTGGACAGTAGCGAGGATATTTTCTATCGAGCCCACCGGAGCGGTGCTCTAATAACGCTATGTCATAGTTTGGCATATCTACTATATCGAATGTATCTCTATACTTTTCCTCACTATGAACACCTAAACCACCGTCAAAAAGTAGTCCGTTTGGGAACCGGATCAAAACATGCCAGCACTCATCAGAACTTTTTACCATGATAAAGGTGATGGTTACTTTCTCTGTAAATTTTCGATTCCATAGGTTAAAGAAGGTGTTGGCAAATGGTGCGCATGGACCTGAATTAATAGCAGGTTCGCCAAAGTTATCGCCAGCTAACGTGACATGTCCATAGAGTTTGTTAATGGCATGGGATAATTCGTTTAATACTGATACTGTTGAGTTGTTTAGCATTCCGACTCACCATAAATCGTAGTGATATCTTTATAATGTAAAAGATCAAACCCCTGAATGCTTTGGGATTTTTCACCGGTATAAATGAGATATCCTTTTTCAACACGATCGCCTGCAAGTGCTCTAAAATAGTTCAACCCTTTTAAAAAGCTTTTGTCGAAAGTTTGTGCTGATTTTATTTCAATTGGAATAAGTTTGTTTCCTTGTTTTACGATAAGATCTACTTCATTTTGATGCGAGTCGCGATAATAATATAAGTGAGGTTCTAGGGCCAGGTTTGTTCTGTATTTAAGCAGCTCTAAGATGCACATGTTTTCTATTAAAAAACCGCGCAAGGGATCTCTCGCGAGTTGTTTTGGGTTTTCGATGTCTAGTAAGTAGGTCGCCAATCCAACATCGGTAAAATAAAGTTTTGGTGCTTTTATAATTCGTTTTCCAAAGTTTTCGAAGTAGGGCGTTAATCTAAAAATAATGTAGGAGGCCTCTAAAACGGACATCCAGTTTTTTATGGTATTTGCTGAAACTCCTATTTCATTACTCAAAGCGCTATAATCAACAACTTGTCCAATTCGACCAGCGCACAATTTAATGAAATTCTGAAATTGAACGAGATTTTGAATTTGAGAAATATGGCGAACATCTTTTTCAAGG
>JAZKAM010000112.1:0-3247 GCA_040389145.1 Pseudomonadota bacterium
AACCTTGCCGCGATTGGTGGTAAAAGCCTGTTTGTAAAAGAATTAGAGTGGGCATTATTGGCCGGTCAAGGTGATTTTGCTGTGCATTCCCTTAAAGATATGTCCGCCTGCTTGTCGCCAGAATTTCAAATTGCGGCATTTTGTTCTCGTGAAAACCCACAGGATGTGTTGGTATCGACCCGTTATCATAGCTTGAATGAATTACCTCCAAATCTGCGTATTGGTAGCTCGAGCATTCGTCGTCGCATGCAATGTCAGGCATTGTTTCCTGATATGACCTGCTTACCCTTGCGGGGTAATGTTGATACGCGGCTGAAAAAATTGGAGGATGGTCACTATGACGCCATTGTTTTGGCTCATGCTGGTTTAATTCGGTTAGGCTTAACCGGCGCTATTCTTCATGAGTTTTCACCCGAAGAAATGTTGCCGCCTATTGGTCAGGGTATTTTAGCCTTGGAATGCTTGGCCAGCAATGCGGAGTTGGCTGACCGGTTGTCTATACTCAATGACACGGTGACCGCGGCATGTGCGCGTGCAGAACGCGCAATGAATGCACAATTGGGCGGCGGTTGTCATGTACCCATTGCAGCTTATGCACAACCCCATGCCGCGGGGTTGTTGTTACGGGCACAGCTTTGGAGTAATCAAGGCAACGCCATTATTGCATCGGCACAGGGCCCACTGGCGGAAGCAGAACGTTTAGGGGCGCAGGTAGCGCAAGATTTGTTCGCACAAGGGGCTGAGCTAATTATGGCCCAATGGAGTAGCGATGTTAACGGGCCTTCGGGTAGTACTGACGCGAACTGAAGAACAAAATATCCCGCTTGCACAGGCAATTGAACAGGCTGGCGGGATCCCCATTTCTTTTCCTACCATGGCCATTGAATCCGTTGAACATGACCAAGCACTTGGCAATGCATCCAATACGGACATACTCATTTTTACCAGTGCCAATGCGGCAGCTCATTTAAAACACCTGCCTTCAGGTGCAGAGACTTCCTATTGCGTGGCCATGGGCCCAGGTACTGCCGCACAAATACTTGCCCGCGGGTGGCGCGTAGATTGGGTGGCACCTAAGGGTGCGACAACGGAAACGTTGTTGTCGCAGTTGCCGACTGACCTAATAAAAGGGACAAATGTCTGTCTTGTACGGGGGTTGAATGGGCGTACAATGTTAAGGACTGCACTTGCGTCTCAAGTAACGAAGCTGTACGACTTGGTGGTTTACCGCCGTATCTGCCCTGACCGCTGGTCGATAACGCTACCTGCATTGGCAGATGCTGTGGTGATTGCCAGTATTGATGGTTTTAGGCATTGGGTGCATTTATTAGGGCCTACACAGTTATCTAAATGGGCAGATGTACCGCATCTATTGACCAGTCAACGCCAGCTCCAGTTGGTAAAAAGCATGCCATGCTTTACACAATTGCGCTGCGCTGTTGCGCCCGATCCAGGATCGGTGATGACGGCCTTGTCTGAATGGAATTTGCTGGAGCTGAGGAAGAAAAAATGATGGAAGAATGTGCAAACAAGCCTGTGCGTAATTGGGCGCCCTGGTTGCTATTGGGTTGGACGCTCATTATTTTTGTGCTAGGTGTTGCTGGGTTTGAGACTTTGCGTCGTTCAAATGATGCAACCAGGGCAAAAACGGACCAATACCATGCTACTTTTTCTCAAGTACAGCAGCTTATGTCGCGTACAGATGCTCAAGATGAACACTTAAATAGTGTCCATCAGGCCTTGCAGCGGTCCACAAAAGAGTGGGCTGATTTAACAGCAACGGTAAAGCATTTAGATGCCGTTGGACCAGACAGCTGGTTATTACTAGAGGCCGCACATTTTATCCGTTTGGGTACGGATTATATGGTTACAGCACCCGATCCAGTGTTGACCATTCAAACGCTACAACTGGCACAATCTCGATTAAAAGAAATTCAAAAAACTGATGTGCAATTATTAATGCTAAAAGTATCGCAGGCGCTGAGTAGCTTATCTCAATTGCCCACAAACGATATGCAACAACATTGGGCAACCTTAGGTCACATTCAGCAGTCTCTCGATCATGCTCCGTTTATCATTAAATTGACACAAGTGCCTGTTGAGTCTGAGACGCGCCATGCTTCGACACAGGGTCTACCGCAGTGGCGTGTTACATTAAACCAGATATGGGATGAGTTAAAACAGTTTTTGCGTATTCGCCGGGTGAGTGATGCGGATCTACCTTGGTTGTCGATGTCGGAACAATCCTTGATCCGTGAGCGGGCACAATGGTTAGTATTGCAGGCAGAATGGTCGCTGGTGCATCAAAATACAGAGGCATATCGTCAAAGCTTGGCGCATCTTGAAACGTTACTGCATCGATATTTTGATCCAGACTCAGCCGATACTCAAAAGCTTTTAGCCGATTGTGGTCGTCTGATGAAAGCAAATTTAACCATACACTGGCCAGATTTGTCTGAACTAAGCACGGCGGCACAAATTGCGATTGAACGACAAGGTTTTCAGGCTGCTGAAGAACACCCTGTAGCTTCCGTTCAAGAGGAGGGCGCATGATTCGCATTTTAAGTTTTCTTGGTATCATCGCATTCGCTATACTCATCGGTTTAGCCATTCGTTCCGATCCCGGTTATGCAATTTTCGCTTATGGCCCGTGGGAAGTAGAGTCACCGCTCTGGTTTGTATTCCTGGCCTTATTCGCAATTTCGTTAGGGTGGCGTTTTATTTGCGATGTTTTTGCGCGAATAGTTGGTTGGACCGACCACCTGTTTGTGATCAGCACAGAGCAGCGCGCCCGGCGTGCGAACCAACAAACCATGCAAGCGCTATTGGCGTACCAAAAACAGAATTGGGCACACGGCGAGCGCCTGTTTTTGCAAGGTGCGGCCTACAGCGAAGCGCCGTTATTGAATTATCTTTATGCAGCCTATTCTGCTGGCCAACAAAAGGCTTATATGCGTGCTTACGAGTATTTAGAGCGCGCGCATCGATTAAAGGATTCGTACGACTGGTTGGCTGACCTGGCGCGCGCTGAAATGCTGTATGATCAAGGTGAGTATCGAGAAAGTTTAGCGGTTGCTCAAAATTTAAGACCAAAAGCAGCATTAAGTGTTCGACTATTAAAATTGTTACATCGTTTGTATGAACACTTTGAACACCATGACGACTTATTGCATTTGTTAAATGACCTGGTTTCTTTAAATATCTTAAATGATAAGCTGATATTGATGATCCTTCTTCTGTAACTAAT
>JAZKAM010000112.1:3257-4250 GCA_040389145.1 Pseudomonadota bacterium
AGGCCCAGGAAGCGCGCATTCGAATTTATACCCATGCTATTCAACGACTTGAAAATCATCCTGGTACTTCAGCAGAAGATTTAACGGCTTTTTGGAAGCGTGTGCCCAATCAGATTAAGGCTGAGCGTGATTTGTTTGCTGCATACATACGGGCGCTCATAAAAATTCACGCAGATAATCTCGCTGAAAAGCTATTGATTGATTTTTTAAACCGGAATTGGGAGCCAACGCTGCTGCACTTTTTTCAAAAAATGCAGCATGTGGACGTGCACCAACGATTAACGCATGTGGAAGCATGGCTAACGCAGCATAAAGACGAAGCGTTGTTTCGTATATTAGGTCAACTATGCATCACACACCAGTTATGGGGTAAAGCCCAAGGGTATTTTGAAGCAGCATTGTCCACTCAAGAAACACCTTTTGTTTGTGCTCAGCTGGGGGCATTATTATTACAGCTTGGCCAAACGGAAGAGTCCGCACGTATGTTTCAGCGTGGTTTAGACCTGGCATTGGTATAGAGATATTTCTTTTTAGTTAGCTGGAAAATCAGCATGAAAATGGATTTTATTAAGATCTGCATGCTTGCTAAGATGCTGCCATGTAGCTTTCACTAACGTAGGCGGCCCAAAAACATACAGTTCAAGGATGGCCTCGTGACTTTTTTCGCTCAGCAGTGTCTCTAAATCTTGGAAGGGATATCCTAACGAAAACTGAGGGTGCTGTTCTTGGCTTTCTGACAGATAACCCTGAAAATGTACGTTGCTATAAGTAGCAAGCCAATGATTGATTTCTGCTTCTGCATAAAAATCAGATAATTCACGAATACCCCAGCATAACGTAATCGGTTGTGTGGTTTTTTTTGTGAACAGAGCAGATTGTAGTAATGCTTGTGCTGCTGAAAAACCCGTGCCGCCTACAATAAAAATCAGAGGTGAGGTAATTTCATCAGGCAATACGCACGCACCGGCTGCTTTTGAAACTGGAATAAGCGTG
>JAZKAM010000112.1:4260-4739 GCA_040389145.1 Pseudomonadota bacterium
CTCAAAATGGTTTGGGCTAAAGGTGATTCAGAGGGTGTCCGTAAATGAAATACCCACTGTGGTGATAACTCAGGAGCGATGGCAAGCGAAAGAATAAGTGGGGGGAGATCAGGCCAGTGCAGTGTGACATATTGGCCAGCAACGATGGGTATCGGTGTTTCGACTACAAACGTCACCGCCAGCACTGTAGGTGCTGGCCAATGCGTTTGTTCAAGTCGAAGCAACTGGACTTATCCGCGCTTCATGGCGTCAAAAAACTCTTGGTTGGTTGACGTCACTTTCAGACGTTCAATCAAGAATTCAATGGCATCAGCATCTTCCATCGGTGTAAGGATTTTACGTAGTACCCAAATCTTTTGAAGCATATCTGGTGTGACCAGTAGTTCTTCACGACGGGTACCGGAAGCTTTGATGCGGACGGCAGGGAAAATCCGTTTTTGCGCGATTTCGCGACTGAGGTGTAACTCCATGTTGCCGGT
>JAZKAM010000113.1:0-4434 GCA_040389145.1 Pseudomonadota bacterium
CTTTGTTGCGCACACAAGAGTGGCTGGCTTGGTATGCACGCGCATTTCCAGTGTCGGGTAAAACATTAGCGACGCCACCATTTGTGCATTTGAACGTAAACGCATGGCAAGGACCACTGTTCCAATGGTCCGATGTGCAGCTACAGAGCCAATCTGATGCCCACTATTGGGCATTAGAGTGTGTAAGCCCTGATGCAAAAGGCAAAGTGGCCATTCCGCTGGGCGGAAAGTCTGGTCAACCGGTTTATGCAACGTTTGATACGCTGGTATTAAGTGGGTTAAATACAGAGGATTCACTTTCTTCTTGGCGGCCAGCGCCCGCTGCTTGGCCGATTCATGTGTCGGTGCAGGAACTCCGTTGGAAGGAATCCAATTTTCAAGACATTAAGGCAAAGTTATTGCCTATTCAGGATGGCTGGAAGCTGCAAAATGTATCGGTGCAGAATGGCGACATCACCGGTCAGCTGCAAGGTGTGTGGCACAGTCAAGCAGCAGATGATCGTATTGCGCTTGAAGGGACGTGTGTTGTTAAAAATATTGCGCATACCTTGGCCTCATTTAACTTAGACACCGCCATTCGTGACGCCAGTGGCAATTTTCAATGGCATGTAGCTTGGTCAGGCGGCATGTCACCGAAGCTGTCCACGATAGAAGGCACAGCGCAAGCTACGATGAGAAAAGGCCGAATTTTAGGGTTTGAGCCCGGCATTGGCCGTATTCTAGGCTTGCTGAGTGTGTCTAATATTCAGCGTCGTTTGACCCTCGATTTTCGGGATATCACCAAAAAAGGGTTTTCCTTTGACGAAATCAACGGAAAGGTGGACTTTGAACAAGGTTGGGTGAAAACGGATAAACTCAGCTTGAAAGGGCCTATTGCTAACCTCATATTCACAGGGCATGGCGAGTTAGGCGGTAAGCGGCAACTAGAGGCAGAAATGCTCGTTTCGCCACAAGTGTCTGGTACACTCCCGCTCGCAGCCACACTGGCATCTGGTAACCCTGCCGTGGGCATCGCGGTTTGGGTATTTAACAAAGTGCTCAGCAAAGAAGTGAATGAGATGATGCAATATCGTTATGCCATTGCTGGCACGTGGGATGCCCCCACCATGAAAGAACTGGAAATTGTTCCAGAAAATAAAGCTACCCACAAGCAAAAATAGCCAAGGAGTCCAAATGCCCGTTCCATACACAGCTGCGCATACGCCTGAGCAAACGATGTCCTTTGTTAAACAGGATTTATTTGCAACAGGCTTGGATGAAGGCCATTTAGAACGTCTGATAGGCAGCTTGGCAGCAGCGCCTATTGATTGGGGTGACTTATATCTACAAAAAATTGAACAAGAAAGTTATGCCTTAGAAGAAGGTATTGTAAAGCGTGCGCATTATAGCGTTGACCAAGGCGCAGCCGTACGTGTCAATCAAGAAGAGCGTACCGGCTTTGCGTACAGCAATGAACTGTTTTTCCCCGCACTGGCGCAAGCCATGTCTGCAGCCGTACATATCGCAAATGGACCTGCGGCTAAACGTATCTTAGTGCCCACCATGTTACCGAAAGTTATGCGCTATGGTGCACAGAACCCCATTTCCGGGGGTACGGCTGCAGACAAAGTGGCACTATTACAGTGGGCAGATACCTTGGCGCGTAAAATGGATGCGCGTGTGGTGGATGTGCAGTGTTCTATCAGCGGCCGTTATGAAAAAGTATTGATTGTTGGGTTAGATGGCCAACAAGTTGCTGATTGCCGCCCGCACCGCAGACTGACCGTACGGGTCGTCATGGTGGACGCACAAGGTCGCCGAGAGTCTGGTAGCGCTGGTTTGGGTACACGCGCTGGGGTTACGTTTTCACAAGAAGAAGTGCGCGCCACGGTAGAGCGCGCCATACACGAAGGTTCCGTAAATTTAGAGGCCCGCCCAGCACCAGCCGGGGTGTTCCCCGTGGTGCTGGGGGCGGGCATGCCTGGGGGGTTGTTGCATGAAGCGGTAGGGCACGGTTTGGAAGGCGACTTTAACCGTAAAGGCAGCTCTGTGTATTCGGAGAAAATTGGGCAACGTGTGGCGTCACCCCTGTGCACAATTGTGGATGATGGCACGTTAAATGACCGCAGCGGCACTCTGTGGGTGGATGACGAAGGTATACCTTGCCAACGTAATGTGTTGATTGAAGACGGCATTTTAAAGGGCTATTTACAAGATAGGTTGAACGCGCGGTTGATGAATCAACAGCCTACCGGGAATGGCCGTCGTGAAAATTATGCCAGCCCACCCATGCCGCGTATGACCAATACCTTTATGTTGCCTGGTCAACATAATTTAGAAGAAATTATTGCATCAGTTAAAGACGGCATTTATGCGGTTAATTTTTCCGGTGGTCAGGTTGATATTACGTCCGGTGACTTTGTATTCAGTACCAGCGAAGCGTACCGTATTGAGAACGGCAAAATTACCTACCCTATTAAAGGCGCCACACTGATTGGTAACGGCCCAGATACCATGAATAAAGTAAGCATGGTGGGTAATGATTTGGCGTTAGATTATGGTATTGGTGTTTGTTGCAAAAACGGGCAAACGGTACCGGTTGGTGTGGGGCAGCCCAGCTTGTTAATTTCATCGATGACGGTTGGAGGCACAGAACATGCAAAATAAGAACACGCAAGAAAAGAGCATGCAAGAAAATCATACGCAAGCGAAGGGTGCATACAGTAGAACAAATGGCGATGTGCGCGCACTACCTCGCTCAGAGCAAGAGTTTGTGTCTAAAGAAGCGTTTGCAGCCAAAGCAGCCTTTGTGCTTGAAAAAGCGCGCGCCTTGGGTGCGACGGACGCCAAGGTGTACTTGAGTGAAACACAAAGTGTGAATTTAGAAGTACGTGACCAGCAGGTGGAACATTTAGGCTTTGAACGTGACCATGGCATGAGTGTCACCGTATACCGTGGCCAACAGTGCGGTAGTGCTACCGCATCTGATTGGTCGGAGTCTGCCTTGTCACGTGCAGTGCAAATGGCCTATCAGATGAGCCAGTTTTCGCAACCTGACCCGTATTTAGGGATTGCAGAGGACCATCACCACGCAACACCGCGTGATTTGCAACGTTACTGCCCATGGGACATCAGTTTAGATGAGATGGCCACTTTGGCCAAACGCATGGAAAATGCCAGTAAAACCGATAAGCGTATTGTGAATACCGACGGTGCATCCATCAGCTCTAGCCACAGCGCTTATTTATACGCCGATTCGCGTGGTCGCAGTTACTTTGAAGCGAGCACAGACCATGGCATGACGTGTGTGCCAATTGCACAAGATGAAGCGGGCTTGATTCGTGGTTATGACTATACCGTAGATTGTCGACCAGACCGGCTATTATCACCTGAAACGATTGGTGAAAATGCGGCAAAAATGGCCATTTCAAATTTGGGTGGCCGACCGATTAAAACACAACGCTTAACGGTGGTGTTTGATGCGCTGGTTGCTGCAAGCTATTGGGGCGCTTATTGCCGCGCCATCAGTGGCCGTTTGCTGTACCGAAAAGAAAGCTTTTTGGGCGAATGCCAAGGGAAAGCCATATTTCCTCATTTTGTTCAGCTTGAAGAAAATCCTTTTATTATAGGTGACCGTTGTGCGGGCTGGTTTGATGAGGAAGGCTTGCCTACGCGCGAAGCAACGCTCATTCAAGATGGTACTGCTCAGCAATATTTGCTCGATTTATACTCAGCACGACGTATGAACTTAGCACCAACAGGCCATGGTGGTGGTGTACATCGATGTTTTGTAACGCCGACACATACGTCCCAGGCAGCTTTGTTGAAAGAAGTAGGCAGCGGTTTGTTGGTTACAGAATTTATGGGTGGTTATCCTAACTTCATGACGGGTGATTACTCACGTGGTGTCAGCGGTTTTTGGTTTGAAGGGGGCATCATTCAATACCCTGTTAAAACCGTCACCTTAGCAGGCAATATGAAAGATCTGTTTGCTGGCTGTATTGGTATTGCAAATGACCTGAATACCCGCAGCGGCATTGTTACAGGCTCTGTTGCCATGGAAGGGTTTACTTTAGCCGGCATTTGACATCCAGACACCCCCACTGACATAGCGCGAAAGTCAGAGCGCGCTATGTCAGTGGGGGTGAATAAAAATGTCTAAAGTTAAAATTAAACGAGAGAAAAAGCAAAAACGACTAAGCGGACGGCTCTTGCGATGACTACACTAAGTGATATCAAAAGGTGTATTCAACACAGGAGCAGGGTATGCACGACCATCCAATATTCAAAGTAAGTCAAAATATACAAACTAATTCAGATGTTCACACAAATCTAAATATCGATAAGCTACTAAATGACAGCGGACTTTGGGGCACAGTAACTGGTTGGCTTATGCGTCAAGCAGTGAAAGCCTATTTGGCTAGTAGGATTAGGTCCTATGTAGATGAGTTGGGT
>JAZKAM010000113.1:4444-15220 GCA_040389145.1 Pseudomonadota bacterium
ATATTGATAGTCCAGCTGGGAATGTGCTTAAACTTACTTATCGTGTACCCATTACACTATTACGTATCGTTTATGCCGCTATAAAATTTGTGTTAGAAACGGCTACTATCCTGGCGTTCAGTGTCAGTATTGTACCGCTGGTATTGCTAGGGTTCACCATTGCAGCCGCCGTACGTTCTGACAATGTCGACTACGAAAGATGGCGCGGGCACCCCAATAATACTGACAACTTTGTGAAAGCCGTTGCAGCTACAGCTGGGTTATCCTTTACAGCCAACTATGTGATTAACCAAAAATTCAATCCATTGATACCACTAAGTGTGGGTATTATCAATGCGATTCGTGTTGCTGCATATTTTGCCTTGTTGGGGCCACGCTTGATCGGCAGGGTAATAGGGGTAACAAGTGACAAAGATTTAAGTGTAGCAACAACCAATGTATTGGCACATGGGGCTGTACTGGTCAATGCGATGGTGGATACGATTATTTGGCCGTTTTTAGCCGTATATGAAGCGGGTAAGTGGGCGGTGTCGGGTAAAAAAACGCAGGCGGATGCTACTGCGGATGAAACCGGGGCGGAACATCGAAATACTGCTGCAGAACAGCCAGAAATAGCCACAAGTTTTGCACGAACAGTAGAGGAAAACAGGTACGAGCAAAGGATGCTAGAGGCTGGGAATACTATTAAAGAAGGTGTAACCCCTCACGATGATACAACGCCAAGAGCGACGGGGATTCGATATTAGGTCAAGTAACTTGGTGGTGTGGTATAATGCGAAAAAGTGATGAAATAATAGACAGGTGGTCAGTGTTAGTGTTTTGCGTTGTAGCGTCATAAGAGATATGTGTATTTGCGCTATAACTTCTAAAAAAATACTAGAATGCTGAGGTATTTTAAGTAAGCATAATGGAATTAAGTTGAGCTTTGGTCGGGTGTAAAGAGAAATAAGTGTACAAGCTTTTTATTTCTTAAAACAAAGAATGTAAATTGGGGTGAGTGATGCAACAACAAAATAAATTGATTTTAAAGCCATATGAAATGCCAGCACAAGCTGAGTTAGATAAACACATGTTTGTCCGACATTTTATAGATGCGATCAATGGAAAAATAAATGAGGTGTTTCCACAGGGTGCAGCTGATAATCCAAAAGACTTTGAACCCAAGAAGGTGGCCGTCTATACATTTATTAATGAAATGTTGACGCGAACTTTGAATGATTCGCGTGATTCAATAGCTAATTTAACTGTGATCCGTTACATCGCAGGACAAGATAAAGAATGGGCTGAGCAATATAGAGCATATTTAAAAAAACCTGTAGAAAAAATTCCAGGAACTAATACTGTTGCTCCTATCAATGTTCCTGCTGATAAAAAAGTAGAAATAAAAGAAATTCTAAGTAAAGTTCTCGGTGAAGAAGTGTTAGAGGATGTGGGGCCTGCAGCTGCTGCGGCAATCGATATTGTGCCGGATCAACCAATCCCTGTAGCAATGCCAGTACCTGTCGCACCAATGAGACCTGTGAGTCCTGCTCCTGTTAGGGGTGAAGCGGCTGCTGCGGCGGCAGATGTGCCCGATGTACCTGCTGGGGTGTTTCAATATCCGTTGCCAAACGCAGGTGAAGTACCCGATCACTCTTTTTCATACGTGACTGAATGTGTTAAAGCGATTAATAAAAGAATAGTTTCTAATGTTAATTATGGATACACTCAGGAACGCATTAAAGATAATATTTACGAAATGGCGTTGGGTTTATTTTCAAGTAAGAATGATCTCGATCCCCATGTTGCTGAAAGATTAGAGCTCGAGTGGAGCAAGACTGGTCGAGAATTTGCATATTTCTTTGGGTCTAAAGATTTAGCATGGGTACCTTACTTTATTAGAAATTATGACGCTTCATTCGGTGATCGCTGGATAAAGGGGTATTTAAACGATAGGTTTGAGAACAAATTGAAAGGTAGCGTTCAACCGATTGAGTATGTAACTGTAGCTGCTCCGGCTAATCGTGGGCCACTGGCAGCGGCAGTGGCAGTACCTGCTGTTGCGCCGCCAATTGCACCAATGTACCCAAGAACTGTTTCTCCTGTGGTTGCACGACCTGTTACCCCTATAGCACCTAGACAACCTAGCCCAGTACAACCAGTAATCCCGGTCCCCGTGCAACCTGCTGTACCGGTACCGGTTCCGGCTCCAGCTCCAGCTCCAGCAGCCAGAGTTGTTCATCGTGCGGCTGCACTTCCTGTTGCTCCAGTAGCACCACCAGAACAATCTAGCTTTCCAAAAGCAAGACAGTACCGTATGCCTGAACGAGCTGAGATACAGGGTACCGCTGTAGAATATGAAAAAGTTTGCGAGGCGGTTCGTAGGGTTAACGGAATGTTGGATGGACCTAATCTTCAATACTGTGAGACTACCGCACATAATATTACTGCTAGAGATGCAGCAATAAGAAATCGCCTTTTTGCAGAGTGGTTTGCAAAAGAAAATCCTGAATGGGCTGGGCAGCATATGGAAGAAATAAATAGAAAAATTGCAGCTGAAGAAGAATATGAGAGACAGAAGGCTCTTCGACCAAAACCCTACTGCAGACAGTTAACTGATGCTGAATGTAAAGATGAGCGAGGCGGATATCACCGCGATACTTATATGAGGGAAATCTCGCAAATTAATGAAATAATGGAAGGTATATCACGAGAAGACCCAAGATTTGCGGAAGCTGAAAAAAAGGCTTTTGCAATTGCGGATGCTGAGGCAAGCATGAATGCACGCTTTAAGCAGTTTTTTGGAAATGAACATCCAGAATGGCTTGTTCACTATGAAGCAGAGCAAGCCAAAAAAAGAGCAGCAGAAAAGAAGAATGATGTACGAGAAGGGGTTCCTGTTCCTCCTAAAGATGGATCTGTAGCTGTAGCGAAAGCGCCGCGCAGCTTTGATGAATATATTAAAGACATGAAGGCTAGAATTACCCAATCGATGGGTAACTCTGCCGTTGGTAAGGCATTCGGTAGCTTTCTAGCGGTCGTGGTTGCCTTTCTAGCAAGAACGATTGGTTATCCCATCACGAAGCATATGCTGAATAAAGACAATGCGCGTCGTACGGGTGAGATAGACGCGAATGCAGCACATGTACCTTCAGGTGCCGAGATGGGCGGTAATTTGGTTAAAGGACAGATAGTGCATTCTGAGCCGAGACAGCCAAGCCCAGGCCTTGCGTCGAGTCCAAAACCAGGAAAATAGATAGCCACAATTTACTCATGGCCGGTGATAACCTTAATGTGTTGTCATCGGCTGTTTGATAATAACGTACGACAACGATACTATAAATAAAAGCCCATAAGTAAAAGGGCGTAATTGCACAATTTAAATATAAAAAAATACTAGAGTCCAGGTAGGGAAATCATACAAAAGGGTATGGTTTTGATGTCTGAGTTTTTATGAAGTAAATAGGGGGCGGATATGTTTAAAAAATTAAAAGGGGTTGTTGCTAAAATAGCAGCAGGTGGAAAATCAAAAATGACAGGGGATGGATTGAGTCAAGCAACGAAGGCAATGGATGATAGAGCTGTACAGAAACAATTGAATGCTATTGAAACAGCAGGAACAGTTGATGAAAAAAATATGTTGGCAAATCAATATGCGGATGATGCGGTCTTTGGAAAAACCTTTGGTGTTGCTTATGCAGCGATAAATCCTCAATGGGCTATGGAGTACTTGGCGAGTAGGCTAGAAAATGATGGCCTACGACCCAAAGAAGGTTATGATGAGAAGACGTTAAATGCTATACGCGAGGCTGCTACAAAAAAATTAATAGAACAAGGAGTAGTCATAAAGCAAGAGCCTGCTCCTGCTGAACCGGTTGTCTCTGCTTCTGTTCAACCGCTTGTTTCAGCACACTGGACAGCACCACAACACAAAAAAGAACCAACAGGAGATGAAGAAGAGTTGGATGGAACAGTTGACGCACTTACGCTAATAACCCCGTCAAAGAAAGAAACCATCGAGCTGGTGCCACCATCATCTAGTATACCTGAAGCCGACATCTACGCTGCACCTCAGGACCAGGACGCACCTCCTGTGCAACCCGTACCAGCCGCTGCAGCTCAAGCGCAATCTGCTGCTGAAAACAAACCACTTACTTTTGATGACTATATTGCCAAAATGAAAGACAATATCCGTGCTTCCATTGGTGCAAATAATCCAGTGACAAAAGCTTTGGCTACTGCATTGGCAACCGTAGTCGCCTTCTTAGCGCGTACGATTGGTCGTCCTTTGACAAACTACATGTTGAATAAGGCGAATAAAGCTTCGGCACCAAATGCGGCTGAGCCTGTTGAGGCAGTGGTACCACACGGTGCTGCTGAAGCGGCGGATAAAGGTAAGGAACATGCTCCAGTGGTGCATAGTCGATTAGCACCCCATGCAAAAGCACCCGCACCTTTGCCAAAAGGATTGCCGGGAGTTCGTCCACCAGTAGACACAGGACACGTGTACGCGACTCCTAAACCTAATAAAGAATAACCCGCTACCGTTGCCAATCGCGGTGTCGCACCTGAGTCGGAACCCCGTGTTTCTGAAGCAGGTGCGATAACTGTTCGGCGATGTAGACGGAGCGGTGCTTACCGCCAGTGCAACCGATGCCTACCGTGAGGTAGCATCGGTTGTCTGCTTGATAGACCGGAATCCACGGTATCAAAAACTTGCCAATGTCTTGTACCATATCCCCAACTTGCCCATAACGCTGAAAAAAAGCGATGACCTCTTCATCTGCGCCGGATTTCCCACGTAAGGACTCATCCCAATAGGGATTGGGTAGGCAGCGTACATCAAAGACATAATCCGCTTCCGACAAAGGACCATGTTTAAAGCCAAAGGAATGCAGTTGAATCAGAAGTGGGGCGATTTCTGTATGCGCAAAGGTGCTGCGTAGAAAGGCGGATAATTGTGTAGGGGACCAGTACGAGGTGTCCACCAAAATATCACGTACCGCCAGCAGGGGGGACAGTAATTCACTTTCTTTACTTAAGGCTTCTTTTAGCGTGGTAGATTGATTGGTTAGAGGATGTTTACGTCTGGTTTCATTAAAGCGCTTTAACAACACATCATCCTGTGCGTCCACATACAGTAAGGTTGTATACAATGGCTTAACGCGCTGTACATATTCCCTTAACGTGCCGGCAGCCATTTGAATATTGCGGGCATCAATGCTGATGGCAATTTTATCGGGCAAGTGGCGATTGGAAAATAGGTTGGGCACCAGTTCAAGGGGCAAATTGTCTACGCAATAAAAACCTAAATCTTCTAAGGCATGCAGGCAATGGCTTTTACCCGATCCAGAACGACCCGTCACAATGATGTGTTGTTTTTTAAACATATAATTAAGGCTCAAGTGGTGTCAATTTTACACTAATTAATTTTACGGCTTCTTGTACGGTTATTTGTCGCAACGTATTGGGCCAGCTTTGGTGGTGCAAACAGGCGTATAGGCGGTCTAATAGTTCTTTACCTTCACCTTGCGGCGTAAACAGCGCGAAAAATATATCCACTGGTTTTTGTTCCGGCCCTGCAATGGGTAAGGCTTTTTCGGTACGCAGAACCAGCAGCAGGGGGGCGGTTAATTCAGGGCACTGAACGTGGGGTAAGGCTACCCCATTGTTCAGTGCCGTGCTACCCAAGCGCTCTCGCTCAGTCAGCCGGTCAAAGACCACCTCAGCGTCAAGCTTGGGTACATGCTGATGTACCAATTGTGCTAATGCTGCAAACACGGACTTTAACGAATGCGCCGCGACATCCCACTTTAAATGAGTCGCCGTTAATCGAACCCAGAGCATATTAGCCTCGGTGGTTCCGCATCTGCTCTTTATGAGCAATCACCAAGCGGTTTGCCTTTCGGGTCATCTCAGTGATAGCAGAATACATATCATGGCTGTCTGCAGACACATGAATGGGGTGTGCTGGGACCATGTTGATGGTGCATTCAGCGCGGTGGGTGTGGGGGTTCAGGACTTCTAATACCACACGCACATGACCAATTTTGTCAAAATGTTCAGATAGTAGGTGAAATTGCTCTTCAACGTGTTTTTTTAAGGCGTCTGTAAGGTCTAGATGCTTGCCTGCGATATTAAGTTGCATAGGTAACTCCAAACTAAGTCAATACTGACCTAAAGACCAGTTTAGTGGATTCCTAGACGCTTGTCACCCATCAGTCGGGGTATTAAATAGCGGGTTTTCGACGTTTATGACAAGAGTGTATGTTTAATGCTTCTCGGTATTTGGTCACGGTTCTTCGAGATATTTGAATGCCAATTTTGCCCAGCAATTCGGCGAGTTTTTCATCACTAAGAGGATGGTTTTGGGGTTCCGTATCAATAAACTGTTGCATTAAATGTTTAATAGCATCGCTCGAAATCGCTTGGCCATTAGGTAAACTGAGTGAAGAGCATAATAGACTTTTGAGCGAAATAATCCCACTGGGCATTTCTATCAGTTTGTTCCGGACCGTGCGCGAAATGGTAGAAGGGTGGACCTGGAGGGCGGTGGCAATGGTTTGAATGCTTAATGGATTTAAAGTGGGCGATTTTTTGGTTAAAAAATCACTTTGCTGGGTAATGATGTAACGAAGTACGGCTTGTAAAGTTTCTTGACGGCGTTGTAGACACGATAAAAACCATTCTGCCTCCCGTAAGTGTGATTTTAATACCTGTTGGGCCTGCTTGGTGGTTGCTGCGCGTAGGGATGCATGGGCGTAGGGGTGTATGCGCAGTTTGGGCAGTAAGTCCTGATTTAAGGTAATCGACCAGCCGTGTTGCGTTTTTTCGACGACGGCATCCGGGATCAGAAAATCCGTATGCTTGCTGGCATATAGATTTCCGGGGCGCGGTTGCAGCGCTTGAATCGCAGACAGGCTGGCGCTTAGGCTGGCTTCTGTTCGATTGAGGCGCTGCGCTAACGTGTGCGCTGGAAGGTGCAACGAGTCGAGGTGGTGTTGTATTAGGGTACAAATCAGGTTGTAGTCTGGCAAATGTGGGTACAGCGCCTGAGCTTGTAGTAACAAGCAATGTTGTACATTTTGTGCGGCGATGCCTGGCGGGTCAAATTGTTGCACTTTTTTTAATACCGCACCGTGCGGTACTAAGTTGTCTGTATCGGGGAATATGTCTGCCAAAGGGGTTCGTAGATATCCATCATCATCCAATGCGTCAATCAGCATATCGGCAATGGGGTGTTCCTCTGCCGTCAGGTGGCTGACCGCGAGTTGCCATTGCAAATAAGCTTTGAGGGATTCACGCTCTGGTGGCTCTGTTTCAAACTGAGGGTGATGCTGGTTTATGTGGGTTGCGTTGGTTGCGTTGCTTTGACTGAAGTAGGGCCAGTGTGGGAGATCGTCGTCTTCCATCTCTAAAAACGGATTTTCTTCTGCTTTATTGAGCATCGTCAGCCGCAATTCTAAAGTGGCCAACGGTAACAGTTGAATAGCCTGTTGTAAGCGTGGTGAAAGTTTGAGTTGTAAGCTTAGGCTCTGTTCAAGCGTTTGTTTCATGCACGCCCGGCTGGTCAAGGGTAAATTGTTTGCCCAGATAGACATCACGGACTTGCTGATTGGCCAAAATTGCCTGAGGCGTTCCCTCTGCAATCAGATGACCCTCATTCATGATGTACGCTTTACGACAAATGGCGAGCGTTTCTCGTACGTTGTGGTCGGTGATAAGAACGCCTATATTCCGTTCACTTAATTGGGTAATTTGTTGTTTGATGTCAATAACAGAAATCGGGTCAACGCCCGCAAAAGGCTCGTCCAATAAAATAAATTTTGGGTTGGCTGCCAATGCGCGTGCAATTTCAACACGTCGGCGTTCACCGCCCGATAAAGACATACCCATGGTATGTACAATGTGGTTTAAGTGAAAATCATGCAGCAATTGAGCCAAAATTTCTTCGCGGTTGGGCGCGTCTAGCTCAGTCCGTAATTCCAAAACGCCCATAATATTGTCTCGAACACTCAGTTTACGAAACACCGAAGGCTCTTGTGGCAAGTAGCCGATACCTAAGCGCGCGCGCTCGTGCAAGGGTAGGTGGGTAATGTTTCGGTGGTCCAGCATCACTTGCCCTTGGTCAACGGCAATCAGGCCGGCAATGGCGTAAAAACAGGTGGTTTTTCCGGCCCCGTTTGGGCCAAGTAAGCCAACGATATTGCCGGCCTCGACAGAAAGCGACACGCCATTTACTACGGTGCGCCCTTTATAGCCCTTCATGAGATGTTCGGCAGTCAACGACATGGTATGGGTTCCTGTGGCTTAATGGGGTTGAATAATGAGCTGTGCTTTTTTGTCGGTGCCGCGCACCGCGCGTACCGTACCGCGCTGGATATCGTATACCAAGCGTTCTCCGGAAAATGAATCTTGACCTTGTTGGAACACGGCTTGTCCTGTTAGCGTGAGCAGGCCTTCTTGTGGGGCGTAGACTAAGGTATTGGCGTGACCAAAGACGGTAGGGTTGCCTTGTTCAATGTCCCCTGAAAAGGTAGCGGGCGCACCATCGGCCTGAAAAGAAGAAACATGGCTGCCGTGGTCTGCTTGTAGGCTCAGGCGTTCGCAATGAATTTGCCGGTCGCCCTGTACTAAAAGTACATGTCCTGAATAGTGCATGACTTGTTGTTCAAAAAACAATTCTGCACGGTCGGACTGCACGGTAACGGGTGCTTCACAATGCGCTGCTGTTAGGAGTGTCCAACCGATAAGTGGCACGCACGTTTTCCAAAAATTCAACATAATCTTTATCCCATTGCGCATTGAGTCCGATGGCGTCGAGTTGGGCCCCGTTGGGCCCATGTACCTGTATGGCTGCTTGGGTTTGTGCAAATTTAGGGTACACAAACAGTTCTTCCGTATCCATTTGCCACAATGCTGCCGAGGTTCCGTGTGGGATGGCATCAATATGGACATGCTCGTTTAATTGAATAAATTCCAAGGCTGTGGCTAGGTCTGAATGGTAACCAATGCCATGTGCTGCTCGAATGTCCCAACGCGTACCGTTGGGTTGGTATACCATCACATGTACCTGCTCAAATTGGGATTGTTGGCTGTTGAGCTGATGGTGCCAGTGATCCATAAAGACTTCTTCTTTACGGTTGCCTTGCTCATCGTACTGAATGGCGTACGCATTATCCATGTACGCTGCTAAAGGCGCGCCAGAATAAGCAGCCATCTTAGATTTCGGTGCTGGCATCACCCAATGTACCAGAAAAAACCAGAACGCCATCAGCAGGGCTAAGGCAAGCAGGATTTTGCTTAGCAACCGAAGGCGTTTCATCATAGAGCAAGACCTGTGCGTAAAATATCATGTAAGTGTAGCGCGCCAGCCAGTGTGCCTGACTCACTTATCACCAGCAACACCGTAATTTTGTATTGTTTCATCAAGGTGAGTGCTTCGGTTAATTTTGTGTTGGGCTGAATCGTCTTAAAGGATTTGGTCATGAACCCAATAATGGCGCTGTTCATTGCAGCAGTGTCTTTGCTGATGGCGCGGCGTAAATCTCCATCGGTAAAGACGCCCAGCAAATCACCTGTGGTACTCATGACGGTGGTCATACCCATGGCGGCTCGACTCATTTCGACCATGGCATCCTTAATCAAACACTCAGGCAGCACGCGGGGCAGGGCATCACCTTGCCGCATCACATCTCTGGCCAGCAAAATAAGCCGTTTGCCGAGTGTGCCGCCTGGGTGGCAGGCGGCAAAATCTTCTTCTGTAAAGCCTTTCATTTGAGACACACTTAATGCCAATGCATCACCCATGGCCAAAGCACAGGTGGTGCTGCTAGAAGGGGCTAAACCCAAATGGCCTGCTTCTTCTGCAACGGACACGTCCAATACTACTTCAGCGGCAGCGGCCAATAAGGTTTTGGTATGTCCGGTCAGTAAAATAATGGGAATGCCTAAACGTTGAATACGTGGAACCAAGGTTAATAACTCAGGTGTGGCGCCCGAGTAAGAACACAATATCAGCACATCACCTGGCGTTAGCATGCCTAAATCACCATGGTTCGCTTCACTTGGGTGTAAGAAAAATGCTGGTGTACCGGTGCTTGCCATGGTGGCGGCAATTTTGCGGGCAATGTGCCCGGACTTACCAATGCCTGAAAGCACAATGCGCGTGGTGCAACCAAGAATCAGGCGGCACGCGCGTACAAAAGATTGGTCAAGCCGGGTTTCTAAAGCTGCTAGGGCATTTTGCTCTTGTGCAAGAATTTGTTTGCCCATGGAAAGCCATTGTGCAGGATCGGCAAAAAGCGACTCGGTGTTTTTTTCCTTTCTTTGTATTGAAGTTAAAGACATTACTAATTCCAATCCCTTGTGTTTATTTGAGTAGACCCATGCGATTTATGATACCACGCCACGGCGGCAGCCGAAAAAGTTGATTTTTTTTTGCAAAAAGTACCCAATTGCTGCACCCCAGTAGGGCTATCTTTATTATACTCGAGAATAGGCTATCTTTATCAGTAGCAGGGTGACAGCACAGCGTGCCTTGACGCTCTAGCGAGAATCGTTTCATGATAGTGTGGTAGGTTTGATAGCGATGGGTAATGTGATTGATAGTGTGATCGAGGTTCGGAACCTGCATTACAGCCGGGGTAAGCGGATTATTTTCAATGGCATTAACTTAGATATCCCCCGCGGTAAGGTAACGGCAGTGATGGGGCCTAGTGGTACCGGTAAAACCACTTTGCTTCGTTTGATCGGTGCCCAGTTACAGCCCGATGCAGGGTCTATCAAGGTGGAGAA
>JAZKAM010000114.1:0-5318 GCA_040389145.1 Pseudomonadota bacterium
TTTGATGCTGCCGAAGCAAAAGCAAAAAATGGCGACAAAAAAGACTTAGATCGACTGAACGCCATGGCAGAACAGTACGCACATAAAATTTTAGAAAAATATGCGCGCAATGATAAGGATATGTATGCTCAAGCATTAACCTCAGCAATTTTACTGGCATTGTTCCTTACTCAACCGGTTGCTGGCAAGGCCTTTGACCTAACCCTAGGTCCTGGGCTAAAAATATTAAAATTCTGTTTTAACAAATGTCTACCAAAACCAGATGCTTTAGCGTTAAATATTTCTGCGACTCATGGCACGCCACCTGCAGGCCCAGTACGGCTTGGCGTCAATGATTTGTTGATTGAGTCTGGTGTGACAGGTGGCAATAGAAATAGCCCCGATACTTTTTCTGTACCACCCGATGTGGATCCAGTACGCTTGGCGCAAGTGGATGTTGCCGCTGCAAATATTGCGAACGCAGTACGGCAAGAGCAAGATGCTTTATATGGGAATTTAGATGCGATACACGCACATAATGAACGGCGTGGGACGGGTGGTAACTCCCCATCATTAGATTCAGAAATGGATGCCATCTTTAGCGAACAACAACCCCGGTTGACGCTACCAACACCAGCAGAGCACCGCGCGGCAGTATTGGCAAGGGAAGCGCAAGAAGAACATGATGCGCGTCAGGCGCGGCAAGCGGCAGATTCGCCTGCAGGTATGCATGGAAGCATAGGTGAAGCCGGAACCGGTCCAGAAGAAATGTTACCACCTAGTCCGCCACCCATCGTGATAGAGCTACCTCCAGCGGCACATTTTCCTCAGGCGACACCGTTGACTACGCTTGCGCCACGCCAATCGATATCATCGGCTGCATTTGCGCCTGCGCCTCCAGCGGTGTTAGTGGCGCAAGAGCAAGCATTGGTAGAACAGCAACATCGTCAAACCGTTGCATCTGCTGTGCCAACCGCCGCGATGCCCACGCAAAGTGTTGCCGCAGATACCGCTCATTTGACGACGCCCAGACAAAGTGTGGGTGCAGATGGGGAAGATCCCAATAACCCCAAACAAACGATTGGCGGTGATGCACCCACTACACCAGAGGAAACGGATAAAGACTACTTTAACCCCTATGACACAAATGATCCCTTAGAAAAAATATTTTTTAATATGGCCAATGAGTTGGGTAAGCCTGGTTGTCTATGGTTGACTAATTTGAGAAATAAACCAGGTCACACGTATGAATTTATTGATGATATAAAAGGTGTTTTTACGATGGACACCTTTTTACATCAATTCGATAAAAAACCAACACGAAACGCGCAAGAATTGCTGGATGTGACGAATAAATTTATAACTGAGTCCGAAGGGCAAATCACGGCATTAAAAAATGGCATTACGGACCTAGAAAATCGTAAGAGAGCTTTGATAAATTCGCCAGCGGAGTTAGTCGTAATCGATCAAAAGATAGCGCGCGCTCAAGAAACCATTGCGTGGCATACCGCACATATTGAGATGGCGCAACGTACGAAGGCACAGGTTGAATATACACAGAATGGCAGCGGTGCAACGCTAATTGCTGCGCAAAACGCCTTAGCAGAAGCCTATAAACGAAGGCCTAAAAAGGCAGCCAATGGCCAGGCAGCCGTTAAAGTAGTGGATCAACCGGAAATCAATCGATTAAGAACAAAGGTAAAGGAGGCCGAAAGAGCCTATCAGAAAGATTTGTGCCAAATAGACAAGGGATTGATTGCAGAAGAAAAGGAGCAGCGTAGGACCAGACCCTAGAAAATGCGTGGAATTGCATGCATAAATATAAACAAAGCCAACTAGATAACTTGACAGGGCAATGATATTTGTGGTCTAATAGCGCCATCTGGGTAGTCCAGAAGCGTTTATAGACGGAGGTCAACATGCCAGTAACCATTAGTTCACAACGGCTTGCGCAGCAGCTGCTTGACGGCAATGATTTTGTACAAACACAACGTGAGCAGAGACAGTTCCAAAATCTGCTGGCCGAGTCTTTAGATGCCAATGCAAACGTCCGAGCTGGTGTTGAGCGTTTTTTAAACTACCTGAATACGGACCAAGCACGTCGTGCTCAGCTGACGACTTGGTTTCAACGGCGATTCCAACAGGTCCAACAGGTTCTCCGCCAGCAGCAACAGCAAGTACAAAACCAAGTTGTGCTAGATAATGCTGCGAATACAGCGCATGCTGCGCAGATAAGGGCAGCAGATCAGGCGCGCGGTCAGTTCTTAACCGCAAATAAGCAGCCAACGCCTCCGCCTCAAGCTCAGAGCGAACCAGAGCGTGCACAACAGTATAAGAGCATCGTGGGTTTTAACCCAGAGATGATCGCCGGTCAAACTTTGTTGCTGTATGCACTCTATCCTTTTATTCTTGGGGTCAATATATTTTCTTCTATGATGGAAGCGAAGCCAGATAACTTGAGCGAAGCCATGGGCGCTCTTTTTGAAGCGTTGGCGGCATCTGCACAGGTCGTTATTCCGATGACGCCTGTAGCAGGAGCGCAAGCCCCGACATCTGAGGATAATAATTCAAAGAAGGTAGAGCCAGGCGCGGCAGCTGCCGCAGCGGCTCGTCCAGCACCGCGTCCTGCTGGGGCACACTAGTTAAAAGTATCGCACCATGCGAGGCGTTCACCCATAAGAAAGGCCACATTTGTGGCCTTTCTTATGGGTGGCAGATTACATTTTGTATCATTTTTTCTGTGCAAAATTCTTGAAGAATCCAAACATACCGCCGGTGCCACTGGTACCAATTGCCAAAGATTGGCCGTATTGCGCACCTTTTTCGGTACCTTCTTGACCCTTGGACAACAGCTCTCCAGCAATGGATTCTTCTGGATGCCCACCAATCCAGCGGATGGTGCGTTCAGGTAAAACATGAATCAGTGCCCAACACTCTTGGACGATTTGTAAGTTAATATAGGTAATCGTCAATAACAGTCCAATTGCAGAGAATGCCCCAATACCAGCAACGCTTTTAATCATGGGGACCAGGGTGGGGACGACGAATTCATAGATGGCAATAATTAATCGCGAAGACAAAATAAAGCCTAACAAGGTAAGTACAGGCCATAAGGCTAAATTGGTGAGCAATGAGCCTGCATGTGTTAAGTGGTCAAATTCATTTTTACCGGGCGCAGATAAGGATAAGGCCAGAATTGGTCCGGCAACCAATGCTTCAATACAAAGCACCAGCCATGTGACGGCGCTACCGATAAATAGAATGTAAGGAATCATAGGTAGATAAAATCCAAGAATGATTCCGGAAGCATGGGTCAGGGTGAGTGCGGCGGTGAATACGGCCGACAGAAAACTGACCAATGCTTGAACAGTAGGGGAAATAGCATTTTCACCATACATAATGTTTGTGATTAATCCAACCGCTGCCAATAATGCGATATACGAAAAGAACAGTAGTTCAACCATTTCTGTGAGCGATTGACCATACCGCGTTAGGGTCACCATCGGATCATTTTTCTGACCATTGTCGGTTTCTTCAAATGCATTGGTTAATAAAGAAATAATTCCACTACCCAATTGTGCGAAAGTGGCTGAAAACATGGTGTTAATGGAAGTGTGCGCCATGCTAGCGGCATGAAACCCAGCTGGGGCATTCATTTGGGCGGCAATCAAATAATTGTTGTAGGCTTTAGTCACTTGCTGGTGGATGCTGCTGTCTAAAAAATCTGTATTCGGTATATTAGGCGGTGTGGTAATAAACAGTTTTGGACTTGTTTTGCTTGAGGTTAGGGTAAAATAAAAACTACCTGCAATGATCCAGCCCTGTTGTTCCATGCCCTGAACAGCCGCTGTGCCATTGGCTACTACGCCACTGTTGATTGCAAACCCTTGAACGTCATTTTGTAGTCCATTAACCCGTTGGCTGTAGATCGTGGCAACGTTTGTCGCAATCGTTGAAGCAGGGGTGGTTAAGTTGCTTGTTGCCAGTTGTTCGCCGTAACTGTGGTAGGCATCATTAAATGTCGTGATGATGGCCTGTTGGATATCCGGCATCATGCTCAGTGCATAGCCCATAGTGGCTGCAGGTACATTTTTACCGGTAACGGCGTTGGTGGTTAAGCCTAATTGCCCGCACAGAATCACTTGTTTACTCCCTTCTGGATAGGCGGGTAAACCGATATTGATGGTCAGTGGCTGCGCAACTGTATTATTGGTGATGGGCGGTGTTGGATTAGCGTAAGCAATAACTTTATCTTGGGGCGATGACAGGTACAAAAGATTTGTTTTATCTTGCGGCGATGTCAATTCATTGACCGTATAGGCACATGTGACAGCTTTGGCTAAATCATTGGCAAAAGATTGATAGGCAAGGGGGCCTGCGCCAGGAGCAGATTGGTTCATGCTATAGCCGGCTTGATAATTGTCCAGAGTTAGGGTCCAGAGCATATTTGCTAGTCCAACGCCTTGCAAAATAACCCACATAAAAAACATTTGGATGAGAGAGTATCCGGAAGCGGTAGGGGCCAGTAAACCTACGCCTAACATAGAACGCATCGGAATCCACAGCATGGACCACTGACGCCCCAATAATTCACCATGGTGTGCGGTTTGCATGCTACCCATAAAGGTGGTGTAACTGAGTACAATGACGCCGACTGAAGATAGTCCAGTATTGAATATCGCAAATAAACTACCGAGCAGCGTGTTCCCGAAGACTGTGGCCAACATTTCAATGGAGTAATCTAAAGGATTGCTTTTGAAAAAATCGAAAGCAAAGGCAGCATTCGGAAGCGTAAGTAATAAAATAGAAAATACTATGGCGCAGTGAACACTACGCGACTGATTGCAATCTCTGACACATGGATGCTGCATTACTCTGCGTATACTCCCGATAGTAGTGATACCCATATACGATATACGATGGTTGGTTGTAGATTATGGCGCTGCGCCGCCTGCTGCGCCACCGGCGCCACCTACAACACCACCTGCTAGCCCTGCTGGGCCACCTGCAGGGCCTGCTGCGGCAGCCGGACCTGCTGCGCCACCTGCTGCGCCGCCTGCTGCGCCACCTGCTGCGCCACCTGCTGCGCCGCCTGCTGCGCCGCCTGCTGGTGCTGGACCACCTCCTGCTGGTGCTGCTGGTGGTGCGCCACCATCTTCACCTGTTTTCAGCTTGCCCTTGAACATGTCTTGAGCCTTACTTGCAATACCGGTACCCAACTGTTCGGATAGTTGTCCACCTTTCTCGATAGCACCCTTGGCTTCTTGAGTAAGTTGGGCTGCATGGCTTTGTTCTGGGGTACCGCCGATCCAGCGTATGGTTCGGTCGGGTAAAATGTA
>JAZKAM010000115.1:0-1700 GCA_040389145.1 Pseudomonadota bacterium
TCAAATCTTTGAACGCGTCTACAAACGCGGTTTGCGTGTCTGGGCTTGCTTTTACCCAAGCACCACGGCCAACTACCCAACGCGCCATATAGTTGAATTCAATATGCGGGAATACAATTTGTTTAATCAAACCGTCCAGCACAACGGGATCTTTATCAATCTCAGTGCGGTGCTCACGAACGGCGGACAGCATGTCATTTGTCAGCGTTTGGAGAAAAGCGACCGGATCAGCAACAGGCTCCTTCAACTCTTGTGCAGAAACCACTTGAGCACTAGTCCAAAGCACAGCAGACCAAAGTGCGGCTTGAAACGCGATTTTGATGGAAGCAAGCATACAATAGCTCCTACAGTTACGTCGTTTAATTTCCTTCACTAGACGGTTTATCCGATTTAGGGGCTTGGCTTGCCTGGTTTGCCATGAAATGTGCAATCAATTGCTCTAATACCAATGCAGAGTTGGTATTTTCCAATGGCACATGTGAGCCAGTCACCAGCATTTTATCGGAAAAACCTGGCGTAAAGCCTACGTAGTTATCGCCCAAAAGCCCGGATGTTAAAATACTTGCTTGCGAGTCGTCGGGAATGTGGTTGGCATCTATATCAATCATCATGGTGACGCGCGCGGTAAAGGTAGACTGATCTAACACAATGTTGGTCACACGCCCAATGGGTACACCCGCAATACTCACACGAGATCGGACTTTAAGCCCACCAATGTTCGAAAAATCTGAAGTAACTAAGTATCCGTTTTTACCTGAAGTAATGTCTGATAAGCCAGCCACACGTATGGACAGCATCAGCAATGCCGCAATAGCTGCCAGTACAAACAAACCAACCGCCAACTCGATATTCTGTGAACGCATGATTACAAGCCTCCAAACATGACGGCCGTTAAGAAAAAGTCTAGCCCTAACACTGCTAATGAAGAATAGACCACCGTATTGGTCGTTGCCGTACCAATACCTTCTGAGGTGGGCTCAGACGCATACCCTTGCCACACCGCAATCCAAGTAACGACACACGCAAAAACGATACTTTTGATGGTACCGTTCAAAAAGTCATCGTAGAAATCAACGGCAGACTCCATGTTGGACCAAAACGCGCCCAAATCGACGCCGAGCCAACAAACACCCACCAAGTAACCGCCATAGATAGCAATGGCACTGAACATCATGGTCAATAAGGGCAATGAAATGACGCCAGCCCAAAACCGTGGCGCAATCACACGACGCAGTGGATCCACCCCCATCATTTCCATACTGGCCAACTGCTCCGTTGCTTTCATCAAGCCAATTTCTGCTGTCAGCGCAGAGCCTGCCCGGCCGGCAAACAGCAAAGCAGAGACCACGGGGCTCAGTTCTCGTAACAAACTTAAGGCGATCAGTTCACCTAAAGCATGATCGGCGCCAAATTTAACCAGTATGGTATAACCTTGTAATGCCAATACCATCCCAATGAACAGACCGGATACCAGAATGATGATCCAGGACAGAACGCCCACACTGTAGATTTGCTTCAGCAATAATCGAAAAGGGTTTCGGTTCCACGGACCAATCACAGATTGAAACAAGAAGACGCTCATGGCACCGGCATATTCAACGAATCCGATCCCATAACTCCCCAGGGCACGTAATCGGCGGATCATGTGCTTCTCCCGATCAAATCTTCCCAATAATTTTGGGCTGGATAATGGAATGGTA
>JAZKAM010000116.1:0-7956 GCA_040389145.1 Pseudomonadota bacterium
CGATTCTCTGTGCATCATTGAAGCAATGAAAATGATGAACTACCTAAAAGCAGAGCGTGCGGGCGTTGTCACGGCCATCTTGGTTGAAAATGGACAGCCTGTCGAATTTGACCAGCCCTTGTTCGTTGTAGAGTAAATAGGATCGATGGATGAGTATTCCTATGCGTCAAATCAATAAAATTCTGATCGCAAACCGTGGCGAAATTGCCACACGGATTGTGCGTGCTTGCCACCACTTGGGCATCAAGTCGGTTGTGGTGCATTCCACAGTGGACCGCGACTCATTGCCTGTTCTATTGGCGGATGAAGCCGTATGTATTGGTCCTGCGCGTGCAGTAGACAGCTACTTAAACGACATGGCCATCATCAGTGCGGCAGAAGTGACTGGCGCAGATGCCATTCATCCAGGTTATGGCTTCAAATCTGAAAACGCTGACTTTGCCGATCGCGTTGAAAAAAGTGGTTTTATCTTTATTGGCCCAACACCAGACAATATTCGGATGATGGGCGATAAAATTTCCGCCATCGCCATCATGAAGGCGGCGGGTGTGCCTTGTGTACCTGGCTCGGATGGCGCGCTCACCAATATAGCGGAAGAACAGCTGGCAATGGCCAACAAAGTTGGTTACCCCATCATCATCAAGGCCACTGGCGGTGGCGGTGGTAAGGGTATGCGGGTAGTCCGGCAAGAATCGGAGCTACTCAACTCTATTCAGCTGACACAAATGGAAGCCTCTACGGCGTTCAATAACAGCGTCGTGTACATGGAAAAGTTTTTAGAACGCCCAAGACACATCGAGATTCAAGTGCTGGCTGATGGGCAAGGCAGCGCCATTCACTTAGGTGAACGTGATTGTTCTTTGCAGCGCCGCCACCAAAAAGTGGTCGAAGAAGCGCCCGCCCCGTTTATCACTGAACAAGAGCGCGCCACCATTGGCGCGCTCTGTGTACAAGCCTGCTTACACATGAACTACCGCGGCGTAGGTACCTTTGAATTTTTATACCAAGACGGTCAATTTTATTTTATTGAAATGAATACACGTATTCAGGTGGAACATCCGGTAACCGAAATGGTCACCGGCGTTGATCTGATTCAAGCACAAATTCGCGTGGCCTCTGGTGAAAAATTGTGGTTAAAGCAGTCGGATATCACGTGGACAGGCCATGCCATTGAATGCCGCCTGAACGCTGAAGACCCCGTAACTTTTATGCCTAGCCCCGGCCAAGTAAAATGGTATCACCCGCCCGGTGGGCCCGGTATACGTATCGATACCCATTTGTATTCATCGTATCGCGTGCCCCCTAATTATGATTCTATGTTGGGCAAGTTGATTGCTTACGGGCCCACCCGGGCGGAAGCCTTAGCCAGACTATCGCAAGGCTTGCGCGAAATTATTATTGATGGCATTAAAACCAATGTCCCCTTCCACTTACAGCTCTGCCAAGATCCGGTATTCCAAAAAGGTGGATTTAACATTCATTATTTGGAAGAAAAACTGGCAAAGCAACGTGAAGAAGAAAAAAACGGACAGTAAGAATAACCTTGACTCACGTACCCATACAAACATAACTGGAAATCATACTGATGAGCACACCTACATCGTCTACGCCCGACAATGAAAGCGTTCCGGCTGAATGGCTGGAAGTATCTTTTTGTGTTTCTGAGCAAGCACTACCCACGCTCGAAGCATTATTTTGGGAGCAAGGCGCGGTGGCCATCAGCCGTAGTGATGCCGGCGATACGCCGGTGTACGAGCCTGCACCCAATACAACCGTTGTTTGGCCAGAAGTCCGCTTGGTGGGCTTGTTTCCAGTCGAACAAGATTTGGTACCATTACTTCTTGCGTTGCGTTTTCACTTAGGCGATGCCGCTGATGCGGTATCGGTCGAGCGTATATTAGAACAACCCTGGGCCGAGCTATGGCGTCAACACGCCAAACCCGCATGCTTTGGCGGCCGCCTTTGGGTTATTCCTGAACATCCAGACGATGTACCAAACCCGCCGGCCGGACCGACCATTTTTTTAACACCTGGACTCGGGTTTGGTACGGGCAATCACCCAACCACGCGACTTTGCCTCGAATATTTGGCAGAACATCCACCTGTCGGCGAACGCATCATCGATTTTGGCTCAGGCTCTGGGATTTTAAGCCTGGCAGCATTGGCACTGGGCGCCAAAGTTGTGTACGCCATTGACCACGACCCTCAAGCCTTAGAAAGTACGGAAGCCAATGCACTGATTAACGGTTTTTCTGCCCCTCAGCTCCAATGCCTTGGCCCGGACGATGCACGGCCGGCCCAAGTGGACTGGATTGTCGCCAATATTTTGGCTCCTGTTCTGATGGAATTGAAAAAAGAATTTTCAACCTACCTCAAATCACAGGGGCGTCTGGTGATGTCAGGAATTCTGCTAGAACAAGCAGATACACTGTTGGCACACTTTGCGCCGGAATGGGTTTTGTGTGAAAAGCGGGATGAAGCAGAGTGGACTTTGGTCGTTTTGGAACGGCGTGCCGCAGACTAGGCGTTCGGACTACTCGAACGCCCACCCGGCTGGCGGTTTTAAGCCGCGCTTAAGCATTCGTCGGCAAACGGTCAATTTAATCAGGCTATTTAAGGAAATAAACAGCCACATGACCTCAACGAAGCAAAACCACAGGCTCCAGTGCGACACCAAGGTGAGCATGCCAGCGGCCGCGCCAAGTACGTTCCCAAGCAGATACGTGTACTGAGTGGCAGAAATTCGGCCCGTCTGCACCCAAATATAGACAACCAGCATCGTAATGTCGCCTACAGCACCTATCGTATCTGTGATTCCGGTCCAGCCTACGCCCATGCTGCCCCCCAACCCTTCAAAATCTACCTCAAGTATATAAAAGCAAATCAGCAAGTCTAGTAATTCCAATTCTAGGACGTCTGAATTTTTTTTTACACTTGGCGCCCGCTTCCACCGAAAGTCAAATCCAGGTATCATTATCGGAAAGTTCCTGTCGTTTTTGACCCAGATTTACCCTGGAGCCCCCATGATTCGTGCAAAGGCACCGATGTCATTACCCCCCTTGACCATCGGAACGGTCGTTATTCCGGTTCCGTTAGTCGTCGCGCCCATGGCGGGCGTGACAGATCGGCCATTTCGACAATTGTGCAAGCGCTTAGGCGCAGGCTTGGCCGTATCCGAAATGGTGGGCGCCCAGTCCTTAATTCAAGGTGCCGCGAAAACCGCGCGCCGTGCATGCCACTTGGGTGAACAGTCTCCCCGGTCGGTGCAAATTGTCGGCGCAGATCCGGAGCTGATGGCGCAGGCGGCGCGCATCAATGCAGATAATGGCGCAGAAATCATCGACATCAACATGGGGTGTCCTGCAAAAAAAGTCTGCAATACCTTGTCTGGCTCTGCTTTGTTGCGCGATGAACCACTCGTAGCCAAAATTTTAGAAGCCATTGTGCGTGCATCCCCGGTGCCTGTGACGCTAAAAATGCGTACAGGCTGGGACAAAGACAGCCGCAACGGCGTGCGCATTGCAAAATTGGCTGAGTCACTTGGCATTCAAGCCTTGTCCATTCATGGGCGCACGCGTTGCTGTTTTTATAACGGCGATGCGGAATATGACACCATCCGCGACATCAAAGCAGCAGTAAAAATCCCTGTGCTTGCCAACGGTGACATCACCACACCAGAAAAAGCACTGCATGTTTTGCAGTACACCGGCGCAGACGGCATTATGATTGGCCGTGGTGCACAAGGAAATCCGTGGATATTTCGTGAAATCAAACATTTCTTCGATACAGGCACCCACATGGCGGAGCCTACATTGTTTGAAATCAAAGAAACACTGACAGAACACATTGAAGCTTTATATGAATTTTACGGAACAGACCGTGGCGTACACATTGCACGCAAACATGTGTCTTGGTATAGCAAAGGCCAATACGGCAGCAGCCATTTCCGCGACCACTTTAATCGCCTGGATACAGCAGATGCACAACGCGAAGCGTTGCGCGTCTATTTTAGCCAGCTACTGGACAGCGCCGCCTCATGACCACAACACTACAACAACCTTTGCGCCACTGGGTTGAATTGGCGATAAAACAGTATTTCGAAAATTTAGACGGTCTACCGGCTGAAAATATGTATGAGCTGGTTTTGTCTGAAGTACACATTGGTCTGTTGCGTGCTGTAATGCAAGAAGCCCATGGAAATCAAACCAAGGCCGCCGAATATCTGGGCATTGCACGCGGAACATTGCGTAAACTTTTACTCACCCATGGAATTGACACACATGCCCACACTGAATAAGCCCCTTAAATGTGCACCCATTAAAACCGCCATTATTTCCGTATCGGACAAAACAGGATTAATCCCCTTTGCGCAAGCATTACACGCACATGGCGTTACAATGATTGCCAGCGGTGGTACACAAACGCATTTAGAAGCGGCAGGCATACCGGTAGTTTCCGTTTCGGATATCACACAATTTCCTGAATTATTGGATGGGCGTCTAAAAACATTGCATCCGGCCATTCATGGTGGCATTTTGGCGCGACGTGGCCAGGATGAAGCCGTACTTGCAGAACATGGCATCGAGATGATCGACCTAGTAGTCGTCAACTTGTATCCTTTTGAAAAAACCGTATCCAAATCCGGTGTGTCACGTGATGCGGCTATTGAACAAATTGACATTGGCGGGCCTACCCTGTTGCGTGGCGCCGCAAAAAATCATGCCTACGTGACACCCGTTGTGGATACGCATGATTACGATCTGATTTTGTCGCTACTCGACACAGAAGGCGGCATTCCGTTAGAAACCCGTCAACGATTGGCACAAAAAACATTCGCGCATACCGCCGCGTACGACCAAGCAATTGCGGACTACTTGCGCACAGACAATAGCCTGACTGATCGCTTCGTCTTGTCGTTGCACCGCGCACAAACCTTAAAATATGGTGAAAACCCCCATCAAGAAGCTGGCTATTATCGTTCACCAACGGAAGCGTTGCCTTGGGTGCAACGACAAGGCAACCTCTTGTCCTATAACAATTTAATGGATGCGGATGCTGCCTACCGCTGCGTGCGCAGCTTTGAACGGCCCAGCTGCGTCATCGTCAAGCATGCCAACCCTTGCGGCGTTGCCAGTGCAAATGACTGTGCTACTGCTTATGACAATGCGTATCGATGCGATCCAGTTTCTGCCTATGGTGGCGTTATTGCGTTTAACCGCCCCATCACCGCGGCACTGATGACCAATATGATCGGGCGTCAATTTATTGAAGTTATTATTGCGCCTCGCTTTGAAGACGATGCGCTGGCCCTTGCCGCCAGTAAGCCTGCCATTCGGTTGTTACAACTGAACACACCCATTACGCCAGGTATTGAAGTCCGACCTGCTTTGGGCGGTTGGTTGGTTCAAAAGATGGATCGCCCCTTCCAAGGTCAGGTAGATGTGGTTACCACACTACAACCAACCGAAAGCCAAATGCTGGATTTACGGTTTTCGTTTATTGTCTGTCAATATTTAAAATCCAATGCCATTGTATACGCCAAAGACCAATGTACCTTAGGCTTAGGCGGCGGTCAGATGAGCCGTGTCTTTAGTGCACAAATTGCTGCACTCAAAGCAGAAGAACAAAAACATCCACTACAAAATTGTGTGATGGCCTCTGATGCCTTCATTCCATTCCCTGACACATTGGAAGTTGCCGCAAAATATGGCATTAAAGCCGTCATTCAACCAGGTGGCTCCAAACGGGATGCTGAAGTCATTGAAGCGGCGAATCGTTTGGGCTTAATCATGGTCATGACACACGAACGTCATTTCTTCCATTAATCGGTTATCACGTAACACATAAAGTATAAGGGCGAGTCATGACAACAACAAAAAAGATAAATGTACTGATTGTTGGCCAAGGTGGTCGTGAGCACGCCCTGGCGTGGAAAGTGGCACAATCACCCTTGGTGTCACGCGTTTTTGTTGCACCCGGTAATGCGGGTACGGCTTTAGAGCCAGGCGTAGAAAACATCGCCATTGATGTTACAGATATTTCAGGCCTATGTACCTTTGCCTTGGCCAACAACGTTGGCTTGACCATTGTCGGACCAGAAACACCTTTGGTAGACGGCATTGTAGACACCTTTCAAACCTATGATTTGCCTTGCTTTGGCCCATCACAAGCGGCCAGTGCTTTAGAGGGCTCTAAAGCCTTTTGTAAAGACTTTCTACAACACCATCACATTCCTACCGCTGCTTATGCCGTCTTTGAAGAAGATGAAACAGATGAAGCGAAAGCGTACATTTTGAGCCAACCTTTGCCCATCGTGATTAAGGCCGACGGTTTGGCTGCTGGTAAAGGTGTTGTTATTGCCGATACACACGAAAGCGCCTGCGCCGTCGTCGATGACTTTTTACAGGATGGTCACCTAGGTGATGCAGGAAGACGCTTGGTCATTGAAGCCTTCCTAGCTGGCGAAGAGCTCAGCTACATTGTACTGACCGATGGTATGACCGCCATTCCACTAGCCAGCGCACAAGACCACAAAGCCCGTGATGATGGCGACCAAGGCCCCAATACAGGCGGTATGGGCGCGTACTCACCTGCCCCTGTACTTACGGAAGAGTTGTCTGCGCGCGTGCTCAAAGACATTATTTACCCCACTTTAGAAGGTATGCGCGCAGACGGACATCCCTTTGTCGGCTTTTTGTATGCAGGCTTAATGATTATGCCGAATGGCGAACCTATGGTGCTGGAATACAATTGCCGTTTGGGCGATCCAGAAACCCAGCCATTGATGATGCGTCTAAAAAGTGATTTGGTTGAGCTGTGCCTATCCGCATTAAATGGCCACTTACCAGAACAAGAAATCAAATGGGATCCCCGCGTTGCATTGGGCGTCGTGTTGGCTGCACGCGGTTACCCCGCCACGGCTGAAACTGGCGTTCCCATACCCACAGTACGCACCAGCACGACAGAGGCCAAAGTATTCCACGCAGGCACTACCTTAAAAAATGGCCAAGCAGTAAGCTCAGGTGGCCGTGTACTGTGCGCTACAGCCTTAGGTGATTCATACAGTGATGCGCAACAAAAAGCCTATGCTTTGGTTGAAGAAGCTGCTTTTGATGGCTGTCATTATCGGCGCGATATCGGGTACCGTGCCATTCGTCGAGAATCGTAAGACCCATTAGCAGATCAAAAAATAGGGTTTGCCCATAAAGGGCAAACCCTATTCAATTTCGCCATTTAGCTATTTATGGTCGAATTTTTCCTAGCCCATCAGGTTTGTCCGTTACACGCGCTTTATTTGCTAATAAGGTCGCGCCATCATTTGACTGACCATTTACAAGCGCCTTGGTCTCAAAAGCAGCGGTTACAGGTGGCTCAGAAGATGCATTGTTTTTTGGTACTACACCTGTCTTTCCGTGCCCCGTAAACAAGCGAGATATTGCCCTTCCAATTTTTTCTGTAAGCCACATCAACGGCAACACCATCGTGACAGTCAACATGAACACACCAAAAACACCGATTATGCTTCGTGTTCCTGAACTATTTTGAGGCAATAGTTTTTGGATTAATTGTTTCATCCATGTTAATTGCTCAGCTGATTCCTGAGCAGTAACTGGCGGTGTGTTAGTTGCCTTTTTGCCTACGGGTTCAGATGGTACCGTTGTAACAGTAACTGCTGTAGGCACGATAGGTTTTGTAGGACCAGGCACATTTTGTGTGTTTTGCACATTTGAGGCGCTTTGTTTGTGTTCTGTATCACTTGGACTCGAAGACAACTCGATCAGCCTTGGATCAGCTGCGGCCTGCAAAAAACGAAGGGTTGTTGGTCCAAAATGTTCAGCTGCACCACCATATTGAACGCTTGGCATCTGAAGCCGATCTAAAATCTTTTGATAAAAGGTGGGATCCCACCCATACACAACAACATCATTTCCTTCTAATTGGGCATTATAAGCAATC
>JAZKAM010000116.1:7966-17157 GCA_040389145.1 Pseudomonadota bacterium
TTAGATACATCTCCAATTGCTCTATTAAATTTAAGCAATTCTGTCAAAATATTTTTTTGGACTTCACTTAACTGAGCTGTCATCATGTAACCAGATGTTGGCACGTTTAACACAGCATCACACCATTCGTTCAGCTGCAAAAACCAACAAGTTTCTAATGTTTCTAACCGACCAAACTCCCAGCCCAAAGTTCCGCCCAGCTGAAACAGCACTATACTCAGTATTGCCTGATCGTGACCTTTTAATTCACTATCGAGCAATGTATTAACCTTCAGCAAAATAGCCAACAATGTTTCTGGATTTGGAACACGCACCAAATCAGCGACACTATACGAAGAGTTAGGTTTAGGATTTGCGCCATTTTTACCTAAAATATCTCGGACAAGCTTCTGCTTGATAGCGCGCTCTTTTGAATAGGTTAATCCAGAATCATCCTTCTCATCTTCTGGACGAGTGCCAAACAACTTTCGTTTATTTATGGATGCATCAAACTCTTCTTTTGTTCTAGGGATTCGGATATTTTTTGAGCCATATTCTTGTTCTATTGGAGATTGCATATAACCTTCTAAGATTTGTGTATATTTTTGAAGTATAGTGCAAGCACGCGGGCCTATTCAACCGAAAAAATGCAACCCTTCTATCAGAACCCTTTATTTCCCGCTCTATCGTTCTTTATTAACGGAAGAAAGGGCACCATAAGTGCAGTAGCACAGAATAAATTATTCTTTCTCCTATAATCATCAAATAGAAGGCATTAAAAAATGTCTTCTCCTTCAGGAGAAAATTGATCAATGACTTTGTGAGGCATCATGAACAATGAAACGCAAGAAACAGTAATGGAACCAAAGAAATATGTGTTTTCCGAAGGTGGCGGCGCAAGAATGAATAATTACGTGTCCTCCGTAAATGCGTATAGACACACTGCTTTAAGTAAATATTATCAAAACTTTAAAAAATCGCTCTCATTTTTGATAGGTAGGTTTCCTGCTCTTGGAAGAGATGTACAAATATTGATGCACGGAAGATCTTCTCTGCAAAAAAACAAACCATTACATTATTTTAAGTCTGTTTTTGGTTTATTTGTTGCTGCTTTAACTTTTCCCATTACAGGGATCGTCAGTGCCATATTGGCAGGGATCATGACGAATGAGGGTAATGATGGAAAAGTTATTTCTGTAATAGAAAAAAATTTAGAGAGCAACAAAATGCCCTCGAAAGAAGAACGATCGGATGATTCAAAGTATTCCGTTTGGGCAACCATTCATAGATTTAAAGAAGATTGCCGTGAAAATGAAGATAAAGAGATTTACTATTGTGTTGCCTATACCGCTATCCCGAATACGTCAACACTTCCTGTAAGAATTAGGAACCCCGGAAATGATACTGTTTCTGATTTAAGTAGTTTGGCCTATCAATTTGATTACTATAAAAGTTTGGATGACGCGATGAACCAAACAAATAAAATAACGGATAAGCATTTTGCATGGGAACGTAAAGCCCCACCAACTGAACACCCAACAAGCTTGATTTTTCCGGAACAAGTCATTTCTCAGGGAATGTATTGCTTATTAGGCAATGAATTTGAAAGTTCTGATTCAAAAGCATCTTCCTCTGAATTTAGAGAAAACCTCATGGCTATGAAGCATATTTCAGGCGCAATCAACCCTATTGATATAAAATCGCTTTCAGATAATTGTGTTTTTCAAGGGGGCACGGCCATAGGCCCCGAGGGTAGTACAAGACGTCCGAATTCGTTCAAAGTTCGTAAACGAGAGGATTGTGATTGGTGGGGGATCCAGCGTGTGGATATGGATGAATACTCAACCGTCCAACGATTCTCGCTTGAACCCCGCTATCAACATGATATAGATTTACTATTTTCTTCAGAAGTTGGTGTAAAGCCTGACAATGGAGCAAAAAATTCTTGTGTTGATGGTAATGCACACGTTCCGTCCCACATGAAACACAATGGGTAAACAAAGTAGATCTCAAAAAGAAAGCGCAGATGGCATGACCAGAAGCGCTTAATATCGAGACATTACGTAGAATATCTAATCAAGAACGTTGAATTAAAATACGACATTTAACAAATACTTTTTTGGCTTGCACCTAAAAATTTTTGGAATGTAGTCCCGTTCACTGAGAACTTGAAGGCAATACAATTTGCTGCGCCATAGCATTAGCTTGGTGAATTGCTTTATCTGCTTCAACTAAAAATTCTTCAGACGTCATCGCACTAGGGCAATACAAAGGTAAGCCCATATACAATACTACACGGGAAAATGGTTTAGGCAATTGATATCTGTCCCAAGTCGGCAAGGTCCATACAGAAGAACAAGCACTGCCTAGTGGCACAATAGGACAACCTGTTTTACTGGCTAAATACGCCACTCCTTTTTTAGATAGCTCTGCCGGGCCACGCGGGCCATCCGTTGCCAAGGCAATCGAACTCCCTTTTTGAATTGCGTTTAATAATAATACCAACCCTGCAACCGCACGTCGCCCAGATGAACCTCGAACAACATCGTAACCCAAGCACTCTAACCAAGTAGCCATCATTTGCCCATCACGTGATGAGCTGACCAATGCTGTAATTTTATGCACACCACGCGTCATATATAGAGAAGGGATATATTGTTTGCCGTGCCAAAAAGCAAAAATGCAGCTTTTTATGTCATTGATAGGGGCAGCGCTCACAATGTTCACGCGCAGGGTCAAACCAATGGCACGGCTAACGCCATAGCCTAAATACCCAATCACTTTAGAACGAAAATTTTGGAGAAACAGCCACATCAATATGCCTCTAAAACAGCCAGGCCAATCCATTTAGCCCGTCTGGTTATTTTAGAGTGATTTAGGTATCGATAGCAAAGCGCCTGCTAACCAACACTCTTCAGTTTGCAATATGACATTATGGTTACAGTACTGTCGCGCGCTTATCTGCGCGCACGCGCTCTTTTGTTTGCGTCACTTTGCGTTTCTCCCTATTTGCCCGGACCTCTATCTCAGCTAGAGCTTTACTCATGTTCTGTATCCGCGCAGAGGGCAAGTAGGGTTTTGGTGCTGATTCGGATGTCAAACTAGGTTTGGAGGAAAAGGCTGTAGGGGGTGCAGTCTGTCCTGCTGCTTCTGTTACCTGTTCACGATGGTCATACAATGAAAATCCAAGCATTGCCATGCCAGATAGAAGCAATGGCAGCCCTACGCTTAAAGTAGTCAACAGAGTTAATAGTGTCGAACATCCTATTACAACAGCGCCACACAGCATCAAAGCGAACCCGACAAAAAGTGGCCAGTTAAATGAGTGGAACAAGCCAACATTGTTTTTTTCCGAAAACAACGTTGGCAAAGGCACTGAGTCGTTTAACTTTAGATCAGGCCTTAAATCAACACCTTCATAACTTACTTGAGGCTGTGAGACTTAATCAACGCTCTTAACGAGCGCTCCACTTCAGCACGACCGCTAACCCTAGTAAGGTAATCACGAACAAATGGAACAAAGCCACCCGCCTGTTCAATTATCCTTAGCAAGGCATTGGTCATTACACCACACCGGCTGCCATTCATCAGCGTATCGGAAGATGTTTCTGGATCTCGGCACCCCCCAATACCAATCACGGGACCGTGGTTTGGATTGGTAATTTTTTTCCCTAAATCCAACATTGTGCCAGAATGACACGAATCTGAAATCACCAACAAAAAACGATTCCAGGGCAATTTTTCAACAAGCACATGTAACTCATCATCGATAATCAGTGCTTCATTCCCCAGCGGCTTGTATTGTGGTGGTACCCACGCATCATCTTGGCCGTCAGACTCACTATTGTTATGATCGGGTACCCGTGCGCCATGTCCACTATAGTGAAACACCAATACGTCACCAGCTTCACTATTCGTAATAAGCTGCTCAAAAGCTGAAAGGATGGTTTCTCGTGTAGGTTGTGTAGCATTGGGATCAACATCTGTAATGTGTTTGATGTCCGGGGGATGTGGTAAACCTGAGTTTTGCAGCAGCTCTCTCATCGTTTCTGTATCGTGATAGCAGCCACCAAGTTGATTGCTATCCCAGCTTACATAGTTAATGCCCACCAACACAGCTTTAACTTTTCCTGTCCACACAAGCCCACGCTCAATGTCGGGTGTTTCTGTTCCGCCATTGCTCGTAGCATGGTTATTGGATCGACGCTCTAACCATAAGGATTGATGTGTATTGAGATAGGTAATCCATTCATCTACCTGTACCAATAGCTGTTGTGCACTCAGCAGCGGCGCAGTTCCTTCTGAAGTTGGAGATGAATCACTGGAAATCGAACGAAGTGCTGATGAATCGAATATGCTTCTTTGACCCGGTATTGGTGTTGCAGGTCTGCGTGTGTTTACCAGTGGAAAAGACAATTGGCTTGCAGAATCAGTCTGTGAACCCATACTGGCTGGCGTATCACCATCCTCTTCTTTCATCGAAGAGAATGTTGAAAGTTCATGATCGGATAAATCTGAATTAGAGTGGCTGTCTATTTGATCGAGATGAGCAGTGCGTGACTCTTTAGGCATAGGTCGCTCCAAAGTACTCAGCTACCCTATAAACATAGTGGCCAAGTACTTTGGAGGCAAAAGAAAAACCTAGTTTTTAATGTTGCAGCAGCGTTTTTTAGAACACATTAACTTGGCTTCGCTGCCGCTGCGGGCTTTCCTCCCAGTATATAACTGGTTGCCTGCGCAACAAGCGAATCACTCTTACTCAACTGACCAAACAATTCTTCAATGTCAGAGCCTTTATTTTTTTCCGAATATTTGCCACAGAGTTGTCGAATACCCTGTTCCAGTGCTGCTGTTTCAGGACAAGGACATTTATTTATTTTCAACAATAAGCCAGCATAAAACACATAGATCAAACTCCAGAATGGCTCATAAGCTGGATTTACAGTATTATCCACTAATTTTTCTGGATTAGGATCGTTCAACTTAATATTAACTACTGCGGGATCAAATCGTTTAGCGAGCACATCAAAACTTTCTATTGAAATACGCCATGCTTCTGCTGCTGGATCACTGGTCGATGTGGTTGATGCGCCTGTCATTGAGCCCAACGACGGCATATAGGATGCCGCTGACTCCCCCAATAGTGCCGCACCCTCACTCATTAACTTGACGCCCGTTCGAAGAACGCCCTTAACTGCCCCAGTGACACTTGAGTCACACGTTATGGCCGCCCGTTGTTGCAGGCAATTTAAACGGCAAGTAAACAACATAGCTACATGCTCAAATAAAAAGTTTGCTGGCGCAATTTCATTAAAAACTCCCAGCTTGTCCACACTGGGACGCTTTTTGAATGCCGCCAAATCCTTCTGAAAGGAAGTTGTAACATTTCCTAACATTTCTAACTTGTCTTCAAAGCTTCGATGACCAGAAGATTCTCCGCGCGCAACGCTTTTACGCGCAACACCGGAATAGGTCTTGGCCTCCTCAATGCAGGCTTTCATTTCACCACAAGCTTCATTAAATATATCGATAGCTGAACGACCTGATGCAGCCTGAACCTTAACGTTTATTCCCTCTAACTGAAATGCCAACCGAAGTGCAATTAAGCTTTTACGCAGATGGAGTTTTTCTCCAGATATAATCCCTAAGTACTTACTAAACTCAGCCGGTGAAGCGCGAAGCATGTCTGGAAGAGTAATACTGCCTAACTTCACAATAGGCCTGTACTCAGCAACCGGTATATAACTAGATGCCGGTCCGTGCCCCCGCACTACATTGAGTTGACTTGCAGCAACTTTAGACGCTTCAGGAGTGCGTACTGGATGTTCTAATACTGGTTCAAAATCATCTCCATATAATTCAGGATCCTCTTGCTCTCCCAATGCAGCAGACACGTCTTTTTCGGAAGTGATAGATGCAGCCAATTGTATTTCTAGATTTGTTGTGTCATCAACTGGGGCACCCTGAACACCCTGTGAGGAAGCAACCCTTATAGCACTCGCTTGTGGGCGCATCAAAAATGCCCGGGGAGAAGAACTGACAGCTGCTTCACTCTGTTGCGTTCTGTACGAACTCGTAGACGAGACCGATAGTGCAGAGCTAGATCTTGGCTTCACAACGGTTTCTGCAAGATCCACGACTTCTGGATCCTGCTCTGCATCAGATGGGCCTAAGGCTTTTTGTACAGCGGCGAATAATGCGAGACGATTGGTTGGGTCAACGGAGAATTTTTCAAAGGGATAGCTTTCGATGATTTCAATTAACGTGTTGGTGAGGTAGGCACTAAACATACATGCTCCTGCTGTTTATTCGCTTATATCTTTTCTAACACCTGAAAACTGTAAGCATAAGGGTTACGCTCATCTGCTGGATGTGTCTCTATAGAGATTTCCCGCCACAGCTTGGTGTCCCAAATTGGAAATAGCGTATCACCTTTAAAAGCATGTCGTATATGGGTAATGTACAGATAATTCGATAAGGGTAAAGCTGCCGCATATACTTGAGCACCACCAATAATCATCACCTCGGGGTGTTCTTGTAAGGCTGCTAATGCTTCAGGTAGAGAGGAAAAAACCAAACAACCCGGTGCTTCATATCCAGCGGTGCGCGACAACACGACATTGATGCGACCCGGCAGTGGCTTTTTAGGCAAATGTTCATATGTTGTGCGCCCCATGATAATGGGTTTACCTAGCGTGACTGCTTTAAAGTATGCTAAATCTGCCGGTAAATGCCAGGGCATTTTCCCTTCATAACCAATAACCCGATTTTCATCTATCGCAACAATACAACTGACTTTCATACAGCAATCGGCGCTTTAATGCTGGGGTGGTACTGGTAGTCAACGATTTCTATATCTTCGAACACAAAATCATTGATGTCACGTCGTTCTGGATTTAACACCAAGCGAGGCAAAGCATAAGGCGTTCGTGACAACTGTAGAGCAACTTGTTCTGTATGGTTGCTGTAGATGTGCGCATCACCTAAGGTATGCACAAATTCACCCACACCCAACCCGCACACCTGCGCTATCATATGCGTTAACAATGCATAGGATGCGATGTTAAAAGGCACACCCAAAAATATATCTGCACTGCGTTGGTATAACTGACAAGACAGTTTGCCATCTGCCACATAAAACTGAAACAAACAGTGACATGGGGGTAAGGCCATTTCTGAAAGTTGGCCTACATTCCAAGCAGAAAGGATGTGGCGTCGTGAATCCGGGTTATTACGTATCCCTTCGATCAGTACTGCTAACTGATCGACAGAGCGACCAGCTGCTGTAGACCATGACCGCCACTGCTTACCATACACAGGGCCTAAGTTACCGTCTGCATCTGCCCATTCATCCCAAATGCGCACATTGTGTTCATGTAGGTACCCTACATTGGTATCGCCACGAATAAACCACAACAGTTCATGGATAATGGAGCGCAAATGACAACGTTTCGTAGTCACTAAGGGGAAACCTTCATTTAAATCGAACCGCATTTGATAGCCAAACACAGAGCGCGTGCCTGTGCCGGTACGGTCAGACTTGACCGTACCGTTGGTCATAACATGCTGCAACAACGCTAAATATTGTTTCACTAATAACGCCCCCGAATCGAAACCAAATACACACCAGCACAGAGCAGCGGCAAACACAGTAACTGCCCCATAGTCAGCCAGCCAAACGCCAAATAGCCCAATTGCGGATCGGGCATGCGCACAAATTCCAGTGTAAAACGAATTACTGCATAACCGATAGCGAAAAATCCGGAAACCAGACCTTCCTTTACAGCCGTCTGGTGCACAGCTGCAGTACGCTGCAGCTGTCGCACCACCACAGCCAAAAATACATACAACACCAAACCTTCACCAAAAGCTTCGTATAGTTGCGATGGATGCCGGGGTAACGGACCAGCACCTGGAAAAACGATACCCCACGGTAAAGTAGTGACGGAGCCCCATAGCTCTGCATTAATAAAATTCGCTAACCGAACAAGGCCTAAACCTATGGGTACGATGGGTGCCACAAAATCGACAATGGTCCAAAATCGAAAACTAAAACGGCGACAAAACCAGATAATACCAAGCAGCACGCCAATAAGGCCGCCATGAAAGGACATGCCGGGCTCCCAAAGGCGGAATAGTGCCAGCGGGTCTTGCCAGTGGTGTGGGCTATAGAATAAAAAATGCCCGCACTTTCCACCTAACACCGCACCAAGGGCAACGGCATAAACCAATTCTCTTAATAAGTTTGAAGTTAAACCCTCAACTTGGTTGCGTCGTTTATTCGCCAACCGCCAACCCAGTAATACGGATACTAAATAACTAATACCGTACCAATGGACTGCGAAGGGACCAAGGGAAAATGCGACAGGATGAATATGAGGAAATGCTATCATTGGATCATTTTAACATGCTCAGGATCGGAGCAACAGTTTCACAGCCAATACAATAATCAGGACAACAAATGCACGACGTACATACACAGGTGACCAACGATGGGCAGCAGCTGTGCCCCACGAAGCACTGATAATACCGGCCAGCCCAATACTCAGTGACAACACCAAATCCATGATCCCAAGCCCATGCGTTTGTACGCTGGCACCAAAAAATAGGCCATTCATAACTGCGCCTGCTATTACTGTGGGCAAAGCACAGGCAACAGACGTACCTGCAGCAACCGCCATGGTTAAACCGCGTCGTAATAGAATGGGTACTAACAAAATACCGCCGCCTAGACCCAGCAATCCTGCCAATACGCCCACGGTTAAGCCAACACCTAACCACCACCGCCATGTGCGATCAGGCACAATAGCGGTGGTTTCAGGTTGCAACATCCGCCAAGCAACCCAAAATAGGAATACCGCAAACAATTGCTGCAGCTGAACATCAGGTAGTTGCTGTGAGGAAAAAGCGCCTATGGCACCCCCGATAATCATACCGGGCACCAATTGGCGCCAAAATGGCCAAACTACGGAGCCTCGGCTTGCGTGCGCTCGAGTGCTGGCGGCTGTAATAAAAATCATACTGAATAATGTAATGAGTACAGCATGATGCATAATGACATCAGACGGCTCACCCCAAGCCGCCAGCACAGCCAACAGCATCGGTACCAGCACAACACCACTGCCAATCCCTAACAAGCCAGATAAAAACCCAGCAATTAAACCGATTACGATTCCAATAAGGGCGAGTGTGAGCACAGTAACTCCAATAGA
>JAZKAM010000116.1:17167-18652 GCA_040389145.1 Pseudomonadota bacterium
TGGGGACTAGAATTGGGTTTTTAAGCGAGGAAGACCCCCACCTAGAACATAGGGCGCAAACTCAACCAACGCACTGCGGTATACATTTGCCTTAAATGACACCACTTTACCGATGGGGTACCAATAACTTACCCAGCGCCAATCATCAAACTCAGGCTTTTCGCCGCATTGAAATGAAATGTGTTCTGGAGGACCAAAGTAATACAGCAAAAACCATTTCTGTTTTTGCCCAATGCATAAAGGTTTAGCGCTTAAGCGCTGAAACTTTCGAGGTATTTGATAGGGGATCCACTCTTTAGTGGTTGCAACCAAGGTAACGTGTGCTGGGCTTAAACCAGTTTCTTCGTACAATTCACGGTATAGGGTTTCTTCTGGTGTTTCATCGGCTTGTACGCCGCCTTGCGGAAATTGCCAGGCGTCTTGGCCTACCCGGCGGGCCCAGAAAATTTGGCCTTGTGCGTTGACAATGATCGCACCCACATTGGCACGATAGCCTTCCGCATCAATCATCACAAACCCCCTACCCTCAAGTCTTTCAATTCTGCCACACCACCCATAACTTCATCAAATGTTTCTATGTAAGTAAGCTAAATGGCACGTTCTTTGGCTGAGTAACTGTATGTCAGGAAGAGAAAATACGTCTCTCTTCATAAGCATGCTTTACAGCCATCAAAGGGTTGATTACGATAAACAAATTAAAGGCGCATAATAAAAAGTGAAATCATGCAGCATGGAACGCAACGCTCTTATCCTGACACTGAAACAACTTCTCAAGATGAACAGCAAAATAAGAGGCCAAAAGTTGGCGCCGAACCAACCAAAGGCTTTGACATAGAACAGCTTTGGGGCAAGTTTTTCACAACCGATAAACAACCGAAACAAAAGAGTATAAACAGTGCGGACAGGTGTCATGCACATGGATGTCCAGTGGACAGTAGAGTGCGTGACGCCGCTAAGTCAGTAGTTACCTTCTCTGGCGGAGCTAGTGCTTGGGGTGCAAATCAAATCACTGAAGAAACCCCTAATGTTCCGCCTGATTTTGATGCCAGCGATCAAGGTTATCTTTTAAAGTCGAAGGCCCCCGCTGTTCCTCAAGCTGAGCGCAAAGAAGCGGCGTCTTGCCCATCTACTCAACCGGCGGTTATGCCCAACGGGGTCCCACCTAAGCCTCGTCTTTTCAGTACGCCACCAAGGAAAGTAAATCGATTTCACGCCAATCTAAAGTCTACGAATACTGCTGCAGACGTGAATAGAATATTTCAATCTTTGCTGATCAGTGAAGAAGACCCGACTGAAGTCAATGATGAAGGCGACACGCCATTGCATATTGTGTTGGATAAAGGGTATATATTCGCTGCAGTAACGCTGATTCATCACTTTGGTCAACATAATCCAGCTGAGCTTGACCGAGCCAATCATGCAGGCTGGCCACCGCTATTGATTGCCACCCGTTTAGACAACACACGGCTAATTAATGCACTATTG
>JAZKAM010000116.1:18662-21845 GCA_040389145.1 Pseudomonadota bacterium
AAGAGAAATATTTGCAGAAAAAGAGAAACAAAAAGAAGACAGGGGGCTTACCCGTAGTATGATGGGTTTACAATCAGCTTATGCAGCTGTCCTGGAAAAGAAAGACCCCTTATGGACCAAACCCACACCTTGATTTAGGAGATTTTTTGCTCTTTCTCTATTTATCTGATGGGACAACCCTGAGCTCATACATTCCTGCCCAACGGTACTGAACATCGAATTCAATTTTCCGATAAAGTAGACACTCTTCCGTTTGCATGTTTTCTAATGTCACCAGCCAGTGTTCGTTGGATGGACCAAAGCATACTTTTTTCCCAACCCAACTGAATGTCTCTGATACATCGCCCACCAGAGTACCTGTTGCATCTAGTTTCGGATAGGTTTGGTGATATGGTAATCCATCGTGACGAACGCCATCTACAAAACCATAACTTTCATCCACACTCTGATGGATACACAATAAGGCTGCTGCTTGCTTACTCCGGCCACCCACCGTGCTGTACCGCAAATCATGGATAAACAGCTGACACTCTTTGTTCCTGCTATCGTGTAATGATGTGCGTGCCATAATCGGGTGGTCGCCACAGGGCGCATGCCCTGCGACCACCCGATAATATCCTTCACGATGCAACCACGTTGCTATGGTAGGAGAAAGGTGCGGTATATGATCAGTACCTAACCAAGTTTCCGTCATAAGTGACCGACCATTTAAAATATCACTGGATAAGCTTGAGTAAACCAGGGGTGCTAAATGGCTAGGGCTATAATTTTGATTAAGATCATCCATGACTGCATCGAGTTGCTGATGGTAGGTTCGGTTGGTCTGTTCGATCCACTGGGTAACAGACACATCTCGATTCGGACACGACCGCGGTGTTAATGCACCATGTACAAACAAAGTGTTGCCGATGCCTTTAACCAAATCCGCGTGCTTTAGATAGAACGCAAGTATGCCGCCCGGTGCTATTGAAGCGCGAAATGAATTTAAAATGGCCACAGGGTCGTGTGTATCTAATTCCTGTGCACGGAACTCAAAAGCATGCGGCGCGCCCATGGAATACTGTAGCATCCATTTGAGGTAAGCAACCGTACGTTCCGTCAATGAATGTGTTTGTAATGGATTTTGTTCCAGATATTCATGAAAACTTAGAATACCCTGCCGCCACGGTACGATAACATCGTGTTCACGTGTACGCTCAATATACTCCGGGCGTAACTCGGACAAAAACCTCAACTTATTCACATCTCGGTTGCCTGCCAGCAAAACCACTCGATCCGGATATCGTTCTTTAAGTGCCACTAAAAAGGTCACAACCGCTAAATCACCAGGCCCACCATCAACGGCATCACCACCAAAAACAAAGCAATGATCATCAGGCAAAATCAGGTGCTCTGTAAGCTGTGACACAGGGGCATAGTGTGACAAGGAACGTGTTAAATAATCCCAATCACCTTCAACATCAGAAATATGAATAATGCGGCCCTGCCAGGGCGCTGAATTTATAGAAGAGCCATTAACCATATACTGCCATCCAACTTGCCATGTCTGTTTGAGCGTAGACCATCTAAGATGGGGGCACAATAATTAAATTTAATTTTATGAAGATTAGGGCGCCACTTTTGCCCAAGTAGGCGCACCAGGAAATCGACCCATCGCATACTCAACTACAGATCTTTTTATGAACGCAGCATGGTCAAGTACAGTCATGCCAAAGCCACGCATGGACACACATGCGTGGCTTTGGTTAAGGTAACCTTGGTGAAGCATCCACATCGTCTGGATCATTTCAGTATTATGACCCCGGCGAAGCCGCGCATAACGCGATAACTTACGTTGCTTTTTAAACACATTGTCCGGTTCGTCGTGAAATTGTTCCAGCAAACAAGCCACATCGAGAAGGCCCAAGTTTAAGCCCTGCCCAGCCAAAGGATGTAATCGATGCGCAGCATCCCCTAATAATACCGTAGAGCCGACTGCATACTGTTCTGCATGTCGTTCAACCAAAACATCTTGCTTCCAAGGGATGCTGCGCTCAAGCATGCCTAAAATACCTTCACTCGCAATTTGAAGCGCGCGGTCAAGTGCGGCTTCAGAGTCCGGTGGATTATTCAGGGACCAGACAATCGCAGATTCCTGTGGATTATGCATAGGTAAAAATGCAAGCGGCCCTTCACTAGAAAAACGTTGCCGTGCACATTGATGATGCATGCCACTATGGTGCACACGGGTTGTCCAAGCTGTTTGGTTGTAAGGTTTGGACTGTATCGGCATATCTAAATGGGCGCGAACCCATGAATGTTCACCATCTGCAGCACACAGCAGGCTTACTTCATAATGGCCGCCTTCAACAGTTTGTAGTGTTGCACCAGCCGGCGTGTTTACAACATGGCTGATGGTGCCTGCAACAAAATGAATATTTTTTGCACTGGCGACATGTGTTTTACATGCCTGCACAAGTGCGGCATGTGGTACAGTCCATGCCATAGGACCGTCATCGGCCGGTTTAGGAAATTGAATTTGTGCTGTATTATGCGCATCCCAAATCTGCATATCATATACTGGGCCTGAAATTTCAGTGGATATCTGCGCCCAGATACCTAAATGCTGCAGAATATACATGCTGGCACGGGTGAGCATATATACGGGTAATGATTGATGATAATCAGGCTGCTGATGTTGCGCTTGCCCTGCAGGTTTTGTGATCCACAAAACGGAGTAGCCTAATTGTGAAAAACCTAATGCTGCTGCACACCCAACTGTACCGCCACCCACCACACAGACATCAAAACGCATGAATCCACTCCTTCACTAAACCCAAGCGGACAATTTTTGCACGTACAGAGGGACACAAGGATAAACCCAATAACCCCAATCGATGACCAAAAGCATAGCGTGAATCTATGACTGCATGTCCTAATAACCGTGTCATGGTTTCCACAAACTCGCCTTGCTTTTGAGAGCGCTCCGACCAAGCAGATAAAACTTTCCCTGAAGAAAAGTCTTCGCATTTATTGCGCGCATGTACCAAAGTATTTGCCAACATATGTGCATCCAGTACATGGCTATTCAAACCCTGTGCTGCAATAGGGTGTAACGCGCGCAACGCATTGCCCATCAGCACGCTACGACGCGCATAGCGCAGCGTAGCGTGCTGTGCCACTAGTGGAAAACTACGCGGTGTG
>JAZKAM010000116.1:21855-26981 GCA_040389145.1 Pseudomonadota bacterium
CATGTTTGTGTGCTGTTGCTGAACGATTTGATTCAATTTAACCGCCCAACCTTCAAGTGAGTCTGGCACTGGCGTATGCGTAGATTGCATCCAAATCGCACCAAAGTGCGTATCACTACGCGGTACAAGCGCCAATACACCCTCAGGTGTAAAAAATTCATATGCAGTATCTGCTGGCACAGAATCAAGGGTTTCTACATCAAAAACAAAAGCCAGCTGTTGAAAATCATCTTCCAACAAACCTAGACCCAAGCTCTGCCGCCAAAAGGACTGCGCACCATCTGCTGCAATCACCAAATGTGTGTTGCACACTTCAGATTTTCCTTCATGCCTCAACGTCAGTCGCCAGCCACCAGGAATAGGCTCATGATGCTCCATGGCGGTTCCCCAACTTTGGTGAACCGCCATTTTATTCAATAACGCGTGGATGTAGGCCATTAAACGGGCATAGGGTACAACGTACCCTAGAATACCGTTGGGATCATCAGGGTGCGCCAATACACATGCCGGTAATAATTTTGTGATTCTGCTCTGGTCTATGTGCAGGTTAGTTTGGTGAAGTGAAACGCGTCGGATAGGTTGTAAGGATAAATCGTCCGACCATAGCCCATATTGTTTAAATATATGGCATGTAGCAGCAGAAATAACCAAGCTGCGCGGGTCGTTATGGTGCGGTGTCGTGTGATCAAATAACCGAACACGAAATCCATGATGCGCAAGAAAGCAGGCAGTAATACTGCCTGCTAGGCTACCGCCAATAATGACGCAATCCCAAGGTTTATCGTGTTCCAAGTACGGCTTCAAGATCACCTATCGTTTTCGGTAACGCTTGCGTCAGCACCTCATATCCTTGTGCCGTCACACAAACATCATCTTCAATACGAATACCCAATCCATTCCATGCGGCATTATGTACCGCAGGGGTATTCGGAATATACAAGCCAGGCTCTACCGTTAATACCATGCCTTCTTCTAGCAAGACCGGTTTTTTAGCATCACCATAGGGGCCTTCGTCATGGACATCGAGACCTAACCAATGGCCTGTGCCATGAGGATAATACGTCCGGTATGCGCCATCCGCAATTAATGTGGCTACATCACCTTTAAGCAATCCAAGTGCTACTAAGCCTTCCGTTAACACGTGCACAGCCGTTTCGTGAATGCGTCCATAAGGGATACCTGGCTTAATGACAGCAATAGCTGCTAACTGTGCTGACAACACAAGGTTATACAGTTCCGCTTGTGCACCAGAAAAACGCCCATTAGCTGGAAATGTTCGTGTGACATCCGCTGCATACTGCGCATATTCAGCACCAGCGTCAATTAACACCAAATCACCCGCTTCGACCGTGCTTTGGTTCAAAACATAATGCAGCGTGCATGCATTTTTCCCCGTAGCGACAATGCTGGGATAAGCGCAAGACCGGCATCCCTGCCGCATAAAGGTCTCAATAAGTGCTGCCTCTAGTTGGTATTCTTTAACCCCAGGCCGACAAATAGCCATAGCAGCAAGGTGACCATCCACGGTAATGCGGGCGGCTTCGCGCATGGCATTCAGCTCAGCCTCATCCTTACATACGCGCAGACGTTCAAATAAACTCTTACTGTCTTCAAATACGGAAGGTGCAACATCCAGCGCGCGTCCTCGCTGGGCTCGACATGCGCTGCTCCATCGTTGGACACGCTGCAACAGTAATTCATTTCGAATATTGCACAAGACGCGCGGGTGATGAGCCAATAAGCGCGGCATTTCTTCATCAATTGTTGCACAGGGCAATGCTTCATCAGCACCACACACCTCTTGCAAATGTGCACAACCATAACGCACACCATCCCACAACTCAGCAACGGGGTCACGGTCCAAACAAAACAACACAAAACGCGTATGCCCTTGCAAGTCTTTACTAAATACCGCCAGAGTGTCTGGTGACTCATAGCCGGTTAAATAATAAAATCGGCTGTCTTGACGAAAAGGGTAATGTGTATCTGCGTTTCGCGTGCACTGTGATGCACCTTCCACAACCAATACGGTACCATTCGTCAGCGCGTTTAACACGCGCTGACGACGACTTGCAAAAGCGCTTTGATCAGACTGCAACTGTTCCATAGTTAATGTATTCCTTCGGGAAATCCTTCTGGCGCATCGGTTTGAATAGATTCAAGATATAAGAATTTAGGGATAAGTTCCAAATAATGCGCTAACTCGGCATAATCTTTTTCTGCTTCAGGCTCAGATTCCATTTCTTCTACTTCGCTTGAGTCCAATGCACCAATATCGAGTACATCTTCAAGTGCTTCTTGTGCTTGCTCGGAATAGACTTCTACATCCCGTCCCAAACGAATACCTTCAATAAAACCGACGCTCCACCATTTTATGGCTTCAAAACGATCGCGCAAAGGCTCATCATCTGTTGGCAGAACCAGCGGCATACAAATGCTTTCTGACTCCAAATCAATTGCCTGTTCAATGGCATAGAATTGTTTGGCAAAAAGCAAATAGCCCGGGTGGTCTGGGGTGATTTCAAAAAAATCAGCCAGTTGTTCAAAGCGTTGTTCAACAACTTGATCCGATAAAGAGATAAAACAACCTAAAGCAGTGCCATGGAGCTGAGAAGGGCAAATGGGTTGATTTAAAAAAACCACCAATTTCATCCACGCGTCATAACGCGCTTGGGGGTCAAGATATTCAAAAGAATCGTGCGGAGGAATAAGGTCTGACATAGAAACGTTCCTGGCCAAAGTGAGATAGAATAGCATAAGCAACATCAAAATACGGCTCCCCTAAGCCTAGCTATTTTATGGGAGTTAAATTACTTAATTTGGAGCAAATGATGGATAACCGAAATCGCAAAACCGTATCAATTTTGGGTAAAGAGTATCAAGTATCATGCTCGCCTGAAGAAGCTGAAGGCCTAGATATGGCCGCTGCTTACCTCGATAAAATGATGCGAGAAGTGCGTGGTCGCGTCGTGGGTTTAGAACGCATTGCTATTATGGCCGCTTTAAATATTTCCTATCAACTTATTCAGCAATCTGGCCACACTGAGCCGAATGGCAGTGGCTTAGAACATTATGAACAACGCATCAAAGCGCTGCAGCATAAAATTGATGCTGCCATGGCAACACTAGCCCCTCTAGCGAGCCATAAGCCAAAATTTGTAGCGGAAGCTGAAATATTTGAGTAGAATGAAATTGCCCTCGGGCGTTTGGTGTCCAGCACTTTGATCCGATGCATACCAGATTGGGAGCCCATGTGCGGGTACTGTTGCGCATGTCCGTCTTGAACGGAAGGCCTGATGTATCCCCTCGGCGCCCACTTGAACCTTTAGGGTTCAAGGCGCTCTGCCAAACCCCCTAGGGCCTTTTCCTGGTGACCACATATGCCAAACTTTAAACATACTGCCGATCCCCTTGATGCTTTGCGTGCACAACTTAAATCTGCACGGCAATCGATGACACCCGAAATCCAAGCACAAGCCGCCCGCCAAGTTGCTGACTTAATTTGCAATAGCCCTCTATTTCAACAGGCCAAGCGACTTGCCGTATACCACCCGCAAAAAGGCGAACTTGATCCAATGTCCCTTGCTGCGCATGCATGGCAAACAGGTAAACAAGTATTTTTGCCTGTCGTTTATGGCACCAAACTGATATTTAGGCAGTATTTACCGGATAGCATCTTAATACCGGAGCGTTATGGTATTTATGTTCCTCAACAAGGTTTTGAGCTGCCTGCAGAACAGCTAGATATTGTTTTTATGCCTTTGGTCGGATTTGACCCACACACTGGTCACCGTTTAGGTATGGGCGGCGGGTATTATGACCGCACTTTTGCAGAAAGAACCGCCGAAATAGGCCGACCTAGACTGGTCGGCCTTGCCCATACCTGTCAGGCTTGCACTTTAGCGCCCCAAACTTGGGATGTCGCCATGGATGCCGTCTGTACACCAGAGTATTTACGCTTTTTTGCTTGAGATCCAAATGCCCTATTGGTTACTTAAATCCGAGCCCAGCGTGTTCAGTATTGAACACCTAAACAAACTGCCCAATCAAATGGCTGCTTGGGATGGCGTGCGGAATTATCAGGCGCGAAACACACTACGCGATGACATGAATCTTGGTGATTTAGCGTTTTTTTACCATTCCAGCTGCCCACAACCAGCGGTGGTGGGTGTAGTTCGTATTGTCAGTGAAGCCTATCCCGACCCTACGGCAACCAACCCTAAGTCGCCCTATTTTGACGAACGCTGCACCAAATTAAATAATCCCTGGGTATGCCGAGACGTACAGTTGGTCGCGCACTACCATAAGCCTGTGTTATTATCGGACCTACGCCAACATCAAGCACAGTTGGACGATTTTATTTTATTAAGGAAGGGAACACGACTTTCCGTGATTCCCGTTTCACCCAAACAATGGGCCACCATTTGCACGTTTGCTGAGGATCACACTCATGGCACTGTCACAAAATGAATTAAAGCAAAAAGCAGCGGAATACGCGTTGCGTTATGTACAAGCAGACACTTTAATTGGTGTAGGCACAGGCAGTACGGTCAATTTTTTTATTGATGCATTCGGCAAGGCCAATATTCGTCTTAAAGGCGCCATTGCTTCTTCAGTCGAAACAGAGCGACGCTTAAAAGCTATTGGGATCCCAGTTGCTACCCTGGCTGATGGCGATCCAGTTTTATATGTCGACGGTGCTGACAGCTGTAATCCCTTACGTGAATTGGTTAAAGGTGGCGGTGGCGCCCTCACACGTGAAAAGATTATCGCTTATGCATCCCAACAATTCGTTTGTATCATCGATGAAACAAAAAAAACATCGGCACTGGGTGATTTTCCCATTCCAATCGAAGTGTTACCCATGGCGCGTAGTGTGGTCGCACGGAAAATTGTTCAATTGGGCGGAAATCCAGAATACCGTGCTGGTTTTGTCACAGATAATGGGAATGTCATTCTGGATGTCTACGGCTGGACACTTAATGAACCGTGCAAAATGGAAGAAACGTTGAACCACATACCTGGCGTCGTATGTAATGGCATATTTGCTGTTAAACCTGCCAGTGTTGTATTGATGGCCACACAAAACGGTATCGTGACTTTTTAGTCATAAAAAACTGTAGCCG
>JAZKAM010000116.1:27014-28424 GCA_040389145.1 Pseudomonadota bacterium
ATAAACTGTTAGTCTGCCAATAGCGCCTCTAGTTTACCTTGCGCTTCCAAAGCATACAGGTCATCGCAACCACCAATCGATTGTCCGCCAATAAAAATCTGCGGTACAGTACGTCGACCAGTGCGCTCCACAAGCTCGGTACGCAGGGCATCATTTCCATCCACACGGTGTTGTACAAAAGGAATATCTTTTTGCTTCAACAAAGCCATGGCGCGGTGACAGTATGGGCAGTGATCTAGCGTGTAGATATCAACCGTTTTCATCGCATAACTCCAACCAAACATAAAAAGACCAATCAGACCTAAACCAACTTGACGCAACATAACTACCTCCTCAAGTGACAAGAAAAATCAGTCCTGAACAACTGGGAATCCTTCTTTACGCCAGGCTTGTAATCCGCCTTCCAAGGCGAAGATCATTTGCGTACCCTGACGAACCAACTGCTGGGCAACGCGAGCGGCCAAACGACCGTCGTTACAAACTAAAATAATCGGTGTGTTTGAAAAACGTTTTATGCCTTTGACGCCTTCTTGTTGGATGCGTGCTGGATCCATCCACTTTGCGCCAATAATATGACCAGCGGCATATTGGTCTTGTGAGCGAATATCCAATAAGCGGGCTTGTTCATGATTGATGGCTTGTGTCACTTCCTGTGGCGAACGCTGAAGCGGTCTGTAACGGCGGTACCGCCATTCCACAACAATAAATACTAAAAGAACAAACGCCCATACACCAACTAAGGCCAGGTGTTTTAACGCAAATTCAACATAAGGTTCCATAAACCACTACCTTCAATGCCCATAAACGAGCAACAGTATACCCGATTTATGCACATATGGCGCAGTGCGAACTCGTGCTAGAATTATGCTCTATAAACGATTGATGAAGCGTAGTCATGCACCCACCAAAAACGATTGTACTTATTGTCCTAGATGGCTGGGGCCATCGAGTTGAAATCACCGGTAACGCCATTGCCTTAGCAAAAACGCCACATTGGCATGCACTAATGGCACAACGGGCCCATACATTCCTATCCGGCAGCGGAGAATCCGTAGGTTTGCCGGATGGCCAAATGGGCAACTCAGAAGTTGGTCACCTTACACTTGGTGCGGGACGAGTCGTCGATCAGGATTTGCCGAAAATAACGAAAGCATTGGCTGCCGGGCATGTCGCCAATCAAGTCGCTTTTAATACCCTATGCCATGATGTGCAAAAGGATGGTGCATTACATCTATTGGCGCTGCTATCCCCTGGTGGTGTACACAGCCATGAAGACCACGTTTTGGCATTTATTGACTTAGCGGCACGCCAAGGCGTCCGTGACATTTATGTGCATGCCATTTTAGATGGCCGTGATACCCCACCTAAAAGTGCAGAAGCATCTTTGCGCAAAATGATGGCGCATTTTGC
>JAZKAM010000116.1:28434-29887 GCA_040389145.1 Pseudomonadota bacterium
TACTACGCCATGGATAGGGATAAGCGTTGGGAGCGTGTAGAGCGCGCGTACGATGTATTGACGCTGCAAGGTGAACACACCGCTGCTGACCCCATTGCTGCCCTACAGGCCGCTTATGCGCGGGGTGAAAGCGATGAATTTGTAGCGCCCACCGCCATTGATAACACCCCGCGCATCACTTCTGGTGATTCGGTGTGCTATTTAAATTTCCGCTCTGACCGCGCCCGTGCCCTTAGTTACGTTTTTGCCCTACCAGGTTTCCATGAATTTGAACCTAAGGTAAAAGTACAGTTACGTCATTTTATGACGATGACGGTATACGATGAAAAGCTAACCTGCCCTGTGTTTTTCCCCAACTATCGTTTAAAAAACACCCTGGCTGAGTACTTAGCGAGCCATGGTCGTACACAATTTCGACTGGCAGAAACTGAAAAATATGCGCACGTCACCTTTTTCTTCAATGGTGGCAATGAAACACCCGTGCTACACGAGGCTCGCGCACTGATCCCCTCGCCTAAAGTCGCCACCTATGACCTAAAACCAGAAATGAGTGCCTTTGAACTATGCGACACCTTAGTGGACGCCATTCTTAGCCAACAGTACCATTTTATTCTGTGCAATTTTGCCAATGCGGATATGGTTGGCCATACAGGTAACCTCGATGCTACCGAGCGTGCCATTGAAGCAATTGATGTGTGTTTAGGCCGAATTGTAAAAGCATTAGAGGATACTGGCTCTGAGGCGTTAATAACGGCCGATCATGGTAATGCTGAGTTTATGTTCGACCCTGCAACAGGACAGGCGCACACGGCACATACATGTGCGCCCGTGCCTTTAGTATACATTGGCCGCCCCGCGGTACTTTCCAAACAAGGTGGCACCTTAGCAGATGTGGCGCCGACTATACTGGCATTGATGGACTTAACCCCACCATCAGAAATGACTGGCCATTCATTGATTACATTCATATGACCAACCAAATCGGATAGCACATGGATAGCGTAATGAAAGGGATTTTAATCTGGCTGCTTTTGCTTCCACTCAGCAGTGGCGCACAAAGCAAAGGCGGCGTGGATGAAACACATGAAAAGCTATCCAAAATTTCCGCAGAAATCACGACCATACGCAATCAGCTAACCAAGGTGCAAACCAATTATTCAGAAGAAGAAAAAATACTGGGTAAACTAGAAACAGAAATAAACACGGTCCATCAAAAGATCACCGAAACGCAGCATGCGACCCGCCGCGCTGAATTAGAGTTGTCCACCCTTGAAACACGTGTCAATACCTTAAGTTTAAACTATGCGCGCAAGTTGGCCCTGTTGAAAGAGGGACTATCTTTTCATTACCGTCATTATGAAAAAAACTGGGCAAAGCGATTAGAAGTGCAAACTCCAGGGTATTTTACGCAATACCGAAAAAACATTAATCTTGCAAAATTAGATTATTTCCA
>JAZKAM010000116.1:29897-30461 GCA_040389145.1 Pseudomonadota bacterium
AAAACGAGGTACGCTCCCTATCGTTTGATCAGAAAACTTTAAGTGAAAAAAAAGCGACACTTGATGCCTTACGCAATGCATATGCTGCACAAAAAGAACTTTTGAAACACCAGCAGACGGAACGACAAGCCGTACTCAATCAACTACAAACCCAAATTTCCAACACGCAAAAACACCTGACGGTGCGTAAAAAAGAACAGTGGGAACTTGAACAGGTCCTGATGACTTTGCATAACCGTAAGCCTGCCCAGGACAAGCGGCTAGATGTCCCCACCGCAAAAGGTTTCCAGGCACTTAAAGGCCGTCTTGCACCTCCGATCAAGGGCTACAAGCTATTAGGCCATGAATCAAAAACCAGTTTGCTCTCTTGCCCTCAAGGTACTGAAATTCGTGCTGTACAAGAGGGGCAAGTCATTTTTGCTGAATGGTTACGGGGATATGGCTTACTCTTGATTGTCGACCATGGTGAAGGTTATATCAGCCTATATGGCCATAACGAAGCTGTGTTTAAACAAGTTGGTGACACAGTAAACACCCATGATGTTATTGCTCAAGCAGGCAACA
>JAZKAM010000116.1:30471-31182 GCA_040389145.1 Pseudomonadota bacterium
CTCGAGGAGTTTTCATGACCCGCACGACATCCCATGTGCTTTCCATGGTCTGTTCTTTTGCGCTGTCCTTCAGTGCATTGGCCGCAGCTAAGGCAGCACCACCGCCAGCCGATCCGCTACCTCTAGATGATTTAAAACGGTTTACTACTGTTATTGAACAAATCCGTAATTACTATGTCTATCCTACGGAAGACAAACAATTATTTGAAGGCGCTATTCGCGGTATGCTGGCAGGCTTAGACCCTCATTCTGCATTCTTTGATCCGAATGAGTACAATGAGCTTCAATCTAGCTCCAGCGGTAAATTCGGTGGCCTTGGCATTGAAATTATCATGGACGACGGTTTGTTACGCGTTGTTACCGCTGTTGATGATACGCCTGCACAAAAATCTGGCTTAAAAGCGAATGACCTGATTATCCGGATTAATGAAACACCCGTACGTGGCCTCAGCAGCAAAGATGCCGTTGACTTAATGCGTGGCGAGCCTGGTACAGACGTATCGTTAACCGTCATACGTAAAGATGAAGAAAAACCCCTAATTATTAAAGTTACACGCGCGATCATCCGTACCGAAAGTGTCAAAGGCAAATTACTGGCCAATGATGTTGGCTACATCCGTATTGCGCAATTCCAAAGCCAAACGGGGAAAGACCTGGTCACTCAGCTGGAAAAATTACGTACCAGCGTACCTAACAAAAAGCTCAATGGCC
>JAZKAM010000116.1:31192-42335 GCA_040389145.1 Pseudomonadota bacterium
ACTTAAAGAACAAGGGGCGGATAGTTTGATTGTAGACTTGCGCAATAATCCAGGGGGCATCTTTGAAGCCTCTGTTGCCGTCTGCGATGCCTTTTTGGATGCCAAAAAGCTCAAATACGACCGATTGATTGTATACACAGAAGGACGGCTGTCGGGCTCTAAAATCCAAGAACGTGCTCATGGCGGCGACTTACTTAATGGTGCACCGATTGTTGTATTAATTAACGAAGGATCAGCCTCAGCCTCAGAAATTGTTGCTGGTGCCTTACAAGACCACCATCGTGCAGTAATTATGGGTAAAACCAGTTTTGGCAAAGGCTCCGTTCAAACTGTATTACCACTCGATGACCATTATGGGTTAAAAATTACCACCGCACTGTACTACACCCCATCTGGCCGTTCTATTCAAGCACGTGGTATTGAACCAGATATTGAAGTGGATTTACTGCCTATGCCAAAATCCAGTGGCGAAGACGATAAGTGGGCCATATTAAAAGAACGTGACCTGCAGGGCCACTTAAATAACACGACAGCAGAAAAAGAACCGAACCAAGCCAAGTTAAAAACTGCTGGGGATAGGAAGATTGAGCCAATTACCGACTATCAAATACTTGAAGCCCACAACTTAATTAAAGGGATTCAGGTATTACAAAGTAACACGATAACTGAGAAAAAGTAGTACACGCTACCCTACCCCCACTGCAACAGTAGCACGATCAAAACATGATCGTGCTACCTTTTTAGCACTATAGATCTCCCACCACCATCATCCGGAGCATCCTGTTGATAATGCAAAGGTCTGCCATTACGTTCAAAAGAACAGTGCTGATTCAAGTAATAAGCAGGTGATGCAGAAATAACAGCCGCAGAGTTTAAAGGATCCCAAAATGAAGCATGCGGCTGAGGTGGGTTTTTGGCCAACGGGAGAAAACCAGAGCGACAGTCAAATTGGGGTACAGCATGCATTCCAGCATTTAGGTATGCTGTCATCGCTAGAAAGCCTCCTATTTTTTGGTTCAATTTGTACCTGAGAATAGTTACCTCAGGTGTGATTGAAAAAGCAGCCCGGTGTGAATCATTCCATGATTCAGCAGGTAGCGCAATTACCCTAACACAAAGAGAAGTTAATGCTGTATTCAATGGAACAAGTAGTTCAGCATGAACCCTAGCGGCCATGTTCTCAGTATCATGTGCATCACGAACTAAGGGCTTATATAAAAATGTGGTAATTATTTTTATGAGGCTATCTAGCTGTTTATGGAAAAACTGGTGCAAGAACGCCCATCGCTTGTTTAATAATTCCTGGTTCAAATTGTGACCGCCGGGACCATGACTAAGTTCTTGCTCGAAGAGATAGGGTGCGTAAACAAGTAAAAACTCGGCTAATACTTGCGTAAGCTTGTCATACGGCTCATGTATGGTACTCAGACCAAACTGTTTACCTAAAAAATACAGCGGTAAATCAATAATTTTCTGATCCATAGGAGCAATAGCCATCCACGAATCTTGTGAGAGGTCAGGTATAGAAATATTTGTTTGGTGCATCATTTTATTGTCGCCTATATATGTCATTACGAGTTACTAACGCATTCCGTTTAAATCATTCGGAACATCTGAATTTGAGATTCGGCATGCGGTTGAAAATTCATTGAAAAAATTATTCACCTGGGATGGAAGTAAATACGGACCAATGGAAGGTTCGGAGAAGGAGGAAGGTGTTTTGCATGGCAGATACTGCAGTCTGAGTTTCGCTAGATAAACTAGATGCATGTAACATAGTAATCCCTTACTGGAAAAGTCTAATGCCAACGCAAAGGATTTTAGCAAAGTTTTATTGGAGTGTATAGCTGCGCTGCGCTGTAGCGCAGCTATACAAGACTTCTACGGCTTAGGTGAGGTGGTTTGTGGACGTTTATCTTGTTTAAGAGTGATTTTTTCCTTTTTCAGCGCTTCCCCTAACACCTTAGCATCCTGCTTGTTAAAACCGGATTCAACTGCCTCAGCCTTAGGATTAGGATTGACTACCGACTCGGCTGACTTCCTCTCTCCAAACACTTTATTCCATCCCCAAACAAAAGGGGAAGCAATATACTTTAAAGCCGTAAGAATGGCTTGAAGTATGCGTAAATACCAACTCTTTCCTGCCTTGCCTTGCGCTGTTCTTTCTTCATTCGGCACTTCCTTTTGAACTTGAGCATCTTTTTCATCGAGTCCCTGATGATCAAAGTGTAGGGATTCTTCATTTCCAGTTCTACTGTAGATAGAAATCGCTTCTATTGTTTTAGAGATATAGTCTACTACATCTTGGTATGCAGCTACGTGCTCGAACTCATCACCAAGCGGAGCTGTTACTTGTCGGATCTTGATATCAGCGTCCTTGCATACTGTCATCAATACACTCAGGTTGTAAGAGTAGAACGCTGATAAGCAATTAACAACATCCTTAGAGGCTCCATACTTCTTTAAATCCTCCAAAGTATGCCTTGCATAGGTCTTAACTTTTTCACTAATTTCAGAGAATGAAACATTATCAGGATCATTTTCGTAAAAATCAATAGCATAAACTGGTTCAATTATATAAATAGGCTCAAATTTAGTTTGTCGCAATGTATGTACCTTGTCCAGATTCACTTGAATTGCTTCAGTCATTGCTATGAATAGGTCAATTTGCTGCTTCTCGCTCTCTTTAAGACGTTCCGCGTTTTTATTCCTAAAATACCCCAAAGCTTCATGCAGCCGTTGAAACGGCTCAACAAGTGCCAACCCCATTTCGCCGGCTACTTCATCTGAAGTTTCTGGAAACATTTCTTCTAAGGACAGATTGTTACCACCCAAACCCTCAACCGATCTATAGCGACGATTAATTAGGTTGTTGAAATATAAAACAAAGTGGGATATAAAAAAATACGTTATTGAATAAATTAATCCATTAGTCGATCCATTTACTTTGTTGAGCGAGAGAATTAATTCATTTAAGTGTAGGAAAATAGATTGTTCCTGATCTCTCAGGGTTTTCATCTTTTTTATACCACAGCGATAAACTTCTTTACCATTTTCAGTGCGCACTGCTTCGCCACGGTATGGCCCGAGAAATGGACCGAATATTTTATCTTTTTTTTCAGTTGACTCAAGCGCACCAAGCAACCCTGAGATCCCATACAATGGCATAATACAACACCTTTAAAATCCGACATTTAAACCAATCTTCTCTCGACAAACGATTGTCAAACGTGCGTATAGTCAATAAAGATGCCATACCAACATTCTAGGATAATTTTTAAAAACTTTAATCAAAGGCCCATGGCGCATTCATATATGATAGTCATGAAATAATATCTTGAAATCCGTGTTTAGTAGGACTTCAGCTTAAACTCGTTGTATATTCACTAATAACTCAAAGTTTTTCAAGCTTCAGACTTCGGCTGATGCCTATAAGGAAAAGGGGGCATGTATGCCCCCTTTTCCCTTCACGATACGCAAACATCTTTCACTCTAAGCTTTAGGCTGCAGACGTTTCGGCTGCCAATAAACCATGCAGTGTTTTTAACGCTTTTTGTTCAATTTGACGGATACGCTCCAGAGAAACTTTATATTTTTCCGCCAACTCTTTTAAGGATAATTTGGGATCGGTTAACCACCGACCTTCTAATATATCGCGGCTCCGTGCGTCCAATTGATGCAAAGCTGCCTGTAGTGCGGACAATGATGCCGGCCCTTGTTGGCTTAGTGCAACCAGGGGATTTGATTTATCTGCCGCAATCAAATAATCAGCAGGTGCAAAATCAGATTCCTCATCATCGTCACCACGGTCGAAGGATACGTCATTACCGTATAACCGAGACTCCATTTCACGTACATCAGAAGATGCTACGCCCAAATCATTGGCAACTTGTTCCACTTCTGCATGTGACAGCCAGGTCAAAGACTTCTTTGCACGACGCAGGTTAAAAAACAGCTTTTTTTGTGCCTTAGTAGTAGCCACCTTAACGATGCGCCAGTTCTTTAACACATAGTCTGTAATTTCGGCTTTAATCCAATGTAATGCAAATGTGGCTAAACGCACTTCAAAGCTTGGGTCAAAGCGTTTCACTGCTTTCATTAAGCCGATGGTGCCTTCCTGAATCAAATCAGCCAGTTGTAAACCGTACCCTTGGTACTCACGTGCAATTCTTACAACATACCGCAAATGAGGCAGCAACAATCGGTGGGCCGCCTGGGGGTCCTGAGTTTGGTGATAATGCACGGAAAGTTGTCGTTCTTCTTCAGCTGACAACATGGGAATTGCTTCTAGCTGACGCAAATACTGCTGTACTTCCGCCGGTACAGAAGCATTGGCTAATATGATCTTACTTGTCATAGCTATCCTCCTGGTTTGGAATATATTTTAGCACTCTCTAAACAAGAGTGCTAACCCCCAAGCTAACCAGCTTAGGGGTTAGTAATAAAAGCAACTTATTAAGTCCTTTACCCCTTGATAAAAGGAGCAATATCTTTGGCAAAATAGGTAATAATCACGTCTGCCCCGGCGCGCTTGATACACGTTAAGGACTCTAAAGCGGCTTGAGGCCAACTTAGGGCGCCCTGATCCATGGCATAGCGCAACATCGTGTATTCACCAGATACCTGGAATGCCGCTAGGGGGCGCTGAAAACGGGTTTTTACTTGGTGCACAATGTCCAAATAAGGTAGCGCTGGCTTCACCATCACCATGTCTGCACCCTCTTCTAAATCCAAGGCCACTTCCCTCAAGGCTTCCTCTGCATTGGCAGGATCCATTTGGTAAGTTTCTTTAGTGCCTTTGCCCAATAAATTTTTGGAAGATACTGCGTCTCTAAATGGGCCATAAAAGGTGGAGGCATATTTTGCGCTGTAGGCCATAATTTGCGTATGAATAAAGCCAGCCTCATCTAATGCCTTACGAATAACCCCAATTCGGCCATCCATCATGTCTGATGGCGCTACGATATCCACACCGGCTTCGGCATGCGATAACGCTTGTTTTACCAATACTTCGATGGTTTCATCGTTCATCACATAGCCAACATCATCGGTTAAGCCATCTTGACCATGCGATGTAAACGGATCGAGCGCCACATCGGCCATAAGCCCCAATTCCGGCACTTCTTTTTTCAAAGCACGAATTGTATTTTGTAACAAACCATTCGGATTGTAGGCTTCTGCTGCATCAGCAGACCGTAGAGAACCAGAAACCACCGGGAACAAAGCAATGGCGGGAATGCCCAAATCGAAGATCTTCTTCGCTTCGACCAATAATACATCCAGACTATAACGGCAAATGCCCGGCATCGTTTCAATAGGTTGAACCTGATTCGTGCCTTCACATACAAACATCGGATAAATTAACTGATCAACCGATAATCGGGTTTCACGGACCATGCGACGACTAAATGCTTTTGCACGGGGCCGACGTAACCGTTCAGTTGGAAAACTCATACAGTGCTCCTGATAGTACAAAATGCCACCCATAGGCAGGCACAAAACTGCCAGAGCATACCATACTCTTTGAGCCAAAAGGCTTGATTTTGAGGGTGTTGCACGGGTGCGACATGCTCAGACTAACACCAAAATATTCATTTGCATGGAGCACCGGTGCACGGTGGATCAAGTGGCAAACGCCAGAGGCGTTTACGCTAAACCAGATTAGAATTCGTGAAGAACAGTGGAAAAAAGAAAAGGCGGCACTTAACCCTACCCATACAGAACAACAAAAAACCGTTTAATCAGCCTGTTATGGGCAGCCACCGTAGGATGACGTATCAAGTGGCTGCTATAACCCTATCTATCGTTAGTAGTAGCTGAAGATTGTTTAACCTCTGACTCCTTAGCTGGCAATTGCCGATCAGCCGGCATTGTAGGAGACTTCGGCCCACTAGATAACATAACCGGCACAGTTTTAGGAGGCGCTTGGTTCTCATCTGAAAATGCCTGTGATAGACCGCAATTTATGGCAGCTAAAACAACTTGATATTCCTGATTCAACAATTTCTTCAATGCGACAAAGCCCTGCTCCACTTCAGAAATCGGTGTGTCCGCCGGAGAAAATAAATAGGCCTCACACTGCATGGCGGTGTCACTGTACATAACATCCCATCTTTTAATCCAGTTAGTGGCCTTCTCTAACCCTTCCTGCAACTTTTTACCCGGCTCAGCTTGACCTTTTAAACGTTCAAAAAGGTATTTAAACTGTGTCATTCTTGCATTCATGAGCTGAAGGCATGTGAAAAAATGTGTAATGCGCATATGACGCAAGACCAACGGAGCAGTCGGTTCACTAGGCCATTCAACAAATGGTGCCCATCCAAACAGTTTGTGGAATGAATCCAGAAACTCAAAGTATTGCGCTTCAAAAAACTCCTTGAACCGCTCAATCAACAACGCATTTTGGGTGGAATCCAATGGGTCAGATTCAATGGTCAATATGCTTGCAGCCGTTGGTATATGCGGAATCGACGCCATGCTGCATGGATAAGGCAAGCGCTTAAGGTACACTGCCGTCCATCTACCTGATGTAATCATGGCACATATGCCATTTACTTGGGTTCTAATGGCTTTTAGTGCATCTTTAAACGCCAAAACATAGGTCCCATAGAGTTGCTGGTCCCTCACCTCAGGAAGCATCTCACGACAGATGTTTTCCATTACCATGCTTGCCCCGATCAGAAGATCCAGCTGCTTGACAGCATTTGTCACAAGGTCCTGATAATCCTGTATTGATGCGCCAATGGGAAATAAAATCTGTTGAAACAAAGGCTCTATCTCATGCGCCCAAAGCGTATGCCAAGCTTGGGAAGCCGATTTCAGGTAGGTTTTGATGTTTGCTGCGGTTGATTCACCCTGCCGCAATTCACTTGAAGCATCTTCACCTGCCATGCGTTTCGCAAGCACCTCTGCAAGCACAGCGTTATCCATTGAGGTAAGAAACCGTGTTATTTTGCTGGAAACACCCACGAATTGTTCGCGAAAATCGCTCAGATCAGCCTGCTCCAGGTGTGGCGGTCGTCCACCAAAGGAGGTCAATGTTTTTAATGAAGGTAACGGTGCAAATAATTGTTGCACCACTGGCGGTAAGCCAACGAGGCTGTTGCCGAAGCCTGCTAACCTCGACTTTAATCTAAAAATCTTCTGATAAATATTTGAGGCACCTTCTAGCGCCCCGTGACCAGCATCTGTCCGCCGCATACCGCTCCCTAAAATTAACCGTTAATCACCAATATCGCTGTCTTATTTATTGAATCAATCTAATCTCTTGGATATATTTTGTCACGCCGAAGATAGAACCGCTCAATGGACACATACCCGGATGAACTACACCAAATACGCCTATCTTAACGGCTACTTACTTTCCTTGCACTAGAAGCGCAAATGCTTAAAACAAGTATGTTAACCAACGGAAAATGTACATCAAACACAGTCCCTTGTACACTATAGTTCTTACGTTATTATTTTTTGGAGCACTTATTATGGTACGTGTTGCGGTTGTTTTATCCGGTTGCGGTGGTAAAGATGGATCAGAAATCAACGAAAGCGTGCTCACCTTATTAGCACTTGATCAACAAGGTGCGCAAGTGACGGCATTTGCACCCAACCGTGCACAAACAGTGGTCAAAAATCATCTAACCGGTGAAGTGGTATCTGAAACCCGTAACATGCAAGTTGAAGCCTGTCGTTTTGTGCGTGAGGGTGTACGTCCATTATCGGAGGCGCATGCACAAGATTTTGATGCTTTAATTGTGCCCGGCGGCTATGGTGCAGCCCTAAATTTAAGCAATTTTGCCACTGCAGGGGCACAAGCAGTCATGTTGCCTGAGTTAAACGATCTGCTCTGCCAGTTTCGCGATCAAAAAAAGCCTGTAGGCTTTATTTGTATCGCGCCCCATCTAATCCCCATGGTATACCCCAAGGGCGCACGTCTAACTGTAGGGTGCGATCCCGATACGTCTGCAACATTGCGTAGTATGGGTGCAGAAACGATTGATTGTGGCCCACAAGATATTGTGGTCGATCCGATACATCGTATTGTATCCACGCCAGCCTATATGGTGGGTAAGCGGATCAGTGAAGTAGCGATGGGCATTACTCAACTGGTTACAGCTGTTTTAACCATGGCAAAAAATAAATAATTGTTGTTGTATGCAGGTATTCAAGCTTTACAGTTAAAGCAAGGGCAACCGAATAGGCGTAGTGGTTGGTATTGCCTGCCACCGCCTTTCGGTTGCCTTTGTGTGCTCAACCGCTGCACTGTCTGTATTACCTACTACTGCTGAGCTTATTAACCGTTCAACAATACCATGACGTAATGCACGAGAAGTGATATGGATGTGTTCAATGCCAAGTTGATGCACCGTTGCTTGCAAAATGATGGCACCATACCAAGTCAACGCATCCAAAACAGAATATGCATACTGTTTACAGCCCTGAAGCTGTCGCAGTATCCATCGGTCTAAGACCGCACGTGAAAATTGCAACACGCCACCCAAGGCCTTTGATAAACGCTTGCCGATACCTTCACTCATCCACAGTCCTTCTGCGGTTGGAAATTGTGGCACAACGGTACTGTAGGCTGCTGCACACCGTGTATACAACCGTTCATAGCCTACTAAAGTTCTTGCTTGTGCCCAAGGGACATATTTTTGTAATGTTAAACACCCCAAATTTAAACTACAGCCGGCCCCATAGTGAGATTGCCAACCATAGGTGCATTCGGTACTGCCACCACCAATATCTAAAACTATGTGGCCGAGATTCCTGTTGGGAATTTCTGGCGCTAAAGCCTGGTATACCCACTTTGCTTCTTCTTCACCGGATAGGATCATCGTATGCCAAGGGAATACTCGCTGCAGCTCAAACGCATAAGCTGCTGCGGGCAATTCTCGAAAAGCAGCCGTCCCGACTGCCAATACGCGGTCGGGACGGTATTGCGCAATGATGGCCGAATATTCAGTCAAACAGTGCAACACCTTTTCCAAAGTGCACAGTGAAATTTTTCCATCTCGAATGCCTGAACTTAAAGCAATGGTTTGCTTTAACTGCACCAAGGGCACTACATAGTGGCCTTGCGTGGTGGCAACAACTAAATGAAAGCTGTTGGAGCCTAAGTCTACGGCGGCAACCGTAACATCGGCTGATCGAGCCGTTGCTGCATACATCAAAAGCATCCTTGCTATAATAGTTAGAATTCTCACAATTGATTTTGCATACAGACAAGATCAATAAAGTGAGTACGTCTTGCTCTCCTACTTTACCCTGGGTTGGGCCATCAATGAATGAGCAAGATAAGAAAAAATAGTGCACTTACATGTGTTAGTTTGATTCCAATTACCCTAAGCTATGGTAGAATAACCGGACTGGCTTATACGTGGCCATTAGATAGACGTCGCGCAAAGCAGCTTTTAGTACAATGCACACTCCCATTAATTTCGTGTTATGCTGCAAGCTAAGCATATATATGCGGACTTTGCATTGATCCGCTGTCCCAGTATATTAAGAATATTAGTCGAACAACTTAGATATTAAGGCGAGTAGGAGCTTTTATGGCAAATATGTCCAATGTAATAGCGGTTACTGATGCGAATTTTGATGAGGCTGTATTAACCTCTGATCTACCCGTATTGCTCGATTTTTGGGCAGAATGGTGTGGTCCTTGTCGGATGATTGCCCCCATTCTCGCAGAAATTGCAGAAGAGTTTTCAGGAAAACTGAAAGTAGCCAAAATTAACATTGATGAAAACCCCGCAACCCCTCAGCGTTTTTCTGTCCGCGGGATTCCAACATTAATGTTGTTCGTTAACGGACAACTGGAAGCAACCAAGGTCGGCGCGTTGTCTAAATCACAATTAGCGGCTTTCATCGAAAGTAATATTTAATATTTGACCTTCTTAGGCAAGGATGCTATAAAGTGACCGCAAAGGGTCGTCTGAATGTTAAGACTCAAGTCAGATCGGCCTTTGTTCGGTTGCCGTCGACTTTGTCACCAGCAAACACTGATCTGATGATTCGACAAACCCCATGATATTCCAATACGCCAATAGGCGAATTATTTTTCACACACATCTCGGAACGCCCCATGTCATCAACAGACCAAGAAAACGCGCTAAATCTCTCAGCACTTAAAGTAAAACCTGTTCAAGAGCTGATCGCTCTGGCTGACCATCTTGCCATTGAAAACACCGTTGGCTTACGTAAACAAGATTTAATTTATGCTATTTTGCGATCACGCGCACAAGCAAATCTACAAAATACTGTTACCGCCGTCTTAGAAGTTATTCCTGAAGGTGGTTATGGTTTTTTACGTTTTGCAGATGTGTCTTATGAGCATGGCGCTTTAGATATTTATGTTTCTGCCAGTCAGATCAAACGCTTCGGTTTACAAACAGGGCATATTGTTTCTGGTGAAATCCGCCCTCCTAAAGATGCCGAACGTTATTTCGCTCTAGTAAAAGTAGAACAGGTGAACGGTGAGCCGCCTGAAATGTTGCGGTCCAAAGTTTTGTTTGAAAACTTAACGCCTTTATACCCTTCTGACCAGTTATCTTTAGAGTTAGGCAATAAAAGCTCCGAAAACGTTACTGCACGAATCATCGATTTGATGGCGCCTATCGGTAAAGGCCAGCGTGGTTTGATTGTTTCACCACCTAAAGCTGGTAAAACAATGATTCTGCAAAATATTGCGCACTCTATCGCTGCGAACCACCCTGAATGTTATTTGATTGTTCTGCTTATTGATGAACGCCCTGAAGAAGTAACCGAAATGGAACGGTCGGTACGTGGTGAAGTTGTCGCAAGTACTTTCGACGAATCACCAACCCGTCACGTGCAAGTCGCTGAAATGGTTATTGAAAAAGCAAAGCGCATGGTCGAACATAAAAAAGACGTGATCATTTTGCTTGACTCTATTACCCGTCTTGCGCGCGCTTACAATACTGTGATCCCCCATTCCGGAAAAGTATTGACTGGTGGTGTGGACGCCAATGCACTACAACGCCCTAAACGCTTCTTCGGTGCTGCTCGAAGCATTGAAGGCGGTGGTAGCTTAACTATTATTGCAACTGCAATGGTAGACACTGGCTCCAAGATGGACGAAGTGATTTATGAAGAATTCAAAGGTACTGGCAATATGGAAATT
>JAZKAM010000117.1:0-712 GCA_040389145.1 Pseudomonadota bacterium
TCTTTTGCATGCGTATTAAAAATCATATCTGTCGATATATGCAGTCACATTCGGATTGCGTCCATCGGTCCTCATCCTGAATAACTTATAGAGGGCTACACACAATATGAACCTGGTTGCATCTTTAACAGTCAAGATGGCGATGAGCGCTAGCAAGGGTAGAAATCCCCCTTATCCTTTGAGCTGCATTCATTCCTGATTTTTTTAAAAAATTGTATGGTATGACTGCATGACATACAAGAAATTTGATTGCACCAGTGGGGTGGATGCGTTATTAATTGAGGAGGATTTTAGCATCAGCATGTGGGAAAAATAAATCAGCTGGCGCCTGAAAAAGGGCCAGCTGATTTATTTTTTTAAACTGAAGATAAACGTGGGCGACGTGGCAGTGTATCCGTCGTGGCAACCTCAGAAAACCAAACAGAGGCAGACTGCATTTTCGGCCCCACTAGTAAGAATGAATAAACTTGAGCCTTATTAGGATCTGCTTGCTCAGCTTTGAGTCCCTTGATTAAATCCTCTCGGAGTACATACTTAAATTCACCAATATGAGGATTGAAGCATTTAATATTTTCGGGGTCGGTTCCCATTTTTGCATCTGCTGCAATGACTGGTGCGTTTCTGCGAACCGCTCTAGCATTCATATTGCCCACGTACATATTAAGAATTGCCAGGCCTGCTGATGAATTTTTTACACGATTTTTTAATTTTT
>JAZKAM010000117.1:722-2952 GCA_040389145.1 Pseudomonadota bacterium
CATTGCAGATCATCGATCGAAAAGATGGGCTTCTTTTTCCACATATAGATTCCCCTTTTATAAAAAAATTTACAGACAGATAATAGAATAAAATAAATTTTATTGGTGTAACGTCACGCAGTACGAAATATGTTAGCGTCAATGAGAAAAATTTCCCCTCATGAGTGAGCCTCATACTGTGCTGGATTATTTTAATACAAGTGTTCTAAAAACATCTATTTTATTTTTTTGGGGTCACCAAGTGCTGGATAGACACACCACCCCATCACCCAAAGTGAATTTGACTGAAGGGGTGGGGTGACGTTGGGCCTTACTCTGCGGCTTCAGCGGTAACAGGCGCTGTTTGGCAGTGGTGTGTGCACCAGTATTGCGATGCATAAACGGTCGCTAATGTCAGAAGAACCGTAACGATGATGGTGGTGAACATTCTGCAGCAGCTTGTTGTGCAGCAGCATTTTGTGCCTTTGTTGCTTGAGCAATCCATAATAACTCCTTGAAAAAATATATTTATGACTTAAAGAGTATACGTGCTCTATGGGTAAACTGCGACCGAACGTGTGTTGCGCTGTATCGTGTGGGATACAGCGCAATAATTTAATTCGGGCTTGGTTTAACCACCAAGACAACGCCGTCCAACCTAACCACTTCAACCAACGCGTTCTGGGGTAAGTCTGGACCGGTTACTTGCCAATTAGAATCATGTAATCGGATTTGTCCACGTCCATGAACGATGGCCGTTTCTAAACGAAATGTTTTTCCAACCAGCTGTGCTTCGCGGTCATTCAAATGTAGCGGGTGCTGTGTGTGTTTTTGTGGTTGTTTTGACCACCAAAGCCACATGCCGACAGACGCTAAATCCAGCACACTAAACAATACGCACTGCATTTCCCAAGACATAGGCACGAACGCCAGAACAGTACCCACACAAGAGGCAGCCAAGCCCAACCACAACAGAAAGAAGTTGGTACCTAATACCAGCTCACAGGTAGCAAGCATCAATGCCAGATAAAACCATGACCAGGGGGTCAGTGCATTAAGCCAAGTAATCATAAGTTTTTCCCTATGCCATGTGTACTTGTTGTGGGTGTGGTGTTTGTGCCTGAACTTGCACGAAACAATTCCGACATGCCTTGTAGCGCGCCCAACATTTGCGTTGTTTCCAATGGTAACATCAGCACCTTTTGATTGTCTGCGGAGGCCAGTTTACCCAATGCTTCAATGTATTGTTGGGCGATAAAGTATTGGATCGCCAGCGGCTCACCGTCGCGAATAGAATCAGAGACCAACTGGTTGGCGCGCGCTTCCGCAGCAGCGGACCGCTCGCGTGCTTCTGCTGCACGAAAGGTGGCTTCTTTCAGACCTTCAGACTCTAAAATTGCTGCAAGTTTTTTGCCTTCTGCGCGGGTAATTTCTGCTTGACGTGAACCTTCTGCATCCAAAATTTGTGCGCGCTTAGACCGTTCTGCTTTCATTTGCTCTGCCATCGCTGACACGAGTTCCTTTGGCGGAGAAATATCTTTAATTTCAATGCGCGTTACTTTGATACCCCATGGAGATGTCGCCTCATCTACTACAGACAGTAAACGCGAGTTAATGTGATCGCGCTGAGATAATGCGCCATCTAAATCCAAGCCACCCAACACCGTACGTATGTTGGTCATGATCAGATTACGAATCGAGTAGTCCAATTGGCTGATTTCATAGGCAGCACGAGCCGCATCGACAATTTGGTAGAAACAGACGGCATCAACACGTACCATCGCATTATCACGTGAAATTACCTCTTGGGACGGGATATCTAGTACTTGTTCTTTCATGTTCAGCTTATGGCCAACACGGTCGACAAAAGGCATGATCAAGTTTAACCCTGGCTTGAGTGTGGTGATGTACCGCCCAAAACGTTCGACGGTCCATTGAAAACCTTGAGGCACTTGTTTGATGCCCATAAAAACAACGCAAACCGCTAAAAAAACCAACAATAAGGCAACGTTACTGTAACCTACCATAATAAAACCCCTCTCAACACTGTCGTGTTTGTTGTACCGCTATAAACCGATTTACTTAGTAACAGCACTATGCTTAAATGTCAAAAGCGGTAGTTGCAGGGAATGCGACGGTCGAGTTCAGGGAGTGAATATGTTAAAAGACTCACTTAGCGTGATTTTTCCCCATTTTCTCCTGAAATACGGTACGGTTTTGGCCATAGTGTATGGTCCTTGTGCTGAATAAG
>JAZKAM010000118.1:0-3951 GCA_040389145.1 Pseudomonadota bacterium
GATGGTGGATTTAAATCATATAAAGATATTATAATGGCATTGGCTGTTGGTGCTGATTATGTAATGTTAGGTGGTATACCTAATAAATCTATTGAGGCGTGTGGTAAAACTTATGTATTTACTGATGATATGTATATTGAAATACCAAATAATTAAGCGATTTCATATTTTAATGAGGGTGGTGAAATATTTAGGTTATATCGTGGTATGAGTACTAAAGCAGTACAAAAAAGTTGGGGGAAAACAGGGACTGCTTTAAGAACATCAGAAGGTATTACTAAATATAATAAAATTGAATATACAATGAATGGTTGGATTGAAAATTTTAGTGATTACTTAAAACCTGAACTTTATCGTATTTTTGATTTTGCGCGCATGTATACACAAATTACGGCAAAGTTTATGATTGACCTGACGCGTATAATTTATCAGACCACGCGACGCCTCATCTCATTCTTTGCACGATTTTGGTTTAACGCATTCAACTTTGCGTTACTGTTGGTGGTAAAACCGCTGGCGTTTGTCGGCGAAGTGCTGCGTGACTTTAGTAAATCAATAGATTCCACCATCCGAAAATACAAAAAAGGAAAAAACAACGGCATAAGCATCGTTCTGTTATCTGTAGCATCCTTTGCATTCAAAGCGCTCAGCCTCCCCTTCCGAATTGGTGACTTTGCACTGTGGGTCAAGAAGGGTACAGAATCCGCTTGGATTTACCTATCAAAAAATAATGGTTTGTTACGCAGATTTGACCAAAAAATTGAATCATACTTCCCGCGCATGTTAAACTACGTTCGACAACAAATTAATCCATATTCTTTATTGAACATTACGCGACGTGAGATTATCCTATTAGAAAAATTGATTTCAGAACACGAGGCCGCCTTGAAAAAAAGTCCTGGTCAGCCTGAGTTAACAGCAAAGCTTCAATTGGCAAACACCTGGATAGACAATACCAAAGCCTTGAAACACCAAATTTCTTCTTTGAGCACACCAAAAGATGCGCTCAAAGAAAACTTAAAGCGCATTATGGATACACATAAATCCGACTGCGAGTCTTTTAAAAAAATCTATCCTGAACTATTTTCTGGCGCCCATGGGGATAAATCTACTAGCCCAGAAAAATCAATCATTGCATCACCTGATATGAACAAAAATGTGGCCGACACTAAGAAAGCCTTACTTAAGGAAACCAACACTGATCATACCGATGCTGACTCCACCCCAACCCTTTAGTAATGGGCATCAATTGCATTTCGTTTGAGAAATGGCGCACCACGAAAATAGCCTATAATGCTAACCATTAACTATAATTGCGGACATTTGTGATGAAAAAAGAAGATCTTGTAAAAACTGAAGAAAAAGCCAATGAGCACATTAAACGTGTCCAGTTTGATTTAACGCAAAACAAAGTGCGCCTCTTTACACGCGGCGAGCACCCTACTGCCTTACAGTCCGTTACAGGATATATTACTAGGTGTTGGAACACGCTGTTTTCTGAGCCATCAAGGTTAACGCTAGGGCAAATCTGCACGCTGTTTGCCACGGCCATCCCCGGACTTATTTCATCCCCTTTTATCGGTCTCTATCGATTAATACGCTACGTATCTCCAACCGAGAAAAAGCTTGACTATGTTGATGTTCCTTCAGCATCTACTCCTACAAGCATCGTCGATCTCGAAAACAAACCCGACAAGGCTGCAAGAAAAGCACATCGATATAGCGCAACGCCCATGCCCAACCAGCTAATGCCCAACCAGCTACTGTCTGATAACACACAACTAAACGATGATGAACATTCGGCTATAGCCAATCCATCATCACCCAAGAAAGACACAGGGCCTTAGCCCTGTGTTCTGCGCTTCAGCTAAGCACGTGCTATTTTAGACAAACGCTCTTGAACGTTTTTGGACAATGTGCCCGTTTTCAGTAAGGCATCCATTTCTGCTTTCATGAGTGTCGAATAAGGCGCTGCATAGCGTTTCCAATCTGCAAATCCTTCGACCAAGCTAGACGCTACTTGTGGATTCAGTGCATCGACCTTGCGTAAACAATGGGATAAAAACTGATAGCCTTTCCCGTCCTTACGATGAAAGCGCAGCGGGTTGCCCACCACAAAAGTGCGGATTAACGCATAAACCTTGTTGGGGTTTTTCCAATTGAATACCGTACCTTCTGATAACTGTTTCACCGTTTCTAAGGTGTTTGCTTGCCAGCTCGATGCTTGCAAAGACAGCCACTTGTCCATCACGAGTGCATCGGATGACCAGCGCTCTTGGAATAGCGTCAATAACTGTTTCGCCTCTGGCCCGTTAGTCCGTAAAACAACGGATGCTAAGGCTGCCCAAGCATCGGTCATGTTATCGGCTTTACTGTACTGTTGAACCGCCGATTGAATGTGGCTCATTTGTTGTGTTTTTACCAACCAGCCCAAACACGCATTTTTCAGCGCCCTCTTACTTACGGACTCTGGTGAATAGGCATATCGTCCTGGTTGAGACAAATGTTCATAACAGGTGGCTAAAGGTCCTTCAAATGCTTTAGCCAAGGTGTCTTCTAAAGCCGTGTATGCCGCTTCAACTTCCAGAGGATCGATGTTCTTACACCCCTGTAAAAATTGTGTCATGCGTGGCAATTGAAGTAGCATCGCCGCCAGATTTTGATCTATGTCTTTTTGTGTTGCTACCTGCGCTATGAGCGTACCTAACGCCGTATCGCACAGTAAGGCTTTATTTTGTTGTTTCAACCGCAATAATTGTTTCAGGTTATGGGTGTACAGTTGTTGTGCAGAATCCCAGCGCAAGTACGGATCAGCCACATGCTCCACCATAATCATCCGTTCTTGCGGAGTGTACGGGTATTCAATGTGCACAGGCGCAGAAAAATCCATCAAGATGGCAGGCAAGGGTTCTGTTTCTACGTGCATAAAGTTAAAGCTTTCCGCTTCCTCTTCCAGCAACAATACACGGTAGGGATTTTTAGTCGCACGTTTATCCAGTAGCATCCATTCACCGGTTTGTGGGTTCAGTAACCCTACTTTTACGGGAATCATTAGCGGTTTATTGGGATCGCCTTTTGGTCGCTCTTGCTCTAAACGGAGTGTATAAATCTGGCGGTCTTTGTCATAAGAGCTGGCAATTCGAACCATCGGTGTGCCCGGCTGTTCGTACCAAGTGATAAAGCGGCTTAAATCTTTTTGATTGCTTTCACCAATAGCAGCGATAAAGTTCTCTACCGTTGCCGCGTGTCCATCCCAGGTTTTTAGATAGTGTTTGACGCCATCAATAAAACCTTCTTCGCCTACAATGGTAGACAGCATACGAATGACTTCCGCGCCCTTTTCATAGATGGTTGCTGTATAGAAGTTGTTGATTTCTTCATATCGTTCTGGTCGAACAGGATGGGCCAATGGGCCTGCATCTTCAGAAAACTGGCGGGTACGTAACAAATCTACGTCTTCCAAACGCTTGGTCACCGCACGGCCCATTGCGGCAGCAAATTGCTGCTCACGGTAAACGGTGAGCCCTTCCTTCAAGCTTAATTGAAACCAATCGCGCAAAGTCACACGGTTACCCGTCCAGTTATGGAAGTATTCATGACCGACCACAGACTCGACGTGCTCATAATCAGAATCGGTAGCAGATTCCGGGGATACCAGAATGTACTTGTCATTGAATACGTTTAAGCCCTTATTCTCCATAGCCCCCATGTTGAAATCTGGCACAGAGACAATGACATAACGATCTAAATCGTATTCTAATCCGTAGGTTTCTTCATCCCAACGCATGGCTTTTTTTAACGCAAATAAAGCATGGTGCGCACGTGACTCTTTGCCTGGCTCTACATAAATATCCAGCGTCACCTTACGACCAGAGAGGGTTTGGTAATGGTCTGCAACGTGCCCAAAGCGACCGGCCACCAAGGCAAACAAGTACGCTGGCTTGGGGAATG
>JAZKAM010000118.1:3961-4783 GCA_040389145.1 Pseudomonadota bacterium
GAGCATTTAATCATAGATTTCAGAGCCAATGGTGGTGGTTATATTCCTAATATTGCTCGTTTTCTAAAATACCTTGCCCAATTTGGTTGCCATTGGACAGTAAAATCGGGTAACGGTCCTGAGATGCTTCAATGCGTACCGTAAATTTTGCTAACACGTCAGGACGATCTAGATAATAGGTAATGTGCCTGAAGCCTTGCGCCTCACATTGGGTACACAAACCCGACAAACTTTGATACAACCCTTCTAATCGCGTATTCCAAGCGGGTTTTAAATCCGTCACAATGCGCAGAGTGAAGCGATCTTCAGTCGTAGGAATGGTCAAATGCTCTGACGTCACCATATAGGCTGGGGATGATAACGGCTGTTCGTTCAATGCCACACTATGCAGCGTTAAACCCACCCCATCTAAAACCAAGGGTTCTGTTTTTGGTGTATGTGGTTGCCGCTCAATCTGTAATGTAGATGTCACTTGCACGCCGTCGGTCTGTACATCAAAGAACAGATGTACAGTGGAAATCAAAAACGCAGGGGCCTGGTAATCTCGTAACAAAATCTCTTGAGCAGACATCCGATCACTCCAAAACTAAAAGAAAAAAACAAAAAACACGCTATTATTTCAACCTATTGCTTGACTGATGCGCTCAGTCAGAAAACACCCATTCTGTGTTAAAGCCTAAGTGTTTGCGCATATTTAAAACCACTGAATCAAATATTAAATATTGGCCCTTAATGCCCATCAGTGTACCGGTAATGAGCGGTGTTTTCATTAAGTCTATCGACTGAATTTTCGGTGGATAAGCAAGCACGGGGTATTTTGCT
>JAZKAM010000118.1:4793-6620 GCA_040389145.1 Pseudomonadota bacterium
CAAACCGCTGCATCCGTCACAGCAGTAATGCTGTCTGGCCCAAATTCCTGCTGCAATGCATCGACATAATCGACATGCCGGGCAATGATGATTTCTCGAATGCCGATCAAGTCAATCGGTGTTGCATCTTTTTGCAGTAACTGACGCCATTGCGCTTTATCATCAACGTGTTGGGCAACTTCCGTTTCAATCAGCCCAGAAATCCGTCGCGTTTTCACACGATATATGGGTAAGGCTTGGATAGCACCCTGGTCAATCCAGCGCTGGCTTGCTTGACGCGTAATGCCCACTTTAAGACCAGTAACATTGGCGAGATATACTTGATGCGGAATCATGCAATGCGTTTGTCCCCACTCAGGCTCGCGACACGTCGACAGGTGAAAATGACACCGCTCTGGTCGAACCATACACAAATCACAACACGCTAAGGTTTGTGTGCAGGGATAACAATAGCCTTGATAGCTTTTTTTCAGCGTTTTAGAACACCCCTGGCATACCATATTGCCCAACCAGCGAATGGTGCATGTTTTACCTAAAAACGCATTCAACGGAATTTCGCCCTCAGACAAGGCAACACGATACTGTACCACCCCCGCTAATTGTCCAAACATTTTTTGAAGTATGCCTTGATATTGCATAAAGCTTTGTTACCTTGTGGTGCATAAACTATTTGGGTGACACGAATTACTCGATTCTGATAAAGAATGCCATAATTAACCAACGGCAGCCACGGAAAAAAATGGGCGGTGGGCACGATGTTATCTCCTGATACACTATCCAGCCTTTATGAGGCCTTCGATGCACTGTTAGACGGTGTGGTTTGGGCACAAAATCATGTGTTAGCGGATCAAGGGCTACCGGCTTGGGTGGATGGTTTAGAACCCTCGTCAGCCTTATCCGATGATGCCGGTGCACGACACAAAACCGCCGATATGCTGGCCGCGCTGGAGTACCACAATGACCAAGCCCCCAAAGAGGCCATAATCTGCCCAGGCTTCGTTGGTGCATCCGAAGAGACGTTGGCACGGATTGCCACATTGAATGACGCCAAGCTGGCTTTTAAGGCCATTATGGTGGCCTTACGTGACGAACAGGTCGTCAACCCCCAACAAAGCCAATATATCCATCAAAAAATCCTGGAATCCCTGCGTGAACGACCCAAAGGTTTAACAAAAACCTTAAAGCACTTGGGCTTAGGCCGACTTAATTTAAAACAATGTTACCGCCTGGTCACCATATTGCCCTACCCCCTACTCAAAATCCGCTGGACTTGGGCCAATACCCGGGCCATCACGCGTATTACTGTAGAAGAAGCAGGCCACCGTTTGATGCGGCGCGGAGAAGATCCCGGCATTGTGTACCAGCGGGCACGCTTGTCCGCCTTATCCCCTAACGAACCCTTGGCCATCGTACAAGAGCTTGCCCCGCACTTACGGGCCAATATCCATATGCGGTTACCGGATGGCAGCGTAGAACGCCGCATGATTAAGTGCCACCTACCGGTATTTTATCCCTGTGCACACGGCAGCTTGCCACCAGATTTTCAACCTGTAAAAGAAAAGCAAGGGAGAGATGTAAAACGGATTATCCGGGCAGACACGCGTTTGGCACCTGAGCCATTTTTGCCGGCCATTCGTGCACACCGTTACCTAGATCCAGCGCAAGCGATTCGGGACATGCAAGCTGAGCATGAAAAAAAATCTGAGAAAACTGTGGAAACAGAGGACGAATAAGGGATTAGAGGAATACGGAAGAAATAACTTGGTCGGGATGAGAGGATTTGAACCTCCGACCACATACACCCCATGCATGTGCGCTACCAGGCTG
>JAZKAM010000119.1:0-21737 GCA_040389145.1 Pseudomonadota bacterium
TCAATAGCGCACATAATTGAGGACATAATGGCGGCCAAAATCATCCCAGAAATCCAAGGAGAAAACATCACATTAGAAAATTCAATAAAAACGGACTCAGGATTGATTTGCCCGGCTGAAAAGTAAGCTGCACCTAATATCCCCACAGCAACAGCACCTACCATGGCAAAACTCATCCACGCCACAACAATACGTCCTGCTACAGGAATATCCTTTACACCCTTCACTGCCATAAACCGCACAAGAATATGTGGCTGGCCAAAATAACCTAAACCCCACGTCATTAAATTGACGAAAGCAAGCAATGTCATGCCATGCGTCGGATGTAAAAATCCATTGCCTTGCGCTTGAAGCAGTTGAAGAACGTGACCAAAACCGCCTAAATCAATAACAATAAGAACAGGCAGAATCAGCAGACAGCACATCATAAAGATGCCTTGAAAAAAGTCAGTCCAGCTGACGGCTAAAAACCCACCAATAAAAGTATACGCCATGATGATGAGGGTGCCAGACAACAGAGCAGTATTAAAATCTAAACCGAAACTGCGCTGCAATAACATGGCACCAGCAACCAGTCCAGAAGCCGTGTATACAGCAAAAAATATTAAGGTGGCTAAAGCAGAGCTAATGCGAATGGCATGGCTTTTGTCTTCGAAACGATTGTCTAGGTACGCAGGAACCGTTAAAGAGTCATTTGCCATTTCCGTGTACACGCGTAAAGGTGCACCCACCCAACGCCAGTTACAGTAAGCGCCAATGACCAATCCAATCGGTAGCCAAATCTGATTCATACCAAAGGTGAATGCTGCGCCAGGCAAGGCCAGCAATAGCCAGGCAGACATGTCTGAAGCACCGGAGCTTAATGCAGCCACAGGTCCATTCAACTTACGTCCACCCAACACAAAATCTGAAAGATTTTTGGTGTAGTGGTAGGCTAGAAAGGCAACGGAAGCCACCAGCAGTAGATACACAACAAAACTAAACAGCGCAATAGACGGCATAATCTTTAACCCCTAATAGCACCAGAGCGTGCCACATTTCCTTGTAGCACGCTTATGATCACCGTTTGAGCGTGCATTCCCTTGCTGGTCTTTGTCTTTGTCTTTACCCTTATTTTTTGGGTTGATACAAATCCGTCGAAACGCCCAAATATAGTGCTGCAGCCTGCGCCACACTTTCTGACAAAGTAGGATGTGCAGGAATCGTCATAATCAGATCTTCAGCCACACAACGCATTTCTACCGCCAAACAGATTTGGTTGATGATATCACCAGCGCCAACCCCAACAACCGCGCCACCCAATAAAGTATGTGTCGCATTGTCAAAAATCAGTTTGGTCAAACCTTCAGGTCGGTTAATACCCAAAGCACGGCCAGAGGCAGCCCAAGGGAATACGCCTTTACCATAATCAATACCTTGTTCTTTTGCTTCTTGCTCAGACATACCTACCCATGCCACTTCAGGATCGGTATACGCAACAGAAGGGATGCAGGTGTATTCTGCACTGTGGTTATGCCCAGCAGCCAATTCACCCGCAAGATGGCCTTCAATAATAGCCTTATGCGCCAACATAGGATTACCTACGACGTCACCAATCGCATAAATATGCGCCACATTGGTGCGTTGTTGGTGGTCTACTGGAATAAACCCACGTTCGTTTACAAACACGCCCGCTACTTCTGCATCAATCAGACGGCCATTAGGTAAACGACCCACTGAACTTAGCACCAAATCATAAACCTGTGGTTTTTCTGGAGCATTTTTGCCTTCAAAGTAAACCTCGATACCTGCTTCAGTAGCTTCTGCACGAACTACTTTTGTTTCCAGCATGATGTTGTCGTAACGGCCGGCAATAATTTTATTGAATGGCTTGAGAATTTCAGGATCCACACCACCCAATAGCGAAGGCATTAATTCAACCACATCAATCTGTGCGCCTAAGCCGTGGTAGACACAGGCCATTTCCATACCGATAATCCCGCCGCCAAGAATTAACATACGCTTGGGGATGAAAGGCAACGTTAAAGCGCCAGTGGAATCGATGATGCGATCATCTTTAGGTAAAAAGGGCAATTGAACGGGTCTAGAACCTACAGCAATGATGGCTTGCTTGAAGCTTAAGTCGAGAGACTCTTTACCTTCAATGTGCAAGGACGTGTCTGAAGTAAATTTTGCATAGCCCTGAATCACTTTGATTTTTCTTTGTTTAGCCAAGTGACTCAACCCACCATTCAAACGCGTTACGACGCTGTCTTTGAAAGCACGCAGTTTGTCTAGGTCAATTTCAGGCTTACCAAAACTCACACCATGTTTTTCAAGTTCTTTGGCTTCGGTCAAGATCGCCGCTGTGTGTAATAGCGCCTTTGAGGGGATACAGCCAACATTTAAGCAAACACCGCCAAGATATGGGTCCGACTCAACCAAAGTGACATTTTCGCCACCGATCAAATCTGCAGCACGAAACGCGGCTGTATAGCCGCCAGGGCCGCCACCAATTACCACTAAGTTGGTTTGTAAGTCAGACATAATGTTCTCATTCCCCTTTACGACAATATGATTTTTTGTACATTGCTCAAAGCTTCCGCCAAAGCGGTGGTAAAGCGCGCTGCCGCTGCACCATCAATTACACGATGGTCATAAGACAGGGACAACGGCAGCATCAGGCGTGGCACAAAACCCCCATCCTGATAAACGGGGCATTGTTTTGAGCGAGACAGGCCCAAAATCGCGACATTAGGCGCATTGATGATGGGCGTAAATGCTGTCCCACCTACTCCGCCTAAGCTGGATACCGTAAACGTGCTGCCTTGCATGGTATCAGAGCTCAGCTGCCCGAGTCTAGCCGCCTGGCTAAGCTCAGACAGTTCTTTACACAGCTGTAAAATGCTTTTGGTGTCTACATGACGTAACACAGGGACAACTAAGCCAGCTGGCGTATCTACTGCGACCCCAATATGGTAATAATCTTTATAAATTAGCGTGCCCCCATCCGCAGATAAAGAAGCATTGAAGGCGGGAAACGCTTTGAGCGTACTAACCAGTGCCTTGAGCACCAAAACCAGCAACGTTAACCGGTATCCTTGCGCCTCTACCGCCGTTTTATTCACCAATCGAAAGGCTTCGAGCTCACTGATATCGGCCTCATCAAATTGCGTCACATGCGGAATAGTCACCCAATTTCGGTGTAAATTTTGCCCGCTTTTCTTTTGAATGCGCGTTAATGGCTCCGAACGGATAGCCCCCCACTGTGAAAAATCTACGTCAGGCATCGCCGGGAAAGCAAAACCGCCACCTGTACCTGCGCTTGCTATTTTGGCGCGTACATATCGGTGTAAATCCTCTGGAACAATACGCCCTTTTGGTCCTGTTCCTTTGATTTCAGAAAGATTGATGGATAGTTCACGCGCCAAACGTCGGGTCGCAGGGCCTGCATACACTTTGCTTGCATCGATAGCCACAGGCTCATCTCGATAAGCCGCCAATTGAGGGGCTACGGTAAGGTTAGTGGACGGCGTGGCAGATGCAGCAGACGTAGGCATAGGTGTTACAGGCACGGCAGAAGCGGCTGTAGCACCAGCTGTCTTTATGCGTGCCAAAGGTGTGCCTGAGCGTACCTTATCGCCAATCTGTACCAAAACTGCTTCCACCACACCGGCAGCCGTTGCGGGCACATCCAGTGAAGCTTTTTCAGACTCTAGCACCACCAAAGGCGCATCTACTGCAATGGTGTCACCCACCCGCACCGCAATCTCAATCACTTCTGCAACCGGAATATTGCCTAAATCAGGCACCAACAATTCCTGAGTTTGCGCGGCTACTGGTGCTGCGACAGCAGGCGTAGCGCCTGCTGTCGTGCTGGCTGCTGTTTCAGCGGGCACTTCACCTGTAGCAGTCCTGACTAAAGCGCTCAGTGTGATTTCAACCACCGCATCGCCTTGAGAGACGCGATCACCGACACAAACCAACACTTGTTCTACCACACCCTCTTCAGTGGCTGGCACTTCAAGCGTCGCTTTATCGGTTTCAAGCGTCACAATCGGTGCATCCATACGCAGATGGTCACCTACTTTCACGTGCACTTCTATCACTTCGACTTGACGAAAATTACCAATATCAGGAACACACAGACGTTTTACTTGAGCCAAAGAACACCAACCTTAACTGCAAAAATAATGATGATAACTATGAAACCAGGGGATTGGACTTAGTTGCATCTAATGCATACTGCGTCCGCGCCTTTTCCAACACCGATTCAGGAAGCTGTTTGTCTTGTACCAATGCCCATAACGCTTGATACGCCACATAATTTCGATCAACTTCAAAATGCTCCCGTAACGCGGCCCGGCCATCACTTCGACCAAAACCATCCGTGCCTAACACATGGTAAGGTGCAGGAACCCAAGCGCGAATTTGATCAACATAGCTGCGTATGTAGTCGGTTGCAGCAATCACGGGACCTTTACCTTGCGACAGGCAACGTGTTACATAAGGGGCAACATCTGTGCCAATTTGGCCCATTTGTTGCAAGCGCTCTAATTGATGCGCTTCCCTAGCCAATTCATTGAAGCTGGTTGCTGAAAATACATCACTGGCAATATTAAAATCTGCCCACAATAATTCAGCCGCGGCCTCTACTTCATGCAAAATGGTACCAGAGCCCAACAAACGCACATGTGCTGTTGCTTTGGTTTCACCTACTGTTTTGAGCAAATATAAGCTGCTTAAAATGCCACTTTCTGCACCTTCTGGCATATCGGGGTGGGTATAATTTTCATTCATTACGGTGATGTAGTAATACACATCTTCCTGTTCGGCGATCATGCGTTTTAAGCCATTTTGAATGATCACAACCAATTCATAAGCATAGCTTGGGTCATAGCTAACACAATTCGGAATGGTACCTGCCATAACATGGCTATGACCATCCTGGTGTTGCAAGCCTTCACCATTTAGCGTGGTGCGTCCAGCGGTTGCGCCAATCAGAAAGCCGCGCGTACGCATATCGGCCGCTGCCCAAGCAAAGTCACCGATGCGCTGAAAGCCGAACATAGAATAATATATATAAAAAGGTATGGTGACCGTATTATGCACACTGTACGCAGTACCTGCAGCCATCCAAGAACAAAAAGCACCCGCCTCATTAATACCTTCTTGTAGAATTTGGCCGTCAGCAGACTCTTTGTAAAACATCACTTGATCGGCGTCCACTGGACGATATTTTTGACCAAGCGGCGCATAAATGCCCAATTGGCGAAATAACCCTTCCATACCAAATGTACGCGCTTCGTCCGGAACAATAGGCACCAAACGTGGACCTAACTCTGGAAGTTTACTCAAAATATTGATGATTCGGACAAAGGCCATCGTAGTAGAAAAACTACGGTCATTCGAGCCAGATAATAGTGCTTGAAATGCCGACAATTCTGGCACAGGCACAGTATGATCCGCTTTGCGCCGTCTTTGTGGCAAATGACCACCTAATGTTGCACGACGTTCCTGCAAATATATTGCTTCTGGTGATTTTTCAGCAAAGCGGAAAAATGGCACGGTATCCAGCTGCTCATCACTGATAGGTAAATTGAACCGATCACGCACATGTTTCAAACCTTCATGGTCCAGTTTTTTCACATTGTGCGCAATATTTTGCGCCTCACCGCTTTGGCCTAAGCCAAAGCCCTTAACCGTTTTTGCCAAAATAACCGTGGGTTGCCCTTTATGTGCCACCGCTTTCGCATAAGCGGCATATACTTTGCGCGGGTCGTGGCCGCCACGGTGTAAGCCAGCAATTTGTTCATCGGAATAATCTTTAACCAGTGCTGCAGTTTCCGGATATGCACCAAAAAAATGTTCTCGGGTGTACGCGCCGCCTTTAGCTTTGCAGTTTTGGTATTCACCATCCACCACTTCTTGCATACGTTGCGCCAGCTTTCCGCTGTGATCAGCGGCCAATAGGCTATCCCACCCACTACCCCAAACTACTTTTAACACATGCCAGCCAGCACCAAAAAATGTTGATTCTAGTTCTTGAATAATTTTCCCATTACCACGCACGGGTCCATCCAATCGCTGCAGATTGCAGTTGATCACAAAAATTAAATTATCAAGTTGTTCACGTGCCGCTATAGATAAAGCGCCTGTAGATTCCGGCTCATCCATTTCACCGTCACCACAGAAACACCAAACGTGACGCGGGTGCTCGGCGGAAAGTAGACCGCGCGCTTGCAAGTACTTCATGTATCGCGCTTGGTAAATGGCCTGCATAGGCCCTAAACCCATCGAAACGGTTGGAAACTGCCAGTAATCTGGCATCAACCAGGGGTGTGGGTAGGAGGATAAGCCCAAGCCGCGCCCTTTCGTTTCCTGACGAAAATTCTGCATTTGGGTATCGTTCAGATTGCCCATTAAATAAGAACGTGCGTAAATGCCTGGAGAAATGTGCCCTTGGAAAAAAATCAAATCGCCTAGACGATCTGCTGTGGGTGCGCGCCAAAAGTGGTTAAACCCAACATCATATAAGGTAGATGATGATGCAAAGGCGCCGATATGGCCGCCAAGCTCTAAACCGGTTTCTTGTGCGCGCACCACCAATGCAATGGCATTCCAGCGAATAGCGGCCTCAATTCGTGCCTCTAGGCTTAAATCACCGGGATATATAGGCTGACTTTCTACGGGAATCGTATTGTAATACGGTGTATTGCGCACGGATGAGCGCTGCACGCCTAAGGCCTGCGCGCGGCCATCCAGCTGATCGAGTAACCAGCGTGCACGGTCCGGTCCCTGGCGCGCAATCACACCATATAAGGACTCTAACCATTCCTGAGTTTCATTCGAATCAATATCGACCATACTGTTATTCATCGACTGCACCATGAATAGTGGTCACCAACCTAGCATTATACATATCGCCTTCCCTGCGCCAAATTATCACTATCACCCCTTCAAAATGTAAGTCCAGTTGCTAACATCATGCATAGTGTGAACAACCATACCACTTGTGTTCGATGTAATAAAGCACTCAATGAAACGAATATGCTGGATCCATGCGACTCACCCACCGACGCCAGCGCACAATCACGTACCATTACTTCATTCTGTACCGGTCCGGACAAGGTATGGCGCCAATACTCAAAACAAGGAACAAAAGAGCCTACAAGGGCAAAAAAGAAAGCGGTTAGGCGAGCGGGAATCCACGCCAAGCTGTAATAAGCATAGTAAGTACCTTGCGCAAAGTGTCTGGACGCTTCAGCTCCATGATGTAGCACTGAGCTTAATCGGAACAACACTGCACCAAACGGACCAAACAGCACATACCAAAATAGTACGGCGAATTGCCCGTCGACAAATTGCCAGCACGTGCGCTCTACCCGATATTCCAAGGTAGAACGTTCTAATATAGGTAGTTCATCGTGACTACGCATACACAAAAATAGTACAGAAACGTTGAGCAAAAAGGCACCCATATTAAACGTATGCCCAAAAAGCATTTGTAGCATGCCGACCAATAGTGGTATGGGCAGTAAAAGTATGATGGCGCCAAGCCAATGGGACAGCATCATCGAATGACTCAACCGCTGAACGACCCAGTTCACATAGCCTGAACAGGTGGGCATGCGACGTAAAGCCCTAAATTTATCCAGCCAAGCATGTTTGCCAGATTGAATTTGCTCTAAGCATAAAACGATAATGAGTGCGGAAATGGTGTTCAAGTAGTGGCTCCCTTTTCTTGCAACAATCGATGTAAATGTTCCCATTGAAAACATGGTCCAGGATCTGTTTTTCGCCCAGGGGCAATATCTGAATGTCCTACAATGGTATGGCGTGATAATGTTGGATACGTGCGAAATAAGCTTAACAATAAATCTGACAGAGATTGGTATTGTGCTTCAGTGAATACTTGATCGTCTGAGCCTAAAAGCTCAATGCCAATGGAGTAATCGTTACAAGCAGGACGGCCTTGCCACTCCGATTTACCTGCATGCCAAGCCCTGTCCTGGCAAGCAACATATTGCGTCAATGCACCGACACGATCGATTAAAAAATGTGCCGACACCCTCAGCGGTAAAATCTGTGCAAAATAGGGATCCGCATTTGGATCTAACTGATTCAAAAATAATGCATCCACTGCAGCCACATCAAAAGCACCTGGTGGTAAACTTATGGCATGAACCACGACCAGTGTGAGCACCTCATTTGGGCGCTTGTCATAATGTGGCGACGGAACACGCCGAGCAGAGGTTGCCCACCCGTCCCGAAAACACCAATCCACGAAAAACTTGCCTCACAAAATCTACAGACGTATTATAAGTTAAATTTTGTCAAATGCACGCCTCGACTTCCAAAATCCAACTATTGTTTGTCAACTGAGTAAATTATGAGCGCACCCTACAGCCTACCAAGCTACCTAACGATGAATTGGATTACACAGGATGTGATGCGCGCTTTATGTGAAGACCTAGGTCCAGACTCACACGATCTAAGCGCCGACTTCTTACCCAATCATATGTCTAAGGCGCGCATTGTGGCCCGAGAACCAGGCATTTTGTGTGGCCAACCTTGGGCCGAGACGGCCTTTCGGTTAACCGATCCCTCCAGTTTGGTCAAAATCACCTGGCATGTTCGTGATGGGCAAGCTTTTTCAAAAGGTGATGTGATTTTATCCGCGGAAGGACCAGGGTGCGCGCTATTAACGGCCGAACGTACCGCATTGAATTTTTTGCAACTCTTATCTGGTACAGCAACCGTGACGCGACGCTATGTTGATGCGCTAACAGGATATAAAGCACGCTTGCTGGATACACGTAAGACCATTCCTGGCCTCCGTTACGCGCAAAAGTACGCAGTATTATGTGGTGGCGGGAAAAATCACCGGTTAGGGCTGTATGACCAAATTCTGTTGAAAGAAAACCACATTGCCTTTGCAGGTGGTATTACTACGCTCGTGACACAACTAAGGGCACGAGGGATTGCAGCGCCTGTTCAAATAGAAGTGCAAAATCTGGATGAATTAAAAGAAGCATTGTCTGTACAAGTAGATTCTATTTTATTGGATAACTTTTCAACAGAACAGCTGGCAGAGGCCGTCCGCTATACAGCTGGCGCGGTTCCCTTAGAAGCATCCGGCGGTGTTTCATTAGAAACATTGCCCAACGTTGCACGTACTGGGGTAGATTTCATTTCCGTTGGCAGTATTACCAAGCACGTGCAAGCAATTGACCTAAGCTTTTTGTTCGAGGGCTAAGTGAATACGGTACATTGAACGCCCAGATTGCCACGTATAGATATGGCTAGACACGGTTGATTCACTTTCAACCGGCTGCCCATCCCCACGCTGACTCTCCCACGTTTCTGAGTGCTGCATACCGTTTTGTTTAATCGCCAAACGCAACTGACCCACCGTCGTATCGGTTTCAAAGATACCAATATTCCGTTCATCCAATTCCAGATGCAGGGTCAATGCATCATGTTCCGTAAGCGAACCTCGCCAAATCACTTCATCTTTTAGGGCATCTAATGCATCTGAAAACCAATGCAAAGGGTAACGCGGTATCTCATACATTTTGTCTTTACCATCTGCATCGTACTCCACAATGGTTAAGTACAATTCATCACCTTGCGGTTCACTTTGCTGAATACGCTCAAGAGATTTCATGATCAACGCATAGTCGTGCGCATAACATGTTCCACTTGCTACCCATAATAAGGGCAACAAGGCTGCCCCAATGTGCTTTCCGATTTTCACACCAACCCTCACATTCATCCAAAATCCCAGATCACTTGTGGCATACAAGGTATTTGTTTGTCAAATTACTCTATATGAAGCGCTTGTTGCGGAGCCGGGCTAAGCTTATTATGTGAGGGTAATTTCCAAGGACAAAGTAATGTACATGTTGTTCATACAGCTCAAGCGTATTGCACAAGCACTCTTACGTAACATACGCCGTATTATCTTTTTAGTGATTTGGTTTATCGTTCTGTGCAGCATTTCGCTGACATTAACCCCCCTGCTGTACACAACCGCCCTCCTACGTCTCATCCCGATTGCGCCCTGGCAAGACGCCATGCGTCGCGCCGGTTTGTGGTGCGATGTAACATGGCAACGATTTCCCGTATGGCTGATGCTGTATTTAAACCGTGTGGATGTTCAGGTGTACGGATTATCCGCGGTTAAACCGGATGGTCGATATTTACTGATTGCCAACCACCAAAGCTGGACCGACGCCTTCCCTATGTTCTACTTACGCACGCGCGGCTTTCCACCGTTTAAGGTATTTTGTAAGTGGCAAGTATTGTTTATCCCTTTGGTTAACTTTGTGGCGCTGGCCTTAGATTTTCCTCTAATGAACCGCTATAAGGCTGAAACACTACGAAAAAACCCCAAGCTACGCAACAAAGATTTGATCACTACACAAAAAGCATGCAAGAAAATTTATCAACATCCGTTTTCTTTACTCAATTTTTGTGAAGGTACGCGATTCACGCGTGAGAAACACTTAAAACAGCAGTCACCGTACCAACACCTATTGTCGCCTAAGGCAGGTGGTATGGCAGTCGCTGTTCAGTCGCTGTCTGGTCATTTGGATAAAATACTTTCTATCACCATCGGCTACCCAGATGGATGCAACAGCTTTATTTCTTTTCTGGCCGGCGATGTACGTCAAATTATTGTGCGCATTGATGAAGTCACCTTGCCGCACGCACTACAGTCTGGCGACTACTTGCATGATGCGCACCATCGAGACCGCTTCAAGCACTGGCTAGAGCACCACTGGCATGAAAAGGACCGGCACTTGCATGACATGCTTAAAGCAAAACATAAGTACTGGCATTACCCAAAGTAGTTGGAATGCCAGCATAAACGGTTAAGCACGAGGCCGTGAGCTTGGTGCTAGAGCGGTAGACGGTTCAGTCGATTGTGATGGCGTTAAATTATCAGACAGTTTCTTTGTTATGGTCTGCATTTCGATTGAAGCGGAAGGCGATACTTCATCTTCAGGCGTTGAAGATGCTACCTCTTTACGGTGCAGGCTGTCATTAACTCCCTTTAAATAGTGATATAAAGGCAGCAAGCCTATTGTCGCAATAGAAAGTAACCCGTAAATAGCTCCAGAAAAAAATTGGTAGGCCGTTTTCACTATAGCCTTGATATAGGCTATTACGCCTTTTCCACCCTTATCTTCGGAAGCAGTTACCACCTTTCCAGAATTTTTTTCTGAAGCCTCCGCTCCCACTTCAGCTTCAACATCATCAGTTGAACTATCTAATACAAAACCATCCACTTTGGATAACTCATCTCCTCTTTTCGTTTTTGCTTGCACAACGGCATGTCGTAATTCATTCAGTTTTTCGCGTGATTGATGACCAAGTGTTATAGCAACTTTAATATCGCCAGTATATTCCTCATCTATCTCTTTATATTTTTTAGTTTTACTTTTATAGCCCTTGGCTATCGTCCACTTAACAAGTCCAGAAGTTTCCTTATTTTCATATGTATTTAAGATGTTTTTATGTTTATTATACAAATAATCGGAAACCTTGATGCACTCCGCCGCCTGCTGAAGCGTTTCTGCCACTTTGCGTACATCTGCTTTAGGCTGTCTCAATAAGGCTAGACTATCGTCTGCAAACTGAACACATGCTCTGGAAAACGCTTCCGGCCCATGGCTGTCATAATACTTCATGTCGATCTTCTCAGGTCTTTGCATGGCTCAGCCCCTCAACCGTTCTTTCTGCTAAAAACATAACGCATTCACCCACTTTAAGTGGAATCGAGCAGATTATAGGAAATTGACAGGATTTCAAATTGTGCAAGTACACCCCTGTTTATCAATCAAAAAATAGCCAATTTATGAGCGATAAATCATAGTTTATCCATCATAACGGGCTTTTCAACAAAAATTTGATTTATTCATCACAATTCGCCACGATATTGATGGATATATGTATATTGTTCATCCTAGGGCAATGGCGGCGCCGGTGGAAATGGTGGTTATGAATACAATGGCGGATCAGGCGGTAGAGGCGGCGATGGCGGCTAGCTAGAACCATTTCCGGACTTGATTTGTACTAGTTTTTCGGAGGAAAGAGCGGCACTAAAACTTTAGGCCACTCTTTCGCACTCAGCCAACACTGCATCCACTACGGCGTTCCGCTTTCAGCTCATCGGCAAGCTCTTTTACTCTGTGATCCCCTTTGACCAACCAGTGCTCTTCTGGCGTGCTTTCAATGAATTCCTGATAATTCGATTCGAGCACACTTTCGCCATTCCACCGGTTATGCAAATTTGCCCAATTGGATGAATGCCCGTTTTTATGAGTCGGTTTACCTTCATCATCACAGTCAATGAGCTTACGGCGACGTAGTTGTGTACGAAACGACTCAAGCCAAGCAATATCGGGTGAATCTGGGTTCTTTTGCTTCAGCTCTGTATAAACCTTGCTCATGGTTTTTTTCAAATCATGACGAGAAAAAAACAAGCCTGCCTGTTTCTGGTGCTTTAAGCCAGAATATAAACTGGCATCATAATCAATAACCCGATCATCTCCATAAAAACCAGGGCTCCGGTCTTGATGTGCTGTGCGTAATACGCATAAATCCAAGTATCTCGCATTAATTTGAGTGGCTGGCGTTAGAGCATCAATTTCCCAATCGGAAAAGACAACCAGTAATTTAACAAAGGGTAAGGCAATCCAGCTAATAATTTTACCAAGCTTTGGCCATCCAGCACGTTCAAACGATATCTTAATCATGCCACGGACGATGCTGCTGATATTGCGATAGGAACGATCATTGAACAGCCTAGCCTCTAATCCATAGCGGTGTGCATTCCGCACAGCACAACAGGCAACGCCGCCACCCAAAGAATGCGCGCGTACCTCTATATTTTTAGGATCGACACCTAAGTCAATCAAATAGTCCATTTGAGATTCGAGTGAGCGAACAAGATGCTGATAAGAACCCAACGGACCTGTGCTCCGCCCCACTTTTCCATAGTTGAAGGCTAAGACGAGGGTATCCGACTCAGGATCATTCTCCAGGCGCTTTTTAATGTCCGTGACCATCAGCTTAATGGCATAGTCATGTTCAAAACGATAGGTATTGCCTGGTGCAATAATTACTGCTTTTGTTTTTGGCGTAATCTGGGTTTTACCTTGTTGCCTCAAGATTAAGGTATCTAGTTTTGTCTTTTTGTCCGGCGTTCGGACCCAAAGCCGGTCACTGTTTACTGGACAGTCTTTAGAACGCGCTATTTTTTGAATGAATGCTTCAAGCTGCTGGTCTGTAGGGTCCGTCTGTGTGTAATACCCACCTACTTTTTCGGATGAACCTGCACATGGCCGCCGTGCCAGTACTTTTTTATTGGTTGCTTTAAGAATCAGTGGGCCAATAAGTGGCCCAAGAATCAAGCGCGTGACAGCACGCACGGCTTGGAAAAGCCAATATAGGGGAAAATAGTGCCACCAAGGGTGCCTTACAGTAAATGGGCGCTCACCGGCATGCAAACGCCCTGTCTGCTTTAGCGTCCTTGCTTGATAGATTCGTTGTTCTTTATCGGGATAACTTCCTGTCATACCCACACTTCCAAGTGTTCGTTAGGTTTTGCAGTCGATCCTCAACCGCGCCAGCTCATTCTTTACCATATCACGGTCATCACTGACAACTGTGACGTGACCGAGCTTACGGCCCGGCTCATGTCCGCCATTGGGACGAGGACCTTTATGGTAGTCGTAATAAAAGCAGAGACCTTTTGGCCAGTCGGCTCTCACTGTGTCAGGTGGAAGGACACCAAGACAGTTCACCATCCCTACATTTTGAGACACCAAATCAATAGCAACCAACGGCCTACCGGTTATGGCACGGATATGTTGTTCAAATTGACTACAGTTACTGCCTTCAATAGACCAATGTCCTGAATTATGCACGCGAGGCGCCAATTCGTTGGCATATAGGTTACCGTTACTATAAAAACACTCTAATGCCATAACACCAACATAGTTATAGTGCTGAAGAATTTCACTTAAAAAGCCACGTGCAGCTTCTGTAACTTTGTCTGGTAGGCTCGCAGGTACAAGCGTCGTTCTCAAAATACCCTTTTCATGCAAGTTTTCGCCAATGGGGTAAAATTCTTCATTACCCTTAGCATCTCGTGCACCAATAACTGAGAACTCCAGCTCAAAATGTATCACGCCTTCTAATACATATTCACGACCGGATTCTATTTTTGCTGCATCAACATCCGCCTGACTTCTCAACCACTGCTGGCCTTTTCCATCGTAGCCTTGGGTCGCTGTTTTTAAAATGGCGGGTAAACCAATAGCAGTAACTGCAGCAATAAAACTCGGCTGGTCTGTTACAGGCTTCCAAGGCGCTGTAGGAATGCGCAAATCCTTAAAACACTGCTTTTCAAGAATGCGATGTCCTGTTTCTTGAACTGCCTTGAAAGGTGGGTTTAACTTATGTTGCGCAGATAATGGTAACAGAAAATCATGCGGCACATGTTCACTTTCATAGGTGTATACAGAGCAGCTCGTAGAAAACCTGTCCCAAGCATCTTTGCCTGTGGCCAAAATTTTCTCTGTACCCTGCCAGGTGTCACCTTCGCTAAGTACTTGGGTGCTTGGCTCATAAAACCAAACCGGTACACCGAGCTTAGCGGCAGCCTGACCGAGCATAATACCCAATTGGCCTTTACCTAAAATACCTACCCGCTCTTCTTTAAGATTTTTTTGCATGAATTAATGTCCCGGCAATCTTTGTTGTAATACTTTATCCGCCTGTTCATTACGGAAGGCCTGGATTTTATCGGCCAGATGCTTGTCGTTCAAAGCCAAAATTTGCACCGCCAAATAAGCCGCATTTTTGGCACCTGCTTCACCAATTGCCAATGTAGCAACAGGAACACCAGCAGGCATTTGGACGATAGACAGCAGAGAATCCATGCCTTGTAAGGCTTTGCCCATCACAGGTACACCCAATACAGGTAAGGTAGTTTGAGCAGCCAGCATGCCAGGCAAATGTGCTGCACCGCCAGCGCCGGCGATAATTACTTTAAGTCCGCGAGATATGGCGGTATCGGCATATTCCATTAACCACGTAGGTGTTCGGTGTGCCGACACAATTCGCGCTTCAAAGTGCACGCCAAAGTGTTTTAAAATCGCTGCGGTATGTTGCATCGTTTCCCAATCGGATTCCGATCCCATCACCAACCCAACTAAAGCAATTGACATGACTACTCCTGTTTCCTATAAAAAATTCTGTCCACGACAGTCCACCATACTCAAACAACCCTGTCGATATTTTTCCCAAAAATTCCGGTAGAATCACAAAGATAGGCACACTGTTGGTTGTACTTGGAGCTTCCCCCTATGTCACCATCCTTCTTGGCCGATTTTTTGTCGCTCACCGGCGCACTTGGCTTATTCGTCCTTACGGCAAGCGCAATTTTCACCGCAATTACCTTACACGAGGTATCGCATGGTTACGTGGCGCTGCGCCTTGGTGACCCTACGGCACAACGCATGGGCCGGTTATCACTCAATCCTTTGCGCCACGTCGACCCAATTGGAACCGTACTCGTACCCATACTCATGTACGCTACAACAGGCTTACTATTTGGCTGGGCAAAACCGGTCCCGATTGATCCGGGATACTTCCAATACCCCCGCCGAGGCATGGCCCTAGTAGCTCTGGCTGGACCTTTATCCAATGCCGCCATGTGCCTATTTTGGACGCTAACCCTACAGTTGCCCGTATATTTAGGTTTATCGACCCAAAGCGATCTATTCTTTATCCTGGGTACAGTCTGTATACCGGCCATTCAAATGAATATTATGCTGATGGTTTTAAACCTAGTACCAATCCCGCCTCTGGATGGATCGCGCTTATTGCTACCCATACTCCCGGACAGACTCTTACCTGCCTATGCGTTTCTAGAACGCTTTGGATTGGTGCTAACCGCTGCATTAATATTCAGCGGCGCATTCAATACCCTTTTGCTTCCAATATATCGTGCATTGATACAATTAAGCTTAGGTGGCCTTTTGCCTACGGTGTCTTAACACCGTAGGCCCTACTTTATTCCTTTCCTTCGACCTGTGCCTTAGCAAAAGCTGAGAGTTGAATGTTCAGCTCCTTTAGCTGCCGTGGCGTTGCTGGTGCAGGCGCGCCCATCAACAAATCTTGCGCTTGCTGATTGAGCGGGAAGCAAATGACTTCACGAATATTTGGTTCGTCTGCCAATAACATGACCATACGATCAACGCCTGGAGCCAAACCGCCGTGTGGTGGCGCGCCATAAGTAAAGGCTTTAATCATACCGCCGAAACGCGCATGAACATCCTCTTGTGTATATCCAGTACGTGCAAAAGCTTCGTACATAATATCTGGACGATGGTTACGAATAGCGCCACTGGATAATTCAATACCGTTACAAACGATATCATATTGGTATGCGGTAATGGCCAGTTGTTTTTCCACGGTATCTGCCGCTTGTAGCGTTTCTAAACCGCCTTGTGGCATAGAAAATGGGTTGTGGCAAAAATCGATTTTCTTGTCGTCTTCATTCCACTCATAGAATGGGAAATCGACGATCCAGCAAAATTTGTAAATATTTTGTTCGATTAAGCCCAACTCTTCACCAAGTTTTGCACGCACTTTACCGGCCAACTTAGCAGCATCGTTTGCTTTATCACATGAGAAAAATACAGAATCACCCGCTTTCAAACCTGCTTGTTCTTGTAATTGCTGCAATTTTTCAGCATTTAAGAACTTAGCAATAGGCCCTTTGGCCACATTGTCTAAACCAAAAGTGATATACGCCAAACCTTTTGCGCCTAATTCCGTTTGAGCATAGCCAATCATTTTATCGAAAAAGCTTCGGGGTTGTTCACTGGTACCTGGTGCAGGAATGGCACGCACAGCGGCGCCCTTCGCAATTGCCTGATTGAAAATAGAGAAATCAGACCCGCGAAACACTTCCGTGACATCGCTCAAAATAATAGGATTACGTAGATCGGGTTTATCCGAGCCATATTTCAACATAGAATCTGCATAGGTAATACGTGGGAACGGCGCAGGCGTTACCGTTTTACCATGGCTAAACTCATTGAAAAGACCGGCCAGAACAGGCTCAATGGTGGCAAACACATCTTCTTGTGTCACATAGGACATTTCAATATCACATTGATAAAATTCGCCAGGTGCACGATCCGCGCGGGCGTCTTCATCTCGGAAACATGGCGCAATTTGGAAATAGCGGTCAAAGCCTGAGACCATCAACAATTGTTTAAATTGTTGTGGCGCTTGCGGAAGCGCATAAAATGTTCCGGGATGTACGCGAGAAGGTACCAAAAAGTCACGAGCGCCTTCAGGCGATGAAGCCGTTAAAATGGGGGTTTGGAATTCCATAAACCCTTGATCCCACATGCGACGACGCAAAGAAGCAATCACTTGGTTGCGCAAAATGATATTTTTGTGCATTTTCTCGCGGCGCAAATCCAAGAAACGGTACTTCAAACGAACATCTTCTGACACAGGGTAGTCAGCATTTACGTTCAACGGTAGGGTTTGTGCTACAGAAATAACAGAACACTCGGTTAGCACTATTTCAATAGTCCCGGTTGCCAGGTCTTTGTTCACCACCGCATCGGCACGCTGAACTACGGTACCGGTAACGGTAATTACCGTTTCAAAGCTTAGGGAGGTAAATAAAGCGTATTGCTCTGGGCTCAGAAAATTGAGTGCAGGATCTTGGTTAGAGGATACAATTTGGGTGATCCCGTAATGATCGCGTAAATCGATGAAATACACGCCCCCATGGTCACGTTTGCGGTGAACCCACCCAGACAAACGAACGGTTTGACCAACTTCTTTTAAAGACAAAGCGCCACAATGATGGGTACGATACGGATGCATAGTTAACCTCAGAGCCAGAATTCTCCAATTGTACTAAAACCGCCCCTGTTCCGAAAGTTAAAGACGACATTCAGCCGGATTTACCGCCAAACAGCCCCTGGTAAGGCCAAAAAGTGCGCCAAAATCTGGTAGCCATGCTCAGTCAAAATGGATTCAGGGTGAAACTGGACCCCAAAAATCGGATATTTCCTATGAGCCAGACCCATAATTTCCCCATCCTCACTCCAGGCGATGGCCTCCAGGCAGTCTGGCAAGGCAGGTGCCACAATCAAGGAATGATAGCGCCCCACCGTACAAGGGTTAGGCAGGCCTCGAAATAACCCCATTTCACTATGCCGGATGGCGGAGGGTTTGCCGTGCATAGGGCGGTTGGCGCGCACTACTTGCCCGCCAAAGGCCTGTCCAATGGCCTGATGCCCTAAGCAAATGCCTAGCATAGGCACCTCACCAGCGCAGCGCTTTATCAGCTCAAGCATAACCCCGGCCTCATCTGGCGCCCCAGGACCTGGCGACAATACGATATGGGTCGGTGCCAAGGCACGGATTTGATCGACTGTTAGTGCATCATTACGAACCACATTTAACGTAGCACCCAGTTGGGTTAAATAACGCGCAACGTTATGTGCAAAGGAATCATAATTATCAATCAACAAAATCATGACGTGGCACCACTGAGCAATTTTTTAAGCCCCAGACCTTTGACACAACTTTCTTCATATTCTGACGCAGGATCGGAGTCTAGTGTCACTGCCCCGCCGACATGGAGATAGACAGTATCCTGCATACACAAAAAAGTTCGAATGGTCATGGCCATATCCATGTTGCCATCAAAACCAATATAGCCAAAACAGCCGCAATAGGTATTACGTGGTCGTTTTTCAACTTCTGTGATCAGCTCCATGGCGCGTATTTTAGGAGCACCTGTTACAGAGCCACCTGGAAAACAGGCGGCTAAGGCATCTACAGTGCTATAACCAGGCGCTAATTCGCCTTCAACAACGGAAATTAAATGATGGACAGTCGTGAAAGAAGAAAGCTGGCATAATTCCGGAACAACAACAGAGCTTGGCAAACAAACCTTTGAAAAGTCATTGCGCATTAAATCGACAATCATGATGTTTTCGGCACGGTTTTTAGGACAAGCCGACAATTGTTGTGCCAATTGCTGATCTTCTTCTGCCGTTTTACCGCGACGTATAGTGCCTTTTATTGGCTCTGTGCGTAGGTGCCCTGCCACAGACTGCAGCAAGCGCTCTGGCGATGCAGCAATAAGCGCACCGCCGGGTATGGATAGATATCCTGAAAATGGCGCTTGATGGGTTAAACGCATTTGTTCGTATAGATTTTGGGGTCGAATCCTATTCAGTGAGGCCTGTAAGCGCTGAGATACGCACGCTTGAAATATATCCCCCGCTCGAATGTGCTCTTGAATTTTTTCGACCATGGCAATGTAACTGTCACGGTCTTCTGTGCTGATAATTGGACCACATGAATCCGGCGTTTTAGCGACTGTATCATTTTGAGGGTGTTTTACATGTTCATTCGCATGCTTTTCCAGCACAGATAATGCCCAAGCTAAACGTTCTCGTGCATGTATAGAACAACCTTCTGGATGCGCTACTGACAAGCCACTTGATACCAGATGTGTTTTTTTGGTGATGTGGTTAAAAACAAAGACGAGATCGTAAAAGCCCAAATAAGCCATAGGAACATCCACATCGGGATGTGGATGAATAGGTAAATCTTCCAAACTTTGCGCCAACTCATAACCTAAATAGCCCATGGCACCACCGTAAAATGGGCCTAGGTTAGTGTGCACAAAGGTAAATTGCCCTAAGCATTGTTTCAGTGCTTTAAAAGGCGATTCAACGCATGGTGTCTCATTCCAATACCCTACCCCATCTCGAACACTAAAAGTACCGAATGGCGCAACCCCCATAAAGGAGTAATCACTATAACCAGCCACCTTAAGGGTGCTTTCTAATAATGTGGTGCCTGGATTCTCCGAAAAAGCCTGCCAAAACGGCAATACTTCGTCTGTTTCAAAAGTATGGACCACAGGTAAATTCATACAGAATAATCCAAAAAGGGTGGCAAAAAGACTTCAGTCAGCAAGACAGGTGCATCCTCTAAATACAATATGGATTGTCTTGCCCACAAAGGCTCTGTAGGCTCGTGCGGTTGTGATAAAGCGACCCATGCCTCTTGGTGGAGCGCATCGCTAGGGATCACCTGATATAAAGTAAAGGGACTTCTACGCAACCCAGCTACTGTATATAAAAAAGCATCGCCCAGCAGTTGGGTGCCCAATTCACGCCATCGCCTTTCATGCTGAGCAAACGCTTTCTCAGAAACCACTACACGCGCATAGGAAAACATACGCGTGTTTGTGCCCAAATGGGTGCGGCGTACCCATAGTTTCTCATCCACGCCTACCTTCAATACCGCACATTCTTGCTCAAAAGGCAAAGACATACCCTCAGCCCGCAAGGAAATCTGCATGGACAAACCTGTGACCCGCGTGTACTGTTGGCTTAAAGAGCCAGAATGCTGCAACCAAGCGCGCGCGGGCTGAGGGATATCTAAATGGCTAACAACTTGCACGAATACCTCGAACCTTTTGATATTGACCTACAAAAAACAGAGCAACACTGGCTAACAACACAACGGCAGTTTCCCATGCTACCACCTGCAACAATGCTGACTGCCCATGGCCGTCGATAACGCGTGCTGCGATAGCCGGACCTGCAACAGAGCCCAAGCCATAAGCAAACAAAGCGATTGAGGATACGGTAACCGACTTTTCTGGGTTGGAAACTAACATACTGATAATACCGACTGGGTATAATGCGAAGGAAAGCCCACCTACCCCAAACAACACCGTTGCGATAGAAAAAAATCCGGCCTCTTTTGTCAGCAATAACATCACAAAGACAAGCACACTACTGCATGCACCAATTGCTAGTGCAGCTGATGTACGCTCACTAAAGCGACAAATGGGCCACTGTAGCAGCATGCCGCCTGAAATAATGGGTATCATAAACATGGTAGCGGTATAACCCAAAGACAAGGCGTACGTGGGTGCAAACGCATAGCAGGCGCTGGCAATCAGACCAGAGCAGCAACACAAGAGCACACCATAGCCGGACTCACGCCAAAATGACTGCCAAGGCGCGACAATGGCCCACACGCATAAAGCAGCACAAATCACTTTAGCTACCCCGCCTAAAGGCAAGGCTGTCCAAGCGACAGCAGTAGCGGCAACAATAAACAATGTACGACCAATCTTTAGCAAACTATGTCGTTCAAAACGAAGGTGTTTTTCCATAGGTGGCGCAACTGTTTTGGACAGTAATGCTGGCACGATACAGACCAGCATACACAAAGGGGTCAATATGAAAGGCCAATATGGATGAGAAAGAATCGGTGCAGAAACGATTTGACTGACGATCTGAGTAGCATACAAAACCATCATATAAGCAGTTAAAAACAAGCTACGGTTCTGTGGCGTGGCACTGGCCAATAACCAGCTTTCAATCGCAACATATATACCAGCAATACAATACCCTGCCCCAAAGCGTAAGGCCATCCAGGCAGCAGGCGTAGCAAGAAATGCTTGGGGCAAAGTGAGCAATCCAAAAGCCAAAGCAAACACTACAAAGCCAGAAAGATAGCCCAATCGACGAATAATAAATGCAACGGTCAGAGCACCGAACACTAGTCCAGCATAATAGGAGGAATGGACCAAGCCAATGGCACTAGGGTTAACGCCTGCTTGAGATAGCTGAACAGAAATCGCTGCAGATAAGTAGCTAGACGCTACGATA
>JAZKAM010000119.1:21747-24154 GCA_040389145.1 Pseudomonadota bacterium
GCAAAGGGACCAACGCCCATCGACGAAGCTCGGATAAAGAAGACATGTGGGTACTCGAATCGTTGGATAGCAAAAACTGGTGCCGGAAAGAGGAATCGAACCTCCGACCTACTGATTACGAATCAGTTGCTCTACCAACTGAGCTATTCCGGCACGCAATGAACAGCATGGTAGCAGTTTTGGAGGGGGAAAAACAATGGCTAACTTGTGGTGGCTCTCTCACCAATAAAAAACGCCCAGAGACTGTAGAGTCACTTGGGCGTTTATCGTTCAGTCTAGTATAGGAGACAAGTACCTAGACTATTTAAGTTTATTAGCAGCTACTTTGCCAGCTTCTGCAGCCAAGTGTGAAGCACCAAGTGCTTTAATACCTGCAGCCAGTGCCATTTGTTCTGCTTCAACTGCTGCCTTAGCTGCAGCTTCGCGAGCCGCATCAGCAACTGCACGATAGGAATCTGCCTGTGCAGCAAACGCAGCCTTCAAGTCAACTCCGCTAGCAGCATAGTTAGGGGTAATGTTTTCCGTGCGCGGGAAGCGGTCTTCTGCATCATAAGTAGCCTGTTCCTTTTCTTCTGCACGAATTTTTGCAGAAGCTTGCATTGCTACAACAGGCAATACTAGCGTCAGACAAGCAGCTACTACTTTCAACAGATTCACAATTTGACGGAAGAAAGAAACAGTTCCGGCATTGCCTGTTAATTCCTGCAACGCTCTACCAGCACCCAAGAATTTAATTGCGAACAAGTGATCCATAACCGATTTAGTTTTGTAAAAAAACTTATCAGAACCACTAGATATCTTAGCAGAACCTTCTAATGCACGAATATCTGACTTTCTTTGCATCATTTCAGAGATTTGAGCAACGTGTTCGTTGTTTGCTTCAATCTTATCAGCATTCATTAAAGCAGTTGTTAATCTTTGAATACGAGCAAGCTCATCAAGATTATCTGCATCAACACCTGCAACAACTTCGGGAAGTTTTGCAAGAACAGCTGCATTGATTTTTTTCATAACTTGAGAAACGACTGTATGATCGCTTTCACCGCGAACATCCTTCGCTTTTTCTACGATGGTTTTTTTCGTGTTACTGGTAAACCAGTCATTCAGCATTTCAAACCATGTGTAATTTGGTCTATCAACACTAACATCACTCATTAACATGCGCAGTTCTTTAGCTTCAATATTGTCGCCTTTATCTAATCCCAAAGTATTCAGAACTACGGTCATATCTTTGGCAGACAGTTCAATCTTTTCACCAGCTTTAATTCCATTATTACGGCCATTATGTGTGCCGAATAGAAATTCTTTAGCGGTCAAATCTTTAAGACCTTTTTGCGCAGCCCCAAACGGATTGATAGCAGGCTTAGCCGCATCTCTTGCTTTAACTGCATTAACAACTTTATCAAACAAATCTAAGCTTTCTTGAGCATTGTTTAAATTTTGCTTTTTCATAAATCTCATCCCCTAATTTAATTGTGTACCAATTTATTTCGTCAACGACTATTTCGGTACATACACTTAAATCGAGTTAAGTGACATACCATCTAACTTGTTGGAATTATAGCTAACTTTAAATAAAGTTTTTAGTGTAATAACTCTAACTTTTTAGTTTCTACGTGCATTGTATCATAATTATCTAAATTGCTTACGTTTCATGTGAAATTTTATCAACATCCATCACAAAAAACTGATTTTTTTCAGAATTTTCTGTGTACAAACATTCATTATTTTCGCTTTCTATTGTCTGCAAGAGCTAAAAATCGACATTTTTTTACCTTTTTAGGCACTTTTCTTTTGTAGTTACTCTTAAAAAAAAATTATATTAAATGTGCTTTTTTGACGATAGCCGACCTAAGTGCAGCATCATTCCCCAAGAAACGGTATAAAAATATCGGGAATTATGATGACACTACACGCTTTTTACACTAATTCTCTGCCGTTAAAGCATGCATGTCGTAGCTTTTATCCCACCCTGCAGCTTCTTCTACACCATGGGTAATCATGACAATGGTACTGCTTTTAAGCTCTTCTAATAGCAAGCTGAGTGCCAACCTTCTACCCGCATGATCCATAGCACTGGTGGGCTCATCCAAACATATCCACGCTGGCGCCTGAATCAAAATGCGGATAATTTGCAGCTTTTGAAGCTCGCCCAGGGATAGGATTTTATTCCAATCGGCTGAGTGGTCTAATTGTGGTGTCAATTTAGATAAATCAAATCGCCCCAAATAGTCATGAATTTGCTGCATCACATGCGCCAACGCCTGGGGTTGTGTAGGCAAAGGCTCTGGATATACGATTGCTTCTGCTAACGTGGCAATGGGGTAATAAGGTCTTTGTGGCACAAATACCATGTCTGCTGGCCTGCTTAGATGACCTTCCCAATTTGGCCAAATACCCGATAAGC
>JAZKAM010000120.1:0-2670 GCA_040389145.1 Pseudomonadota bacterium
GCCGGTGACGGCGGAGAGTTTGGAGCTGGCGGCGTTTGTGCCTGTGATGGTGGTAGAAAATTTAGTTGGTCACAAGTTGGGCGAGTTCGCGCCAACACGTACTTTCCGCGGTCATTCTGGTGATCGGAAAGCCGGTGATAAAAAAGACCAAGCGAAGAAGTAGGGGAGCTAGGATATTATGTCGAATTTTGCTAAATATCGATCATGCCCAATGTCAGCGCAGAAAGTGCGCTTGATTGCGGACAATATTCGAGGTCTACCGGTCGCGCAGGCCAGAAAGTTCTTGGAATTTACGCCTAAGAAAGGTGCTGCAGTTGTTGCAAAGGTATTAAATTCAGCCATTGCAAACGCAGAGCATAACTTGGGTATGGATGTCGATCGTCTCGTTGTGCAAGCCATTGAAGTGGGTCAAGCAACAACGTTAAAGCGCACACAACCTCGTGCAAAGGGGCGGGCGAATCCAATTTTAAAGCGTCGGTGCCATATCACCGTAACCGTAGCGCCAGCAGTGAAAAAGGGTAAGGGGCAATAATGGGCCAGAAGGTACATCCAACAGGTTTTCGATTAGGCATACTGTATAAAGAGCATGATTCTGATTGGTTCACAACCAAGCATTTTGCTGAATTTTTGCATGCAGACATTGCGATTCGTAAATATTTGAAAGAAAAATTGCATAATGCCGGCGTAAGCAAAATTAAGATCAAACGTCCTGCTGCAAAGCTGGCGCAGATCACCATTCAAACCGCACGACCAGGTATCGTGATTGGTAAGAAAGGTGAAGATATTGAGCGCCTCAAAGCAGATTTGTCGAAACGTATGGGTGTTCCTGTTGTTTTGACCATTCAAGAAATTCGTCGCCCTGAGATGGTGTCTCAGTTGGTTGCTGAATCCATTGCGCAACAATTGGAAAGTCGTGTAATGTTCCGTCGCGCTATGAAGAAAGCGATCACAACGACCATGCGCCTTGGTGCGCAAGGCGTGAAGGTCATGATTTCCGGTCGTTTAGGTGGTGCAGAAATTGCGCGTACCGAGTGGGCTCGTGAAGGTCGTGTGCCTCTGCATACATTGCGTGCGGATATTGACTATGGTTTTGCCGAAGCCAGGACCACTTATGGGGTTATTGGTATCAAGGTATGGATTTTCAAAGGTGAAGTGTTTGAAAGAAATGCGCCACGTAACGAAGATGTGGTTGTTTCCAACGACAGTAAAGAGTGAGATAGGGTAATACCATGTTACAACCCAAGCGAACAAAGTTTCGAAAACAGCATAAAAGAACTGGCCAAAGCACAGGTAAAGCTCAGCGCGGAACCTCAGTAAGTTTTGGCGAATATGGTTTACAAGCGACCGGGCTCTGCCGTATTTCTGCAAGACAGATTGAAGCAGCTCGTCGGGCGATGAACCGTTACATTAAGCGCGGTGGTCAGATTTGGATCCGAATATTTCCAGACAAACCAATTACCCAAAAACCTTTAGAAGTGCGTCAAGGTTCCGGTAAGGGTTCTGTTGAATATTGGGTTGCTTTGGTCCAACCAGGTCGCGTGTTATTTGAAATAGCTGGTGTTCCTCGTGACGTTGCAGAAGAAGCAATGCGCTTAGCTTCTGCGAAATTGCCTGTTGGAACGCAGTTTATTAAAAGAGAGGAGACGGCAGCATGATGACGTTAGAAGAAATGAGACAACAGACTCCTGCCCAATTAAAGGAAGCAGTTGGTGTTGCGTCCCAAAACTTATTCAAGCTAAACATACGTAAAGCAGATGGACAAAACGTGAAGCCACACCAATTTGCCGAGTTTCGTCGGACAGTTGCGCGTTTGCTGACCGTGTTAAGACAACATGAAGGTGCTAAATGAACATGCCAGTGGAAGAAGTAACACAGAAACGTACACTCGTTGGTGTCGTGACCAGTGATGCGCGCCAAAACACCATTACGGTTCAGGTGAATTGGACTGCTCGTCATCCTAAGCTAGGTAAAGTTGTGCGTCGTCGTACAAAATATCAGGTACATGATGCTCAAGAACTTGCTGGTCGTGGCGATGTCGTGCGTATACAAGAATGCCGTCCTATCTCCAAAACCAAACATTGGATGCTAGTTGAGGTTGTAAGCCAGAATGCACAGGTCTAAGTCTTGGTTAAGAGGCGTGCAAATGGTAGAATACAGGGCTTTTAGAGTGAATTATCGCTCAGTTATGGGGAGTTATGCATTATGATTCAGATGCAATCAATGCTTGATGTTGCTGACAACAGCGGTGCGCGTCGAGTTATGTGCATCAAGGTGCTTGGCGGTTCTAAGCGCCGGTATGCCCGAGTGGGCGATATCGTCCGTGTTACGGTAAAAGATGCCGTACCAGCAGGAACAGGTAAAGTGAAGAAGGGTGAAGTATTGTTGGCGGTTATTGTACGTACACGCTCACCAATCGCCCGTGAAGACGGTTCACGTATTCGTTTTGATGATAACGCTGCGGTCATTTTAAATGCCCAAAAACAGCCTATCGGAACACGTATTTTTGGTGCTGTGCCACGTGAGCTGCGTGAAAAATTTATGAAAATTATTTCTTTAGCGCCAGAAGTATTGTAAGAGTGGGAATGCGTGATGCATAAGATTAAAGTAGGCGATACCGTTAAGGTAATTACCGGTAAATATAAAAACAAATTGGGTAAAGTGCACAAGGTG
>JAZKAM010000121.1:0-4498 GCA_040389145.1 Pseudomonadota bacterium
CTGTAGGACTAGGCGCAAACCGTGTGACAACCGGCGCAATATCAATCGCCATAAAAAAACCACCGCAAAATATAAAAGACACTGAGCGCTATTCTTGCCGATTTTGGGCAGGAATACCAGCAAAGTGTCTTATTTAAAGTTAGTTAACCTGTTTTTAGATTGGGTCAATCGCTATGCAGACGCCCACCCGTTTCTTTCATCAAGCCAATCAAAAAAACGCCGAGGAACAAACACACAGGCAGCATCGTCAAAGCCAATTGGTAGCCCCCTATCGTGTAAAGAGGGACATCGTCTTGAAAAGCACCACCCCAGGTCAAATCCAATACCTTCCCGACCAACGGCTGGCAAATCATGCCGCCCATCATAATGATAAAGTTGGTCGTGGCTAAGGTAGTACCCGCCAAGGACAATGGCATATTTTCTCGGGCGACCGCAAAGTTAATCACCTGTGCACCGGAAACCACACCAAAGAAGAAGCATAACGCTCGGACCGCGTTATAACTTAAACCTGGCACCCACAGTAGCACACTCAAAAATACAGCGGCCGAAAAACACCCAATAGCTAAAGGAAAGCGTCTGCTTTCAATACGGTCAGAAAATAACCCCATCAGTGGTCCACCAAATGCCCACCCTAAAAATACAAGAGAGGTGGCATGTGTGGCTTCACTTTTGCTGAGATTGTGCACGACCTTCAGACACTCAATACCCCATAATTCCGCAAATACACTGGTGGGTAAAAACATAGCGCCACCCACCAAACCAGCCAACCATACTTGTTTGTTGTGGAATACGCGGAACAAATCACGACTTAAATTACCCATGCCAGGATATCTCATCACAGCAGTGGGCTGATCGGGCCGATTGTCGCGAATCACAAACCAGACGACGGGCAGTAATAACAAACCAAAATAGCCTGAATAAGCGATGGTCTTTTCCCAACCCACTTCAGACACGAAATGCCCTAAAATCATCTCGCCAGAAATAGCACCGAGCATACCCAAGGTAGTCGCCAAACCAGAAATCATGCCAAAACGGTTAGGAGGCAACCATACCGTCGCCAGCTTTAACACACCAACAAACGCAAAAGCGGAACCTAATCCAACCAAAAATCGACCGATACCCGCAATCCAAAGTCCATTCATGCCACCAAACATGAAGGTACCAATGGCACAGCACAAGACGGCAAAGGTTAAAATTCGGCGTGGCCCAAAACGGTCCATCATTAAGCCAACCGGCAACTGCATCGGGGTATAGGCGTAGTAGTACAAAGAAGTGAGCAAGCCGATTTCCGTAGCGGATACGCTAAATGAGCGCATAAGCTCAGGAATCATCACACTCGGTGATACTCGGAGCAGATACTCATAGCAATAAAAAAGTGCCGCTAACCCACAAATCAACCAGGGTAAAACCACGGAAAAATAGCTTCTTTCTTGTACAGCCAAGACAATCTCCGGTTGGTGAAAGAGCGTATTGTAACAACCACACCCCAAACTTACAAAAATAGATGTGATTAATCTTTCAAACTAAAATCTATAGGCCCACCCAGCATAACGCGCTAGGGTGACTTTGCGGGTAAGATATAGTTAGGTGACTTCAATAGTCCACCCAGTGAAACGGTACTTTCCACTTCCGGCACATGCAACGCGGATAAGATCCGTCCCATATCATTTAACAAGGCAAACTGATGTTTCAGCCGGGCAAAATCCGCAACCACCTTTTCTTGATGGCTTTGAAATTTTTTCATGGCGGCATCAAGAGGTGCGTTCAAGCCGACATCACCTTTCTTATAGGAATCCCAATATCCCCGCCATGCGCCGTCAGCCGATTTAAATTGGGTATCCAAAACAGAAAGGCGTTGCTTATGTTGGACGATCGCTTGCCAATCATCGCGGGTTTGCTGTTCGACCAAGCGCCGCTCTTGCAGTACCTCGGCACGATATTTTTCTTGTCGCCAATGTTGTTCTTTGACACGCTCGGTATCGCGTCCACCACGAATCGCATAGCGCGCCTCTACCATGGCTGAGTAATCGCGGTCTCTACCACTTTGGCCATCGATATCCCAATCATTATGTAACGCAATCACCAAATTGACATGCGGCACTAGGTCGGCATAAACATGCTTAGATCCGGCCTGGGCAGCAGACATTTGCGCCTGAGCTTCTTTTAGTCGTGGGTTGTGCGCTAAAGCAATGGCCACTGCTTGATCGACGTTCTCAGGGAAATAGGCCTGGGGCGGTACGGGTCTGAGCATACTGCCCAAGGCTGGCGCGCGACCCACCAAGCTACGATAGGACTGCTCAGCCCGATATATGGTTAACTCTTGTGCCATTAACCACTGCTTTGCCTGCGCCAAGGCAGATTGCACCATCAGCAAATCATTCGGATTACCCAGCTGGTTTTGTATGCGTGTTTCAATGTAGTGGTTCATCTGTTGATAATGCGCTACCAGTTCATTCATGACTTTCAGCGTTTCATAGGCTTCCATGACATCGCAGTAGGCAAACGCAACACGGTTGGTCACGCTATGTGCCGCAACTTGGTATTCAAAATCTAGCGCTCGAGACTCCCAACGACGTTGGGATACTTCCGAGCGCACTTTATTGCCATCCATGAGCATTTGACGTGCCTCAATGCCCCGCTTTATCCGATAACCATCTGTGGTTACATCTGCTTGTGTGCGGGTATTTCCATTATTTACACTGGTTGGCCCCCAAGCTATGGCCATATCTACCTGAGGTAGATATCCCGAGCGCGCCTGACGGATACGGCTGGCCGCGGCCTCTTGTTCATAATGAAATGCTTGCAAAGATGGCTCTGTTTCCAATGCAAGAATAACGGCTTGTTCGAGCGATTGCGCCCACACATTTGCATAACCAACACAAGCGATTACTAAAAAAATATACTTCCGAGATTTTGACCATCGTATCATGGCATTGCCATCCTCTACACAGTTGGGGTGCGCCGTAACAGGAGCACGGTCACATCATCTGGAATACTGCTTTGGTGCTGCTGAGAAAGCAAAACATCAAACAGCTTTTCAACAGATTCATGGTTGTCTTTTATATACCCCAATAAAGCCAATTCTTTTTGCGCAACCGTTAAATTGGGTATCAGTTCAAGAACGCCATCGGAACATAGTGCAAAAACTGCATTTGGTTCGAGCGTAATTTCACGATTTTCATAAGTGGCTTTTGGCAACATGCCCACGGGAAAACTTTTATCCGGCAAATAGCGCCCTTCTGTACCACTCCAATAAATAGGATGTGGATAATGACCGCCAACACTATAATAAACCTGATTTTTAGACGGCGTTAATACCGCGTATACCATGGTGGCATACTTCCCTAACTTTGCTTGAAACAACTCTTCCCCCAAAAATGCCAATAATTTTTTGGGATCGGTCATCAAATCCGCATGCTCACCAAACCGACAACGATCAATCAAGCTTTTCATAAATACGGTGACGAATGCTGAAGACGCACCATGTCCAGAAACATCCATCATGTAAAACCCATAACAATCCGGTCCGATTTCAAAGTAATCGGTAAAATCTCCACTTAAATACAATGAGGGGCGGACACAATGCATAAATTCATAGCCGGCTATCGACCAGGTTGCCTTGGGGAACAAGCGACTTTGTACGCTGCGGCCCGCCGCCTCATCCTGTTCTAGAATATCTAAACTGTCTTTCAAGCGTTTATTGGTTTCTTCAATTTCTTTTTTGTACCGCTGATTTTCCGCTTCTAAACGTGCCCGCTCCAGGCATTTGCAAATAGCATGTTCTAAAACAGACAATTGTGTCATTGGCTTTAACAGATAGTCCCAAGCACCTAAGCGTAAAGCCCGAATGCCTGTCGCCACAATTTCAGGCGTAGAGCTAACAAGGATGGGTAGATTTTGCCATTGCTGATGCAAATCGGTAATCCACTGAATGCCTTCAGACAAAGGCTCTACTAACGTTAGGACAACGAGTGCAGGCTGGATGTTTTGGCAAACCTGCCGCGCCTCTGCATAAGTGGAGCATACTTGCACTGCAAAACCGTTATCTTCTAGATGGGCTTGGATCGCGGCCTGTTCGGTCACATTCGGTTCGACAATTAATAGTCTTGAACTTACCGCTACGTCAGACACACTGTGCCCCTCACCTTCAAATGCCCTCTTAAACCATAGCACAACCCCTTTCAAAGAGCTTGGTCCGGTGCAATTAGAAATGCTAGTATAGAAACTAGATTTCTAAGGAGTGAGAAGACATGGAAAGGTCGTCCCGGTGGTTTTGGATCGCCACCCTTACGTTGAGCAGCGGTATGGTTTGGTCGCTCAATATGACATCAGATGATTTGGTTGAACGATCGGTCGAACATTTGCCAGACGTGCTATCCCAAGCGGTTTCTGTGTTGTCTGGACGCGCGCGCGTTGAAAACGATTTTGTGACAGGCCAAGGCACTGGGCAAGCAAATACCTTAGCAGCCCGCCTGTTATATACGACCCCCTCTTACAA
>JAZKAM010000121.1:4508-7282 GCA_040389145.1 Pseudomonadota bacterium
GCGGCTTTAATTGAATTTAACCATGTTGTCGCGTACGCCAACAGCAAGTTTAACGAAGGACAAGGCTTAACCCCTTCTCGCGCAAACAAGCCGATCATTCGAGACCCCAATGGTACTGCGTTAACACGTGCTTACTTGCAGTACAACAAATTTTCAGATTACACGTTTCGTTTAGGTCGCCAATTCATCGATTTAGATGATGAGCGTTTTATCGGAAGCGATCAATTTCGTCAAACACCCCAAAACTATGATGCCTTTACCATGACCAGTACCGTGTTTTACCAAATGGAACTGTACTATGCCTATATTTTCCAGGTGAACACGGTTTATTCAGGCTCTGGTGCGCCGACGTCTACCAATAACCACCAGACACATGCGGTCAATATTTCATGGAACGGCCTGCCCTATGGCACGCTAACGGGTTACGCTTACCTGGTGAATGACCGCGCCACCATCACCAACAGCACCAATACCTTAGGCGTGCGCCTAGAAGGCGATTGGCTGTTGGGTAGCTTAGATACCGGCTATGTACTGGAATACGCGCACCAACGCGATGCACATGACAACCCCACTCACTTTAGTGCAGACTACACAGCCGCCAAAGTGTATACAGGCTTTGCGCCACTACAACTGTATGCCGCTTACCAAGTATTCGATGGTAATGTGGTCAGCGGGCGCGGCTTTCGAACGCCATTGGCCAGCTTTAGTCGTCTAAATGGTTGGGCTGAGCAGTTTAATCCACTTCCAGATGCCGGACTGATTGATATCAACGGTGGTATCCTTGGTCGTGTATCCAATATTGCCCTTGAACTCCACTACCACCTATTCAAAAGCGAAACCCCACAAAGAAAGATTGCGCAAGAATACGATGTCAGCATCTCTAAACATCTGTTCTCACACTATCAAATGGGTATCGATTATGCGCGTTTTATAGCGCAACCCGGTAGCGGATACAGTGATGCACATAAAATTTGGTTAACTCTAGAGGCAAACTACTAATAAGGCTATCAAACGCCTGTGAAATCTGCGAGAATCCGCCCCCGATGGCTATGCTGCTTGTGCAGCATAGCCGGGTTCGCGTATTTAATTGTCGCTGAGAATTTCATGAAAATCCTAGATGACCTACAGATCAGACAACTCGACTGCTTAGTGCCTGTCGAACACTCACCCTTCCAGTGGATGGATTTATATATTGACCTGATTGGAGAGTCGATACGTTTTGGCACAAAACTGGGTGAGGTCACCTTCACAGAGACCCACCCAGATGTGCTGGGAAAAATGAAGTTCCCCTAACCCTACTTAACCGCAGCCGGCTGCATTTGAGGCGATACTTTAGGCAGTGCTTGAGGTTTCGTCTCAACTTTCACCTTAGCGTCACCTTCTTCAACCGTATCACCTACCAAATCAAAATCTGATGAATCTTCGTCCAAATCATCGGTATCCTTACCCAAAGCGCGGTTGATTTGGTGTGCCCGGTACTGCAAATACGCATCCCGAATAAATGCATACTCATCCAGCGCAGCCGCCTTCATTGCACCCTCATTTTTTAGTTGTTTACTGCGGGTATCGACCATATTCAATACCGTTAGTCCCCAATATAAGCGATCCGATTCTATATAAGGCCATACACTTAAAAATGAACGGTCTACAAAAATACCAACCCCATCGCGAATAGTGCTTGGGCCATAAAAAGGAATCATCAAATAAGAAGATTGACGAACACCCCACACCGCTAATGTTTGACCAAAATCGTTATAGTGTGGGTCTAATCCTGAAGGTGTTGCTAAATCTAAAATACCACCGACGCCTAGCGTACTGTTCATAATCAATCGGCCCGTATTCATCGTAACGCCATGGCCATCAAACTGAAATATTCCATTAACAATACTGGGCAGGAGCCGTAAATTATTGAAAAAATTGCTGATTCCACGCTGCATAAAATTCGGCGTAATTTTTTGGTACCCTTTTGTTACGGGCTTTAACACAGCATCATCTAAGGTCTTATTAAAACTGTATAGCTTTCGATTCATCCCCTCTAAGGGATCATCCGGGTTACCAATGATGGTGCCATCTGGATTTCGTGCTGAGCTACAGCCCACCAACAGTACAGATAAAAAAAGAATACTTATCGGATTTTTCACACTTTTACTCCTATCATTTCAACCAATGACCTTATGTCACGATAACCTATTGATTTATCACTTTATCACTTATTTTTGGTATCAGGGTATTAAAAATCCATCGGATCATGTAATACCGCTGAAAAACAATGATAAGAAAAAATGATTCGGAAAAGCAAAAACCCACCGTAAGGTGGGTTTTTGCTTTTCGCTTACTTACGTGTGTAAGACGTCGTAACCAATGGTTTAGAATACCATTTGTACACGAACACCATACATACCTAAGTCTGTATTCACATGACCCGAAACAGGGACAATTGGGCGAACACAGTTGAAGGAAGCACTGAAGTGCGCATCATGCCAGTAGTTCAAAGCAAAGGTTGTACTATGCATAACACCGCCGGTGCTTGCTGGTGTAATACTACCTGCTTGAGCAGCATCAGGTTGTTGGGTAAGATCCAAGAAACTTTGACGAACAGCAAGTTCAAAGGCACCCATTTTTCCACGAGGCATTACGCGACCAAAAGTACCACGTTTTGCATCATAAGGACGTTGTTCGCCAGTTAAGACATAACCGATTTGTCCATAGGCACCATGGTAGTTAACCTTGTCAGATATGTAGTTACTGTACTATCACAACCATTAAATGCTGTA
>JAZKAM010000122.1:0-1587 GCA_040389145.1 Pseudomonadota bacterium
GACTGTATTGTATTCGACTAAATGATGGTGCCGTATTGTTGGGCAATGGTGGAGTTAAGACATCGCAGAAGCTACAGGATAGCCCGGATTGTTATCCTCATTATCTTCTGCTTTCAGCTCTTGAACATGAAATAACTTCAAGGGTACAAAGTCGCGAATTGCGTTGGAGGCATAATGTTCTTGAAGGAGATTTTTATTTTGAATTGGGTGATTGTGGTTAATTTTTCAAAAAGAAGAACATGCCAAATTTATTGAGACAAGCGTTGAGTAGTGTTCCTCCAGAGACAAAAGCCTGGATCAGTAAGTCATTTGATATTACTGACCAGATTTTGGACGTCCTGGAGCGTAGAGGTATCACACAAAGGGCGTTCGCTGGGCTCATGGGAAAGAGCGAGTCGGAAATAAGCAAGTGGATGAAGGGAACGCATAATTTCACAGAGGAAACAATTGCAAAAATTGAGATCGCACTTGGTGAGCGCATAACAGTTACGACAAAACAAGTTGACGAAAAGATCAGAACACTGAATGAAACTATCGAGGAAAAGAACAGGCAGATAAGGGGATTGGCTAAAATACTGAAGGAAAAAGGCATCGACCCGGGCGAATATGGCTATGCATTAGGTGCTTAGCCAATCTACTTACTATCCGCCCATTACATCCCCCTCTTCATATACTCCGCTACATCCCGCTCCGCACTATCATCACTTGCACCCAGCGTGTCTATGATGCGCTGCCGCTCCGCTTCCGTTTTGTTCTGGCTAAGTTTTCCTGCTGCCTTCGTCGCTGTTACTGTTATCTCCACTGGCACTATCCCCTTATACATTCCCAACTTGTACTTTTCGTCAAGCCGCTCCCATTGTGCCATGTAGCCCGGTTCGCTTTGCTGTATCATCTGCTCCAGTATTCCCAGCCCCTTCGTGGTATCTGTTATCACCTCGCACCTGCCGTAGGCATGTACCGCCACATAGTTCCAGGTAGGTACACTCTGCTCCTTATCGTAATGGCTTGGCGATATGTAGGCATGCGGCTGGCTGAAGATCACCATCACCAGCTGTTCCTCAATGCCCTTCCACTGTGCATTCGCCCGCGCAAAGTGCGCCGTCAGCACAATTTCCCCATCCCGCTCCATCACATGAAACGGCAGATGCGTAGCCACCGGCGCACCATCTGCCTGCGACACAATCACCCCGAAATTGTACCGCCTTATAAAAGCCAGTACCTCTGCCCGGTCGGTTATTTCAAATTCCTTTGGTATGAACATCTTAGTAGGTTTATTAAACAATACCGAAGGTAGCAATACGCCGGTAAAAAGCCGAATCGGGAAGTGTTTGTTGATCGGCGGCGGTAGTGCTATTGGGTAGCGTTGGCGTTGGCATCGTTCAAAATTAGGGGTGGTGTTGGGCTTGTACCTGGGTTGAAGCGTGAAAGCCTCTGAAATTCAGGTGCTTTTGTTATTTGTCAGTTTTCATTCTTTAATCAAAGTACTCAATGTTAACTATTTAGGGGTTCGAGCCCCCACAAAGTGTTTTAAAGGCAGTGTCAATTTTTGACATTTTGAACAACTTTTGAAATTATGGTCAATTTTTA
>JAZKAM010000123.1:0-474 GCA_040389145.1 Pseudomonadota bacterium
GGTGATGTCAGTAGCGTAACGGACTACCTATTGGACGCAGCGGGTGGGAATGTCAACTATGGATTCCCCATTTCAGAACATCAAAACTTAAATGCGAGTGTTGGCTATAGAAACACCTGGTTGTATATCGGGGCAAACAATATATCCGATGAAATTCAGGTTTTCTTGAATGAGCACGATAACCGTCGGATGTACAATGAACTTCATGGTCAAATAAGCTGGCGCATGAATTCATTGAACCGTTACATTTTTGCAACGTCCGGGGTAAAGCATAGCCTTGAGCTTTCCTTTGCCGTACCTAAGTCGCATTTACAATACTACCGTTTGCATGGGTCTGCGCAATGGTTAAAGCTGTTGTCACCAGACGTCCTATTTTTAACGCGCGGTGGCGTTGGCTATGGTAATGGTTATGGTAAAGATGCGCATTTGCCTTTCTTTAAAAACTTCTTTATGGGTGGATCCCGCTCGCTGCGC
>JAZKAM010000123.1:594-2355 GCA_040389145.1 Pseudomonadota bacterium
TTGGGCCCTAAAGATTCTTTAGGGAACCCATTTGGCGGTAACCTGATGGTCAATGGTAGTGCAATGATTGCCTTTCCAACTTTGTTGGGTGAGCAATCCAAGCAAATGCGCCCAGGTATTTTCTGGGACTTTGGTCAGGTCTATCAAATTGATCGCCGGCTACACAATGCCGATGGCACGGGTATTTCAAACAATAACCCGGCGGGCTTGCGGCATTCTATCGGGGTGTCTTTGACGTGGTTGACGCCTTTAGGCTTGCTAGAATTTAGTTGGGCACAGCCTATTGGGCAAAAAGCGGGTGATGAAATTGAGAACTTTACGTTCTCGATTGGCACGAGCTTTTATTAATGAATGACAAGTTGTATATAAGGAGCTAACTTTGAAAAATACCATGATTCTATGTGCGATGTTGGGTAGTCTCTCCGCTGTGGCCTATGCAGCAGATGCCGCAGCACCAGCGCCTAAAGCAGCAGCACCTGTTGTTAAGGCTGATGTGAAAAAGGCAGCGAAGCATGCCGAAACTTTGGGTGTCGTGGATGTTAATCGTTTGATTACAGAATCCAAGTGGGCGGGCAAGTTGCAAGACTCAATTGCTGCAGATTTTAAAGCGCAACGCGACAGTTTGACAAAGAACGAAGATACTTTTCGTACCAAGGCGACTGCCTATGAACGCGATAGTGATGTTTTGTCTGAGTCCGACCGCCTCGATCAAGAAAAGTCTTTGGTTGAACTTCAGGAAAAGCTGAAAAAGGAACAGTATGTTTTTGCTGAAGCGTTGAATAAACGCAGAGAGCGCGACATGGAGCAGTTCATGAATGTCGTCACTGAGCGTGTTGAAGTCATTGCCAAAGAACGTAACCTGAACTTGGTTTTGCCTGCTGAGTTGGTGCTCTATGTAACCCCCGGCGCGGAAATTACCGATGACGTATTGAAAGGTGTTGATGCTGGGCATGCGTCATGACCAAACCTGGTCCAGTTTCTTTAGAGAAGCTTGCCAGTTTGGTTCAAGCCGAGCTATTGGGCAACCCGGAACTGATGATTTCCGGTGTTGCTACGCTCGCCTCTGCAAAACCAGGAAGCTTAAGCTTCCTGGGGCAGGGTGCGTACCGTAAATATTTAGCAACAACGCAAGCCAGCGCCGTTATGCTCACTAAGGCAGATGCTGAGGCTTTCGATGGTGCAGTTTTGGTTGTGCCTAATCCACGCGCCGCATTTTACCGCATTGCTGCTTACTTTAATCCACCCCATAAAAAAACACCTGGCATACATGAAACTGCGGTGCTTGGTGAAGACTGTGTACTGGATGAGGACATTAGTATTGGCCCACATGCCTGTATTGGGGCGCGCGTGCGTCTTGGTGCAGGGGTCGTTGTTGAAGCCGGTGTTGTTATTGGAGACGATTGCGTGATTGGCGCGCATTCTGTTTTGCACGCCAACGTTGTCTTGTATCACGGCGTCTACTTAGGCGATCGCGTTACCATTCACAGCGGTGCGATTATTGGTCGCGAAGGCTTTGGGTTTGTACCTAATGAACGTGGTGCATGGACGAAATTGCCTCAGTTGGGCACTGTTCGAATTGGTGATGATTGCGAAGTGGGTTCGAATACAACCATCGATCGCGGTGCGCTTGATGACACAGTCTTGGAAGAGGGTGTGATTCTCGATAACCAAATTCAAATAGGCCACAATGTATATGTCGGTGCGTATACTGCTATTGCAGGGTGTACAGGCATCTCTGGTAGCACGCGCATTGGTCGACGC
>JAZKAM010000124.1:0-2345 GCA_040389145.1 Pseudomonadota bacterium
AAGCGCCAATATGGATGTGAAAACCAGCACCTCCATGATGAGTAGTAGTGATAATCCTAGCGCTACAGCAGGGTTTGTTGACCCATTTGATGCACTCATTCAACTCGACGAAATGGCGCGAAAAAAAAAACAAGCAGCAGTTACCACTGAAATAGCACCAGAATTCACAGGCATCGCATTTCAAGCGGATACATTCAAATTTATCATTGCACGGACTGAAATTGCTGAAATCATCACCAAGCCCAACATTGTGGAAATCCCAGGGGTTAAGGCTTGGCTGTTGGGCTTGGTGAACCATCATGGCAACATTCTATTGGTTACCGATTTATGGGATTTTTTGTATGGCCGAAAAGAGCCCGTGTCTGATACAGCAAAGGTCATCATTGTAGAACAAGAATCAGACCACTATGGGTTGTTGATCGACCACTGCTATGGCATTAAACGACTGAAAAAAACACAGTTGAAGCCGTCGGATCACACACTCGGCCTTCGTGGCGATATTGAAGTGTTTATCGACGGATACTTTGAAGACGGTGACGACCGTTGGCTGTTGCTGAACGTGAAAAAGATTATTGCTACGCCTGCATTTCGCCGCGTAAGTAAAGAAGAAAACCAAAGGAGTTGACACGATGCTTGCACCATTGACTGTATCCATTGAATCGGACAATCAAGTACCCTTAAAAGGACGGTTGCTCAAAATCGTGCTTATGCTGATGATGATAGGGTATGTTGTGATGTTTTGGTGTTTGGCCGTGCAAGCACGCTATGAACAACAAAAAGTTAAGGTGGCCTATGAATTACAAACATTGAATACGCAACTGTATCATACTCTGGTGGCGTTATCTGAGGGACAGGCTGAAAATTATGCTCAGGTGAATGCATTGACAGACAACATGCAAGAACGCCTGATCAAGACACAGCGTATCAACAAGAGTATCTTCGTCAAAGAGTCCAATGACATGAAAAGCTTGGTTCTTGCGTTGGAGCAATCATGGTTTTCGATAAAAAACCACGTAGACCACTTAAATAAAAACAAACGAAAATTTGATGAATTGGCAAGCATACAAGAACAAGTGTCCGCATATTTTGAAGCGAGCATTGGCATATTAAAGGAAATAAAAGGTCAGCCGGGCTTAGAAGCGCTGGCGGAGCAGCGCAAGCTGTCTCAGGATATTGAATATGAATACAAAAAATCCGGGAAACCACTAAACTTTAGACCGCAGACTACCGAAAAACTATCGAACCTTTACCATCACAATATCACGATAAAACCAAAGCTAATGGGAAAGCTGGATGAAAACGGTCAATATCAGTATAAGAAATACTGCGAAGAGATGGATAAACTGCATAGTGCTGTAGCCCATGGTAAGGCAGTTTTGATTGAGCTTAATGGTGGGGAAGGGGACTATAGCGGAATTTTTTCAAAAAATGGCAATGCGATTAAAAATGTGCTGAACGGATACTTTTTGCCCAACGAAAAGGGGTTGATTGACTTTCAGGCGGGCGCGATACTGAGCCTATTGGTACTTCTGGTCTATTTGTACAGCAACCGGCTGGACTACGCGAACATTCGTACACTGCATGAACACCATGCTTTTGTTGAAACCAGGTTGAATGCAGAGCTGAACAAGCTATTCCAGGATTTGGAAAAAACGTGTTCAGAAAAATACAAAAAGCTGGATCCAGCAGATTATATGGTAACCAAGCGTATAGCAGAACGTAATAATGTGCTCATTGAAAAATTCAGAGTGGAGCTTGGAAGTATACTGCAGCTCTTTAAAAAGTATGCAACCATTGTGGATAAAAATAACAGCAGCTTACAATCTGCTGCAACAGAGTATAAGTCGTTTCAAAAGACGGTTGATTTTATTAAAAAGGATGTCGGTACCGCAACGCAATCTGTTCAGGAAATGGTTCAAAAAACACAGGTGGCTTTTAAGTACATTCAGACTGCAACCGAAATTATCCACAGTGGCGATACTTTGTTAAAGGATATAGAGCAAGGCCAAACGTCTAAAAGCTTAATTGGTGAAGTGCATGCCACAACAACGAATGCCGGTAAAAAATCAAAAGAAATCTATGACCATATCAAAGCCATCTCAAACGTGGCAAAACAAACCAACGTATTGGCGCTGAACGCATCGATACGCGCTGCAGACTTTTCTGGACAAGGCGAGCAGTCAGGCTTCGCGCATGTTGCAGAAGAGATTGTGACCCATGCAGAGCGTATCGACCAAATGCTGGTTCGTGGAGATACGATGCTTGAAGCCCTATCGAGTGAACTGGATGCCATTGCTGCAACGGTCAAATCAGCGGAACATACGTTGAACCAAGATGATACCCTG
>JAZKAM010000125.1:0-1831 GCA_040389145.1 Pseudomonadota bacterium
TCCTCGAATGCATGCACTTCATTTGAGCCTGGATGTTTAGCTGAAATGAGGATTACGTCAGGAGCGTTTGGGTTGGTGGCAAGATCCAGTAATTCCTTTGTGCGAATATTTTTATAGATGCCGAGGGGGTTCTTTCCATCCACTTTTTCGGTTTTTAAATTAATCTGGCCTTGGCTACCTATGCAGACTGGGTTTCGTTTTTCGTCTAGGACAATTGCCAAACCCATACCAGGGGTTTGGAGAAGCTGGTTAACGAATCCGGGGTACTTGTTTTCTATTTGCTGCAAGGAAGGGCGACTTTTAAAGTGTTTGAGCCAGACGTTGCCAAGATTTCCAGAACCTGTGACTATAATCTCCGTCTTACCTGAAGTTCTTTTGGCAGAAGATTGGGTTTTTTGTTGATACGAGCTACCAAGTCTACGGGATGCCGAGCTTGTTACCCCCTTGCCTGACGCCGACTGCGCCAACAGCGACCGGGCAATACTTTCTTGCTCTACCGGAGCTGTGGATGATTGTATTGCTGATGTGCCGAGCAGGTCGCCCACGATTGTTTCTAAATTTTGTCCGCCATTAATCTGCTTGAATGTCGGGCCCTGGCTTTGACCATGGTCGGATACGAATATCACATGGTACGGTCTGGGTGCGATCGCGGCTGCTTTGGTTAGAATACCGACGATGTTGTCTAAGCCACTTAATGCAGCCATGGACTCGGGTCTTGCAATCCCTGCGTGGTGGGCTATTTCATCGTAGTCCACGTAGTCTACATACATTGAATTCGCGCCCTGCATCATTTGGTCAATAACTATTGTTGTCTGCAGGTCTCTAAGTAGTACGTTAGTGGCGGCCCTCAAGACAATGTAACTACCTTTTCTTGCGACGCGAGGCTGGCTGTTTTTAACGCGCTGCCGTTGAGCCTGATATATTTCTTTAATCATTTCGCCTACCGACAAAACTAAAGCACGCGTAAAACCGTACAGGCTGGAGAAGTAATCTGTGTACTCGCTCATTACCCGTAATGAACTTCTATCGCCATCAAGCTTACTCATCACCATAATATTTTTAGGTGCATCGCCAGAGAACAAATTACCAATACTGATGCCGCCGTCAGCCAACAAGCCGCGTCCGTTACTCAGGCGCTTTTCGATTAAGGCTGCACCCTTGGTTTGATTAGCCACAACAAGTTCATCAGTTTTTCTTTCATACCACCTAAAGGCCGGGATTCCTTCGTGTGAACCATGTAAAATTCCAGCCTGCGAAGCTGGTGTCGTAGACGGAAGCTGAGTGTTCCAAGGGGTAAAAGAGTAGTCGCCATCGTCAATCAGTCTTTTCATATTTGGCAGGTTACCTGCGTTTAACTGCCACTCAAAGACCGGCGCTGAAACACCATCAAGCTGTACAAAAACGAAACCCGGCACGTCACTTTTGGTCTGCTTTTTCTTTTTAGAATTTTTTATCGCCTGCTGCAAGAAGTAATCTTCCGACTGTGCCAACATAATCCATTGCAGCAGCGCCACGGCCACCGCGTACACCCACGCGGCGATGAGGCTGCCCAGGAAACTGACATTTTCAATACCCGGAACAATTTCAAACGCACCCCACACTACAAACGAATAACCAAATAAACTTACCAATAAGATACCGGGGATTCCTAAAATCCTGGCAATCAAAGAAAACAGAGGCTGGATGAGGACCTGGATAACCTGAATGAGCAATACGGCAACAAATACGCTCCAACCACTCTCAACGGTAATAGCAGTAAAGGTGTTGAGCACGATCGATAATACGAGTGCGCTTATCAACAGATACGCAAGGAATTGCAAAGGTGTAACCC
>JAZKAM010000126.1:0-4017 GCA_040389145.1 Pseudomonadota bacterium
AGCCATACGGTATTGAAGGTTTATTGCATGTCAGTAATTTGCCAGAATACTTTGATTTTGTGCCACAAAAGCAGATGCTGATTTCAGAAATCTCGCGACAAATGTTGGCTTTGGGTGAACCACTCACCGTCATCGTTAATCGTGTGGATGCCGCTGCGGGTAAAATAGACTTATTGTTGGCCCCTAACTTTGCATTGCCTTCAGCAAAGACACTGACCAAGGCAGCGAAATCGGCAGCAGACAAAACTGCTGAGCCTAAAAAACCTTCGGACAGAAAAGCACCGCCGCGCCGGCGATCGAACAACCAGAAAAAAAGGAAATCCGACTAATGAGTACGCCTGATACAATTTACGGCTGGCATGCCGTCCATGCGTTATTAAAAAATCGACCTGAAGCAGTACGTTTGCTGTATGTTCTGGACAAGAAGGACCCAAAAATTGTGTCTTTATTGGCAGAACTAAGCGCCATTCGTTTGCCCGTTGAAGAGCGTAGCCGTAATCAACTAGATACACTAGCGCGTGCGCCTGAACATCAAGGCATTGTTGCTGTCGCGCAAGCGCCAAAACAACCGCATGATGATTTTGCCGTTTGGTTGGCAGAACAAAATCCTGAAGTAACACGCCTGTTGGTATTAGATGGTATTGAAGATCCACACAACTTAGGTGCATGTTTACGTAGCGCCGATGCGTTCGGTGTGTCGGCAGTCATCGTGCCTAAACACCGTGGCTCACCTATTACTCCTACTGTATGCAAAGTTTCTTGTGGTGCTGCAGAAGTGGTGCCCGTTTTTGCCGTAAGTAACTTGGTGCGTACACTCGCTCAAATGAAAGAGCAAGGGTTTTGGTTGGTTGGCTTGTCTGGCGAAGCAAAACAAACCTTAGGCGAACAAAAGTTGCCACCTAAACTGGCGTTATTGGTTGGGGCAGAAGGGCAGGGTTTGCGACAATTAACACAAGAACAATGTGATTTTGTCGTGAATATTCCAATGCATGCAAAATATGTAAATTGTTTGAATGCATCCGTGGCGTGTGGCGTGGCGTTGTACGCACTTTGTCAGCCGAATCTGAAGTAAAAGAGCGCTCGGATAAGAATATACGAATAATGCTAAATACAGGGCAACATTGTTGCCCTGTCTAACTGATTCTCATTGCATCATCGCAGCCAATATACAAAAATCCATGAAAACCCACATGAATAGGTGCGTATGTTTTTTTTGAAAGGATTGTTCCATTAAGGTGCATTTTTTCCTCGATATAGGCTCTAAATTTTGGAAAAAAATGCTTGTTTAGAGAGGTTGCTTATAACTGGATTGTCTAGGGCGGTTAGCAAGTGAAGTCGATGTACAGATTTATTTAACCTGTACATCGAACTTTGTGATTAAGGTGTCAGATTGGTTCTAAGAAGACTATGCTGAACATTTTAATGTTTTGCCTTCTTCGCCTTCGGGTTTCTTTGCATCTGGTTTGCTAGCATTTTGTGACTTGGTATTGGTAATAAGAGCAGGTTTTTCTTGGCCGCCATCGATATGTTCACTTCCATCATGTTTAATAGAAGGACTATCGGAAGGATCGGCATTATCTTCTTCAGCAGGGCTGCAAAGTGTCTGTGTGGCAGAACCCACACAAAATGCACCAAAGGCAGTAGCGCAGGCAAGACCAATAATTTCTGCTAACGCTAATCCTCCGCTAAGAGTTGCAAATACAGCCAATAATACAATCGGAATACTGACAACTAAAGCCAGTGAAAACACAGAACCAATCTTTTCGAAAAGAGACATTGTCTTCCAAACGGTTTTCTTTGGCGCAGTTTTTTTGAGTTTTTTCATGAGTACTCTCCAATGCTATGTTGATAAGTTAATGGGTATTTTATAATTTATAATACTAACTTACAAGTGTTGCTGCACCTTTTGGGTTGCCTATTTTTTGAGCGAAGATACTTTATTAAAAACTAATGCCTGTAAGCCTGCGCGTATTTCTATAGAAATAAGTTGTTTTTCCGAATTAAACAATGACTTTGCAGGCCTGGCTCTTGTTGCTGGAAAATGGGTCTTGTATAATACACGGCTCTAGACAAGGTCGCGCATTACGTGAATATGCGCGCTCTCCTTGCACGATGCTATAAAGGCGCGTGCAGTTTTTCCGCGAGGAGCATTATGACGACGTTAAGACATTATGAAATTGTGGTGTTAATACACCCCGATCAAAGCGAACAAGTGCCTGCTATGGTAGAGCGCTATCGTTCAGTTGTTGCTAAAGATGGTGGCCAAGTTCACCGTTTTGAAGACTGGGGCCGTCGACCATTGGCCTATTCCATTGAAAAAGTACACAAAGCTCATTATATTTTGATGAACATTGAGTGCGGCAAAGATACTTTAGCCGTCCTGAAAGATTTGTTCCGATATAACGACGCTATTCTGCGCTACCTCTGCTTGGTACGTGAAGAAGCGGTGACAGAAATGTCCCCAATGATGCGCGGTGACGAATCACGTCGTGATGAAGTCGAATTAGATTTTTCTGAACCAAGAGAGGAATAGCATGAGCAGTTCTAATCCACGTAATCCTCGAGGGGCTAGAGGCCCAGCGCGCAAGAAAAAATGTCCTTTTAAATCAGGCAAAATTTCTGCGACCCGCATCAACTATACCGATTTAAACATGTTGCGTAAGTTCGTAACAGAAACCGGTAAAATTGTGCCCAGCCGTATTACTGGCGTTAGCCGTCTATACCAAAGCAAAATCAGTCAAGCAGTAAAATATGCGCGATTCCTTGCTTTGATACCGTATTGCGACCATCATCGATAGGAATCTTTGAGGGAAGAAGTGAGGTCATTGCACAACATGGATGTCACTGCAGTGGCCGAGCCTTACCACCCAATGCGCGTCTTTGCCAATAAACTGGCAGGGTACGTGGTTTTTATATTTGGCGTCACATGTTTGGGCGTCAGATATATGCCGATCGCATTGTTTTTTTCCGCACTGGCTATGGTCAGACTGTGGTTACGCGAAGGGGCTGCGATGATTGCGTGGTCCACGGTAACGGTGCTGCTCCTGATGACGGGCGTGCTATACAGCAGAGGTTATTTGCCTTTGACTAGTTTAGCGCTTCTGATGGGATGGATGTGGTGCGTACCGGTGCTGATGGCGTTGTGGCTGCGCATATGCGGTCAATGGCTCTACCCTTTGGGTGGTTTGGCTGTTGCCGAGTGGGTGCTCTATAAATGCCTCGTCGGATCTGCCGTGGTTCTTGAATGGCAGCAAAGTATGACCGTATCGTCACTCTTTGTACCTTTAGAGCCAGCGCAATTGTCGATGATTGAACCTTGGTTTCAATTGGCGCTTAGCACACTACAAGATTATGGTTTGGTATGTTACTGGATTTGGGTTGCGACGCTTTTAGTTTTAGGGCGTGGTGAACAACAACCAGACTGGCGCTTGGTACGACTACCAAAAATACTATGTTTTGTGTTGGTTGGTATCGTACTTTTGGCAAAGTGTGGTGGCACAACATTAGTTGACCACCTGCTGTATCGGATGGCTCTGATGCTTTTATTTGCACAAAGCCTAGCGTTACTGGTGCCAAAGTTGGAAACGCAGTGTCTACATCCTTTTTGGGCATTGCTCATTTTGGGTGTTTGCCTGAGTATCTATCCGATTGTGCCGTGGTTGGCTATTGCTGTCGGTGTGTATGGAATGTTTGGCTACGGTGGTTTAAACGCCGCCATTAAAAAATTTGTTTCGGGAGTAAAGTGATGCAGGTAATCTTGCTAGAAAAAATTCGTAACCTTGGTGATTTCGGTCAAATGGTTACTGTAGCCAATGGCTATGCGCGTAATTGGCTGATTCCAGAAGGTATGGCTGTTCTGGCAACAGAATTGAACAAATTACAATTTGAAGCGCGTCGTGCTGAGCTTGAAAAAGCTTCTATGACCCGCGTTCACGCAGCAGAAGCGCGTGCAGAAAAACTACAAGGCTTGACCTTGGTGATTCCTGCTAACGCAGCTGATGAAGGCAAGTTGTATGG
>JAZKAM010000126.1:4077-6382 GCA_040389145.1 Pseudomonadota bacterium
CTTTGGGTCATGACGTTGCGCGTAATGAAATCAAATTGGTGAACGGTGCAATTCGTGAGTTAGGTGTCTACGAAGTAGCCATCCACTTACATGCAGAAGTTTCTGTCACCATTTCGGTTGAGGTTGTTGCCGAGTAAGTACTGCGCGGTTGCGTCTTCCGGATATTCTCGCCACAATGTACGCTGGTTCAGTGAGTTTTTGAGGGGGAATATTCGGTGACGCAATCGCAAAGAAATGGTCCGCCACCACGTGCGTCATCCGCGCGCATTCCCCCACATGCGATGGAATCAGAACAAGCTGTTCTTGGTGCATTGCTCATCGATCCGAAAGTCTGGGATTCTGTTGCAGAACAGTTAACCTTTAATGACTTTTATCACAGAACCCATCAGTTAATCTTCAAAGCCATGGAAGCCTTGGTTAAGGCCGAAATGCCAATTGACGCCATCACGGTTTCGGATTATCTGCGTTCCAAAAATCAATTAGTTGAACAGCTTCAAGAAGGCGGTGGTTTTGCCTACCTCGCCGAATTGTCGAGCAGAAATTTTTCTATGGATAACATCCATATTTATGTCAGTACTATGCGTGAACGAACCACCTTACGTGAGCTCGTGACACTCAGTAGTGAAATTGCTGAACTTGCTTTTAATTATGAACCGAATACCAACGCAACCGTGCAAGGCATCCTTGATACGATTGAGCGTCGAATTTTTGAAATTGCTGGACGCACTAATCGAGGCGGCGGTCCAGTGCTTATTCGCAGCATCGTGTCTGGTGCATTATTAGAATTAGAAAAACGCATGACACAACCTGTCGAAGGTGTCACCGGATTATCTTCTGGTTTGAATGAATTAGATAACATGACCTCTGGTTTACATCCAAGTGAATTAACCATTCTCGCGGCAAGGCCATCGATGGGTAAAACAGCGCTTGCCATGAATATTGTGGAAAGCGTGGGCAGAAACCATAAGCCTGTGCTTGTATTTAGTATGGAAATGAGCGCGGAATCTTTGGTGTTACGGATGTTTTCTGCATCACTTGGGATTGACCAAGGTAAAATTCGAACGGGCCGAATCGATACGCATGATTGGGAGAAAGTGAAGGGCGCCGTTACGTGGATGAAGTCTGCGCCCATTCTGATTGATGAAACGCCCGGTTTGTCGCCAATCGAGATGCGTTCTCGTGCCCGACGCGTGTTGCGTGAACATGGTTTGTCGTTGATTGTGATCGATTACTTACAGTTGATGCAATGTGGTGCTCAATCAGAAAACCGTACTGCGGAAATTTCTGAAATTTCACGTTCATTAAAAGCCATGGCTAAAGAACTTAAAGTTCCAGTCATTGCGTTGTCTCAATTAAACCGAAGCTTAGAATTAAGACCAAACAAACGTCCGATCATGTCTGATTTGCGTGAGTCTGGTGCAATTGAGCAAGATGCCGATTTAATTATGTTTATCTATCGTGATGAAGTGTATTGCCCTGATACGCCTGATAAAGGAACGGCAGAAGTCATTATTGGGAAACATCGAAATGGACCAACGGGGATGTTCCGATTGGCCTTTAATGGGCAATATACGCGTTTTGCTAATTTAAATGATGAAAAGTCTTATGCACATAATATTGGTGAAACAAATACAAATATGGATTTTGGTCGACTAGAAAAGGAGTGATCATGGCGTCACCACGTGCGCTGATTCAAATTTCTTTGGATGCGTTAAAGCATAATTTGAGCATTATTCGCTCACAAACCAACGCAAAAATTATGGCGGTCGTCAAAACCAATGCATACGGACATGGTCTAGTGCCCTGCGCCAAAGCGCTTGTTGCGGCAGATGCGCTAGCAGTTCGCGATGTGTATGAAGGTGTCATTTTAAGAGAGCAGGGGATTTCTAATCCCATTTGTTTACTTGAAGGATGCTTTTTTTCCGATGAATGGCGCTTGGCTGCGATACATGATTTTTGGCCATTGGTTTGTGATACAACTCAATTGCAGACATTATCTAGAACAGACTTGCCTAAAAAAATCGGCATTTGGATCAAGTTGGATACGGGCATGAATCGACTGGGGTTCCACTTGCCTGAAACCCATCGGATTACACGGCAGATTGAACGCATCAATAACGTAGAAATTCTAGGTTATATGGGCCATTGCTCACGTGCCGATGAACGCAAACACCCAGTCACGCAACAACAGAATGTACAGTTCCTAAAGGCAGTCGATGGACTGCCTGGCTGGCGCAGTTTTGCCAACTCAGGTGCCTTGTTTGGATTCCCAGAAACACATAATGATTGGGTGCGACCAGGTATC
>JAZKAM010000127.1:0-4364 GCA_040389145.1 Pseudomonadota bacterium
TGGTCGACGCATGAATTCGTGACTAAAGGGACTGTTCGTTTTTATCCAATACGGAAGGGTTGCACATGAGTGAAATTCGCGTTATTAAAAAATACCCAAATCGACGTCTGTATGACACAACCATTAGCAGTTACATTACTCTGGAAGATACGCGTCGGCTGATTCAGGCTGGCGTTACAATCCAGGTAATAGAAGCAAGTACGAAGAGTGACATTACCCACGGCACTTTGTTGCAGATTATTCTTGAGCTGGAACAAAAGAAACAGCCTGTGTTCACTAACGAAGAGCTGCAATACTTGGTACGTGCTTATGAAATCAACCAAGTAGAAGAAGTGCAGGGCGTTTTCAAAGATGCTTTCGAAAAATTGGCGAAATTGGTTGCACGCTCTGCACCTCAAACCTTAGCAGAGCCCGCTAAACCACTTCAGTCCCCATGGAAGCCAATCCAACAGGAAAGCTGGTTGTCGCGCGTGGAAGAAACTACTGAGTAAGACGTTCACCAACAACGATACCGTGTTGGGGCAGGCTGTACATGATGTACGCCTGTCCCATAACAAAGCCTGTATCTATGGATACGATTTCGTAAAATCTGACGCCGCCAGATGTTCAATACGGTACTGGTTGATGGGATGCGACAGATCTGCATAACCCAGGGCCATCCCACAAACTACTGTCCAGTTGCCTGGCAGTTCAAGCACTTCCCGCACCACATCAGGATATTCAGCCAATGCAGCTTGTGCGCAGGTATCTAACCCTAAGCCTTTTGCCGCCAACATAATGTTCTGAAGAAATAGCCCCATGTCTAAAAAAGAGCCCGTTGCTAAATCAGATTCTAAACAAAAAATCATCGCCACTGGCGCATGAAAAAAATGATAATTTTCATGCCACATCATTTTGCGGCGAGCGATGTCGGAACGTTCAATGCCTACCGCAGTATACAATGCTAAGCCACAGGCACGCCGCCGCTCAATATAAGGGGGCCGCCACTTTTCTGGATAATACGGATAATCGGGATTTGGTTTCTGGCCGGCCACATCGGCAGCAATGTAGCGTTCTGCAATTTTCGCGCGTGATTCAGGGCCTAATATCAACACGTGCCAAGGTTGCGTATTGGTACCTGATCCTGCCCAACGCGCTGCGTCTAAGATAGCGTGCACTAAAGCAGGATCGACAGGTTGTTGGGTAAAAGCACGACAAGAAAAGCGAGTGCGAATGGCTTCTAAAACATTCAAGGCGCTCATCGTCGTTTTTCTCGAACCTCATCAATCGTTTTGCAATCGATACATAATGTAGCAGTTGGACGGGCTTCTAGTCGGCCCACGCCGATTTCAACGCCACACTCTTCACAATAACCGTACTCATTGCGGTCGAGCAAGTCTAATGCTTCGTCAATCTTTTTGATTAACTTACGCTCACGATCGCGCGTACGCAGCTCTAATGAAATGACTTCTTCTGTAGTTGCTTGGTCGCTGGGGTCAGCACAGGGCTCTGTAGAAGATAAATCCTGGATAGTGACATCTACACCTTCCATCAAAGCACGCTTCCAATTGTTGAGCAGTTGGCGGAAGTGCTTTTGTTGATCACTATTCATGTAGGCTTCGCCGGCTTTGCTTTGATAGGGTGCAACACCATAAGCTAATATACTAACTTTGGCCTTTCGTTGTTCCTGGTCATGGCCCAGCGCCGTTTCAAGGTCTTTTGAAGTCTTATGTTCTGCCATTGCACATCCCCTGCAAGTCAATTCTATAAAGTCCGTAATCCTTGCCCAATTTGGTCAGGAGTTGACCTCACTGTCTTAGAGAATATACACATTCCCTCAACCAAAAGCCATCAGGACAGGTTATGCTTTTTTTGATAAAAGCTCAACTTTTTTTGAAATTGGCCGATCTTACCCATTAGAGCAGACAAAACTGAATATATAGGTGCCAAATGTTTCGCTTTCCTCAATTGCAGGAAGCTATTTTACTCAATCGGATTGATCTCGGACAACTTCAGGTCGTTTTACCTGAAGGTGGTATACAGCTGATACGTAGTGCTTTCCAAAAGTTAGGACCTGTCGAAGTGTTGGGTACACGCATTTGGTTTAGTCCTGCGCCTGGCCCCTGGACCCATCAGCATATCTGGGAGCTAGCAGAGCTCGATAGCGGCGTCTTAGTATGCTTGAATCCTGCCAGTGTACGTGCAGCCGTGCATCATGCTTTGCTGCATCATCAGATCCCAGAGTTGGTAGAGTATACGCCGCCGCAATCTGAAGTATTATCGCAAAACTTCTTTATGTCGGGTGGCAAACAACCTTGTATGCTGGCGATTGAGCCGGTGTTGCATGGGGATGATATTGGGCGAGGATTCTTTCCTAGCGCATATGATCCTACCCTAGAATTCCGTATGCGCATGCTGGTGCAGGCTCAATTGTCGGGGCAGCGTGCGGTGCTTCTATTGGCCGTACCACATCAAGGCATCAAAAATGTATTCTTATCAGAACACATCGATCCACAATTAGGTGCACTGTTAATCGATGCACATCAACGTGGATTACAAATCCTCTGTTATCGCATTGAAGTGACAACTGCGGCGTTGGCACTTAAAGAAGCAATCGACCTAAAAGTGATCCAAATCTATAAAGACAGCCCAGATGCGCCCAATGTGCTCAAATCATCGGGCGTACCAACACCCGATGTACCAAACCAGCCACATGGTCTAACGCAAAATGTAACAGACGGCACTAAGCCAGCTGATCCTGAGGCGCCCAGCGCTGCTTAACAGCGCTGGAGATCCTACTACCAACCCGTTTGGAAGATCTTGCGAATTGCCTCTAAAGTAAGCTCGAATTCGTGCGCACCGTGTGCCATGGAAATAAAGCCTGCTTCACAAGCAGATGGCGCAAAGTAAACACCTTTGTTGCACAATGCATGGAAGAAGCGACGGAATCTGGCATGGTCACATGCCATCACTTCCGCAAAGCTGGTCACCTGTGGCTGTTCTGTGAAGTAGAATCCAAACAATCCTGTACATTGGTTGAATACCATCGGTATGCCATATTCTTTACTCAAAGTTTCAAATTCGTGGACAAACGCATAGGTTGTTTTCGACAAGCGTTCATAAGCATCCGGTGTTAATAAAGATAGCTGCGCCAAACCGGCCGCCATAGCTAAAGGATTGCCGGATAAGGTCCCCGCTTGGTACACAGGGCCTAATGGAGATAAATGCGCCATATGGCTTGCTTTGCCGCCTATAGCACCAACAGGCAATCCGCCACCAATAATTTTGCCAAACGTCGTTAAGTCAGGCTGTAAACCATAAAGGCCTTGAGCCCCCGCATAATGCACACGAAAACCCGTAATGACTTCATCAAAAATGGATAGGGCGCCATATTGTTTACACAAGTGGATAATACCCGACAAAAACGCGGGCGTGCCCAACACTAAATTCATGTTCGCGGCAATCGGCTCTACAATCACAGCAGCAATGCGGTCACCGTACTGTTCAAAGGCCTCAGTAAGGCTTACTAAGTCGTTAAAGGCTAAGTTGATGGTATCTTGTACCACTTTTTCTGGTATGCCCGCTGAGCTGGGTTTACCTAAGCCCAATGCACCGGAGCCAGCTTGCAATAAAAGACTGTCATGGTGCCCGTGGTACCCGCCCTGAAATTTGATGATCAAATCTCTACTTGTTACACCGCGCGCCAACCGAATGGCTGTCATGGTCGCTTCTGTGCCAGAATTAACGCAACGTAATGTCTCAATGCCGGGGTGACGGGTACATACTTGTTCTGCAAGCATGACTTCCCATTCCGTTGGCGCACCAAAACTAATGGCTTGGGTTGCCATGTCTTGAATGGCCTTTACCACGGCGGGATGGCAATGTCCCAAAATAGCCGTGCCCCAGCTGTTGACGTAATCTACATACACATTGTCATCGACATCTACTACATAAGCGCCATAGCCCTTTTTAAAGAACAGAGGTGTCCCACCCACTTGTCTAAATGAACGAACAGGCGAATTGACGCCGCCAGGGATAACTTTTTGGGCGCGTTCAAATAAGGCTTCAGAATGTGTAGTAGTCATGACGGGTTCCTATATTAGCGATCTGAGTATTTGCGGGTAAAGCATAAAACAGTGAGGGCAAAGTATATCAGGTTATTTAAAGGGTTCAGCTCCTGACTCCAGCAGATCCAAGTAGCGGCGGTACACATATACTTTATTGCGCAGCTTGGCACTCACTTCTTCCAAAATTTGTAACTTAACGAGTTGATTCACCGCATTGCGTACCGTAGGTTGCGATAGACCTGCCATTTCACTGAGTACAGGGATAGAGGTCTGGGGTAGCTGTTTAAATTGTTCCAAAATTGCCAGGCAGGTAGATTT
>JAZKAM010000128.1:0-834 GCA_040389145.1 Pseudomonadota bacterium
CCTTATCGCTCAGATTTTGCACCATACCATACATCACAGGGTCATTCCGCGGTCCGGTTGGCCCCTGCTTAAAAGCTTTAAGCTGACTAACCAAATAGTTGGCATGTTGGCCAGCCAATTTAGGCCAGGCCGGATTGGTGCTGTTTCCATCGGCGTTATGGCATGCAACACAGGTAGCTGATTTTTTCTTTCCCGCAGCAGGATTGCCTTCTGCCTGCGCGCTTTGAACGTAACACCCGAGCACTAAGCCCGCAATGAGGGTACTAAATGGAAACCACTTGTTCATTTCTCGATATTCCCTTAAATTATTTAGCTTTGGCACAGTTTACAGTGCTATTATACCCGGTAAAAGGGTTTTTCGATTAAGCCAGCCAACCATATCAACAAACCGGTTTTAGGAAGCGTCGTGTCCATTAAATTTCAACAGATGGCCTTTATTCAAAGCGCCAGTACCGTGCTCCAATGCCCACGTGATGGTGGCACAGAAATCGCCTTAATTGGCCGCTCAAATGCGGGTAAATCCTCTGCTTTAAACATCCTCGCCAATCAAAAGAATTTGGCAAAAACAAGCAAGCAGCCTGGCTATACTCGGCTCATTAATTTATTTTCTGTGGATGAAAATCGTCGCCTGGTAGATTTACCCGGTTATGGCTATGCAAAAGTATCCCAAGCATTAAAAGCGGATATGGAGCGCGTCATTAATGAGTACATCCATGAACGTCGTTGCCTTTATGGCGTTTTGGTTTTGATGGATATTCGCCACCCTTTACAAGAAGGTGATATCGCGTGTATCGAAACCTTGCTAGAGGCACACAAGAAAGTACATGTTATTCT
>JAZKAM010000128.1:863-1181 GCA_040389145.1 Pseudomonadota bacterium
AGCTCACCAAAAACCAAGCGCAAGCTACCTTGGCTTTGGTTAAAAAAGAATTAGAGCCGCATAAAGAATGGATTTCCGTTCAAAACCTGTCTGCGCATTCAGGTGAAGGCGTCGATGAAGTACGCAACCTCATCGAAACTTGGTTTGAATCCAAGACTAAATAGTACACATTACTAGATCGGCACGCCCGTTGGCGTGCCGATACTCGTCCTCTTCTCACCATTGCGCTTCTAAAAAACCATTATTAAATGACATCCAGCATCCAACAATCAGCGCAGCGTTGGAAATGAAGAAATAGAAAAGGCGCCTATGGCGCCT
>JAZKAM010000128.1:1216-3922 GCA_040389145.1 Pseudomonadota bacterium
AGTGTTACTTGATTTTTTTACAGATAAACGCAACACACGCGCAAGCGCTGGCATAAGCAAAAGAAAGCAACAATCCCATTTTGTTTTCTTCAAAGCTTGTCGCTACATAATCATTGGTTAACTGAATGGCCAGGCAGAATACCAGCCCGCCAATGAGCGTGCAAATGAAAATTTTCTTAATTGAAGTATTGCTCTTGATGGCACGGTAAAATAAGTATGCGCCCAAAAAAATGATACTCTGCAGAACGATGAATTGAGTCGTAGTTATATTAGAAAATAACATGATATATTACATCCCTATTGATTGATTTATGCGCTTTCTTTTTTCCGCTGCTCTTCTTCTTGTTTTTGCTTTCTTTTTCTTTCTTCTTCATCTGCTTTGGCTTTTTCTTTGTATGAATCATAGGTCAAACTTCCGAGGAATTCTCCCAGAAAACTTCCAACAAATCCGGCCGCAGCCGCTGCTGGAACGACGCCACCACTTACCTTTAAACAGTCCTCTTTACTTAATATCTTCATCCTTTCTCCGTGATAATCATAAAATTATTGCAATGAAAATTTTCACTCACTTTAAACATACAAAAATCATGCAAACACGACGGATTCAGTCGCGTGCTGTCAGTATATATGAAGCTATTTTTAATAGCAAACCAAACTAAAACCTATTCATACGCTAGCCTTTACAAAGGCGCTATGGACGCTGCCTATGGTTCGAGCCATGAGCCTCTGGCAGACGTATTGCTTGCATCTTTTCTTGACTATCTTTCTTTTCATCACCGATAACAACAACACCATCAACGACTCGCTCTAAAAAATCATTAGCACCTTTTGGTACCGTATCCACAATCGTTCTATCCTGAGCTAAAGGTACATTTGTACAAAAATAGTTCGAAACAGACTTTGATGCCTTGTATGCTGCCCACACAACAACACTCATTAACTTGGAAAATGCATCCTCGGAATCATCAGCATCTTCGCCAAACGGCCACTCAGGCTCTTCCATGAATCCATTAGCGCCATAGCGTTCAAAACTTACCTTCCCTGAGTCAGCCCTATCCATACGTATCTCCGTTTCTCGACATATATATTTATATACCTTGAAGACTCACGGTGCCAGCGCACCGTGAGTCTTTTCATTAGGGATGAAGTCCCATCAAAGATGTGGCAAACCGCAACGCCACTTCATCAGTTTGCGGCTTGGCTTCTGCTGCCTGAGGCCTGATTGAAGACGGAAGATATTGCTTAGGCGCTGCATCACAAGTTGCATAAGTACAATACGCTTTGAGCTGTGCAAATCCTGGCGCAACTGCAGAGCCGTATACCCTTTGAATGTGTTCGGCTAGTCGGTGTATCGCCATGTCTAATAGATCAGTTTTGTATATACCACAGCGCGCTACGATTTTTTTATGATTTTTCACTAAGAACTGCAATTGACCTTCAAAAAATTGTTTGCCATCTTGGTGTTCTGCTGTTAGCAGACTAGGTGAATACCCTTGGACCAATAGCTGCAAAGCGCGAATAATAAATAGATCACCGCCCGCATGCGCAATACTGCTATTATTTTTGTCCGTGCGCAAAGTCAACACCTCCAAAACCCAACGAAACCAGGACGTCTCTGAGGCTATAGGTATTGGATTAAAAAATAAGTCGGTGGCCATGTTGGGTTGAAACTCGTGCAAACGAAATTGCTCTAAAACTTTATGAGAAATGATGCTGTTAACATTTGCAGGCGCATGAAGCCGGACAGCCCAATCGACCAATGAATACAATTCAGTTTCTTTAACAAATACGCATCGGTTTAATTCTGCAATGATGCCTTGGACTAAATTTCTGCTGCCACAGAGCCTTACATTAAAGCTTGGATGGATTGCAAGTCGAGCCAACGCCTCAGCTATTTTGGCTAGATCCCTTTTATCAGACCGACATGCGTCACATAAATAAAGCAGTGTATGCCATAAAGATACGAACAATTCTGAATTTGATTGGTCAATAATAGATTCAAAATTACCCAACAGATGATCTAGCGCTTGGGAGACAAATTGTGTGAATACGTCTTTCAAGACTTGGCTTTTCGGGTCTAACCAGAAATGGTGTTGATTGACGAAAACCGAAAAATAGTATTGCGTAACATCCTCACCAAACAAATTCAACCGTACCACATAAAAAGCATCAGTCGGCTTGGGCTCTACTAAGCCTGCAGTCAGATTTGAATCGAAGTAAGGAACTCGGTGCATTAGTCATTTCGCCTTGGCAAGTTAGTATAATTTGGCATTATTGTCACCGATCATATATCTACATGCAAGAAGCACTCAAGGTCAGTGGCAGCGGCAGTGTAGCTATTATCTAATCAGCCTAATTTAACGGATGAAGCACTTAAATGCTCCTGCTGTTCCTTATCCAATTTCAGCGACCCACTCCCTGGACGCTGAAATATTACCGGGGGTGCCCCCCAAATCTTATCAAATTGGCGTAATACATCCTTAGGCATTTCAAATGACGGGCATGGTATGTCGGCAGGGACCATCCCACCAGTTGACCATGGGTTGGAGGTTAGCTTCAGCAGGAGATCCATATCAGGATCAGCTGAAGTATCAGCACCAGCCGCAGCTTCCGCTTGGTAGGGGACACTCAAACCAGGGGGATACTTTGGTACAGCAGAGTGGCATACAGCCTGTTCTTGCTTTAACACTGGCTTTGGCAGCTTGT
>JAZKAM010000128.1:3932-13251 GCA_040389145.1 Pseudomonadota bacterium
TCTAGTAGCATCTCGATGGTTTGACAAATATTTGAAAGAAATTCCTTTTCATCACGGAGCAAACCATGTGCGTAGAACAACTCACCTTCGCGCTTGAATATCGTGAACAGGTCTAAGTATACCTGCCTAACATAGGGATAATACACCGCACCACACGGCTCTTCTTGTAAATCAAGACAGTGTTTAAAATACATCTCCCTTAAAGCTTTATGAAAGGTTTGCAATGCAGTCGCATGTCTGTTAGCAGTCTCTTGGTTGATGGTTTCACTAGGAAAGTACATGGGCAGTAAAAGTGGATGTAGCTGCTCAAATGAAACCAACTCCATTTTCTTTGCTAAGCAATATAATGTTGACCGAAATAAATTTAAATATGCACATTCAATTTCAGTGGTTTCACGGTTTTCATACAACACCTGTACGTCACGATGTATGATATTTAATTCAGAAAATATGTCTGAAAGAATAATATAGTTTGTATAACGAACTATTGGATTATTGTAACAATCGAGAATAGCTGCATCCATCGCAGCAAACACCGAGTGTGCTGATTCCATATAGCGGTCTAAATCTGACTCTCCGTTCCAATGTAATTCAGAGAATTCAGTCATTCTGAACCTAACGCAATCAACTGACCGTAACAATTGTGGTGCAGTTGATGGTAGCCGCTTTGGCCGAATCGTTGGATCAAGCCGAGATGCTTCCAAGTCTGCAAGCGCATCGCCAGCCATTTTTAAAACCGCTCGGCCGTGCACAACAGCTTCTGACTCAATTGGGTAATGTGTCTGGAGACGGATCAATTCTCCAGCCAAAAATTCTATCGTGGTTTTTTGTATGCATTTCGATGCTTCAAATGAGAATGTATTACGAACTGACCTCTTCTGCGCCACAGACCTCCTTTCGTAGTGTGTCCGTTCACCAACAATATCACAAACTGTTCGCCGCAGAAATGTATCTAATTGCTCGGTTAGTTCTATGTAGTAGCCTGTGACCGTAGATCCATCTGCATCATCAGATATATCAAATGGCACGAATTGTCCATGTCGCAGATACCTTCCCACAGGACAAACATTAACATAACTTAAACGCAGCAAAATATTTTGTAGTGACCGCCGCACCGAGCAACAATATGCCCCTTCAGGTGTCAATGTTGATCCATCGAAATCCAATAAGCGCTGAAGGGTTAAATGAATCAACTGCTCCAACTCCGCTCGGCGCATTCCATTTAATTCATGCGCCGCTTGCGGTGCCTCAAGCGGCGCATTCAACAAACATATCATCATGCGATTGAGCTGCTGAAGATAGGGTTCGATCAGAACAGATAACTCTGCAAAATTTCCACGCATGAGCGCTGACTGCATGTCTTTGATTTGATGAATATCGTTTGAATATGCGTCACGGGAATTCGATTGCATGATTGTTTCCTTTCCATGTACCGTTACCATCGGTTGTACCGATCCAACCGCGCGATTATCCAGACTTCCCTGTCTCAATGCAAACAGTGTTCACGTAAGTGTAGTCCATCCCGTGATTAGGACCCACCTTTACTGGTATAAAGGCATCGTGCACCGTAACAGATGCCTTCGAAAGAGTTACGGAAGAAAATCATTTTGGCCAAGGCTTACTCATCGTTGAACAGTTAAGTATTTTACCAGGTTCAGACATGTGCACTTGCTCATTCATGCGCTGAATATTGGGTAACATTTCTTCTTGCACCACAAAACTGCTTTTAACGCCAAACTCTATTTTGCGAGCGTCATTATTATGATTGCAGCTCGTAATTCGACACCCTATTGGAAAGCTGATTTTAAATTGAGCAGAATTAAAAGCACTTCCTTTTGGAGACCACGCCTCTACATTATTTGACAGAGTGGTGTTATTCACAGCGCCCTTCGCGCGCTCTGAAAAAATAACCGCTGCCTCAGGCGCGTCGCCTTTTCTTTGTATCACAACATCGGGAGCTTTCTGATCCACGCCCAAAGTGAATAATGTGATGTGCAGCGCCACCCCACATGGGTTTGACACCTCACCTACGAAACAACCCGACGGCACTGCCAAAGAAAATTCAACAAGTTGTTCAGCACTTCTATTCATGATCCAATCCTAAGCTATGGGAGTAATAAATGATATGGCAGACTCTACTATAAAAAACTCAACAACAAAACCATGTAATTATCCCTGCACTGTGTATGCTGAGGCAATTACATGGATATAAAGGTTATATGCTGGAGTTAGGGCTGCCAGTCGTGTGGCGTCCAGTCCAATCGCTGTCGGCAGGTTCTATTTGAATGCTAACGCTATCAGGGGTTGGACTTTTTTTAGCGGCGGCTCCCGTTGAATAGGTAACAGCAGGCGGTCGCCCTAAGTCTGCAGCCCAACCTATGCCAACATAGGGACGATTTAAAATTTGATGCGAAGCATTCTCTGCTTCTGGCGTTTGCGTTGCCGCGTCCTGCGATAAACTATTCCCACGTTGCATTTCTGTCTCCTCAATTTTTTACTGATACTAACCAACATAACTTATATTGGAAAAATCCATTTTTGTTTCTCCTTTTACATTTCTAACATGTTTGAATAGACTATGCTAGCTACTTGCGCTGTTTATATCTATTTTTATAGCTATAAATGGGGGAATAATCTAATCCAACGTTTGCGCCGCCCTCCCTGCCCAATGAGTAACGTAGGTAGGCACGGCTGCTTAACCCATCTGAGCAGCCTGGAGAAAATCTGAAATAAGCCTACTTGGGTGGACTCTGCTCTAATAGAAATGTATTGAGCAGTGGTGTAAGAGGAAGCTGCAGTACTTTATGACGACTTTCATCCCCTCGTTTCAATACAATGTCTTTTTTGGGGATTTTAAAGCTTTTAGCCAACAGTGCAATCAATGCACTGTTGGCTTCACCGTCAATAGGCTTGGCCTTTAAGCGAACATGTAGCTCATCCCCAACAACACCTAAAAAGGCGCTCTGTGCAGCGTTGGGCTTGACCAGTATATACAAGGTTACTTGTTGTTCATGAATTCTATACCACATTACGCCTTCCATAGAGCTCAGCATTGGTTTAATAGGTTATCAGTATACTCGCCACCATACGGATGCTCTATGGATTTGAGCTTCAAGGCTGTGGCTTCTTATCAGTGCCTAAGGGAAAACTCTGACTACTATTGGGTTTAGCCTGTAGCGTATTTCCTGCATTGGCATTGGCTTGTGGCGTATGCGCAGGCCGTTCAAGTGTTTTTTCTGAAGGAAACGCTGCTTGCGGCTCTTGACCCGGTGGCATGGGTGCCGCTGGCTGCCTGCTACCATTCTGGGTAATGGAGAGGTATGCAATATAAACAATACCGCCGGCCAATATAATTCCACCGAGAGGGTACATAATGACGGGCGCTAATACCTTAGCAAGAAGCATCATGACTATGCCACCAAGCACTAATGCCATACTCACTGCTCTAGATAGAATGAATTTTAGCTTTGACGACGTATTTATCCTTTTGCTTGAAGCTATATTTTTTTGAGTCACTTGCTCAGGGTTGCTCGCAGCTGCAGGCTTTGACTGCTCAGGGAAGTGTTGTTTAATCACTTCATCCACATTCGATCTGACTCCAGCAAGCGCCTTCTTTTTTTCGGTGCAATCAGCCGTTAACCCAGGGTGACGCGCATATAAATCGTAAGCAGACTCTATTAAAGCAAGAGAGTAATCCATACATGAGATTGCATATTGAATTTTTTCTGAGGGTAAATTATTCTCGGACAGGTCAAGCGCCTTGAATTCAGCAATCATCTGATCAAATTGCTTCACCTGTGCATCAAAACGCCGCCTCACATCCGAAGACGTCAAATCTATGTCTAGAACAAGTTTTGGTGACGGCAGAGGCAACCTCCAAACACCATAGCTAACTAATTCAGGTTTTTTTATACATATTGCATGATGGTCTAGCAATTTCCTACTTAGGGCAAGGTATTTATACCGTGCTTCTGTGATCTGACCACCGTGGTTATAAGCCAAAACACCATAAGTGTAAAAACGATCTAAAATTTGTTTATCAGGGAAAGGAACAAGATACTTAGTGTTAAGCAATTCTTTACGCCGCTCTGCCTTTCTTTTGTTTTCGACACTTTGTATCGGACTGTACTCTTCATCCTTCAATGCCGCCACCGCAGGAATGGCCACCCTATTAATCTGGTGTCGATACTGCATACCCGATTCAAACAGAGCCCGATTCAGGAATTCTACTTCTGCCACAAAGACTAAAAAATCATCTGGTTCATTTTTATCACCGCCAACATTTTTTGGTGCGCGCGCTGGGTCAGTCAGTAGTCTCAGCCGTCTATTTACATATCGTCTTGAACCCTCATATATCGTGTGGCAATATTTAAGCGCTTCTTCACCAGGGTCATTAATTTTTATATCCGCCGGTACTTTTATCCCTTCGGAGTAAGCAATAAGGAAATTCGCCATCAAAATGTTTGCGCTAAGTACGGAAGCTTGTTGGTCAACTCGTGGTATTGCAGCACCATATGTTCTGGCATTATCTTTCAAATTTTCTATATTAGCCCTTAAATGAAATGCAGTTGCAACCAGGACTTTTAGTGTATATGTTGATTCGACTAGGCCCGTGTTCAAACACGCATTAAATTGCGTCAAAAACCTTTCCGTTTCTGCCATCATCGTTTTAGCGTGTTCCTCTAACTCTTTTTTCACAACAGCTGATACATTAGGGTTCAGATGCGCAAGCAACGGCTCTTCAAATAAATATTCAAGGGGCAAATATTCAAGAAGCATCACCTCTGTTCTTGTATACTCTGGCAGCCACCGGACCATATCACACATACCATTCAATGTTCCTGCTAAGACAAATAAATGGCGCACCATAGGGTCGTTTAGTGCCGCCCACGCCCCCATTTCTTCTGCTTCCCGTTTCAATTTGCCCAAATTTATATCCACGCTTAAACGTGCTTCGGCGTCCTCAAAGCTTTCTATGCCAGCTTGCTCTTCTGGGGTAAGCAACCTTGTAACTGCGTCGACAATCAATGCTCGATATTGTTCCTCTCGTACCCTAGCCATGACTTCTTCTCTCAAGGGCTCTCTTTTTAATTCAATATCTGTAATTAATCTTCCGAGTTGTTTTTGGACTGCACGAACAACAAGCATTGGCTCAGGTCGCTCATCGATGGGGGTACTAATATATTCGCGGAGGATTGGAAATACATAGTCATGGTATACATGATATAAATCGTAACGATATTTATCGTCATCTGGGTCAGCCAAAAATGAACCTACGTGCTCAGTAAGTGTCGCTATCCCTGCATTTATTGGATTAGGAACTGCGCCTTCCACTTCACCCGCACCTGTTACACCGTTTTCCATCTTTCCCCCAACTAAGCGGCTAAACCAATGGCGCAAAGCAAGTCTCTGCCAACCGATGGTTTCCCGTTTCTTAATAAATTTAGTTAATGTGTTAACTAAGTATTTTTATTATAGTTTATTGTATAAAACAGCCAGCATTGGTGTGAATCTGACCTATAACAATACTTAAAATACCTTGTGGCTAACAAATTTACTTTGTTGCTCAAATTTTTTCGGTGAATTTCTACACAACAGATACAAATAAAGAGGGGCGGAAACGCCCCTCTTTATTTGCAAAGTAGCACGGCTTAAGCAGTAACGGCTGCCTTTTTTGCGACTGAATTTTGCGCTGTAGGAACCACGGCATCATCGTTACGAGGCGATGATGGTTCGCCCGGTTTCGACAGCAATACAGGCGCTGCTGAAGTGTCCACAGCTGGTGCAAATTCAGCATCTACCGTCTGCGTTTTTTCCTCAGCGGACTCGACGTGCCTCTTGCCAAACTTTTCAGCAACAACATTTACCATATACAAGCTAAATGCCGTCAGTAAAGCCGCAGCAAGCAATCCAGCAACCACCGCAGCCCAAAGCACTTTCAAAGCAACAAGCATAATCGCAGGCGCAATAACAACGGCTGCTACCACCACTGCAAAAACCACAGCCAATCGGAACCCCTGCCCCTTCTTTTGATTTGAGGCAGTTTCATCAGCTGATGCAGCGTCCACTGGCTTATCATTAGCGGCAGCATCAGATCCCGCTGCATCAGCAACTTGCTGAGGTAATGCATTAGTCTTTGCAGCATCTGGTTCAACTGCAGGCACAGGTTCAGACATAATCTTCTTCCCCTTCTGACGCGGTGGTTTAGTTGGCCCTGGAGTACCTGCATCGGCAGGCTCCAGCTTAGGTGAAGAAGCAGGAGCCCCATTGACCATAAGGAACTGAACACCTGTCGGTTCCGACTCTTCATGATGCGGCATCGATCCACCGGAGGTAGGTTGTATTGCCGTTTCCTCTTCCTCAGCTTCGCTCATAGCTGAGTCTTTACTGGCTGCTGGCACAGGTGATGAGGATGAGGATGTAACTGAAAGTGGGGACGTTCCAACCGGGACAACTCCACCCTGCGGAACACCCACAGCGACTGAGGCTAAAGGTTGTGCCGATTCGGGGTGAGACAATGCGCTAAGCTCGGGGTGCGGGGGTAGATTAATATCACCCACTAGCGTTGTCGACGTTAGTGGTGAAGAAAATAGATCACCAGATTGAGATGTAAGTGTATCGCCAACAAGCGTTCCAGCATGCGAAACCACTGGTGAGTCAGGTGATGGCGTCGCTCGCTGCGACCCAGCTACAGCTGTCATTGAGCTTGCTGTGCCTTCGCGCAGAAGTGGGGCTGCAGAAAGATCTGTGGATTCTGCCGCTCGGAGTGGCGCTAACGCTGCTGCAATCGCCCCAATTTCCTCAACAACTTCATGTTTCTGCTGTAAAACATCTCGCGCCTGAGCAGCGCTTACATCAACCGCATTAAGAACTTCGTCCGCTGCACTTTGTTCTAAAGGTGTTGGCACTTCTCGTTGATGAGGGGGCGCATTTTCATGATGAACTCGGCCAGCTTCGGTATGAAGCTGCTCAAGAACAGCCTCCTTCGCAGTGAGGGCAACCGGGTCCCCTACCTCCGAATGTAGCCTTTCCATAGGGGTATGCGCACCCAGCGGCATCTGTGCTAAAGCTCCCAGTAAATCAGATGGCATTGGCGGTGGGGGCGGAGGCGCATGCGGGTCAGTAGCTACAGGAGCCGCAGCTTCTGATGCCATAGCGGGCACTGAAGTACCAAGTTGTTCCCCTGCATGCTCAAGCAACTCTTCTCGCTCTAGCAGCAAAGCCAAACCTTGCTTGTGTCTTTCAAGATCTGCAATCGCTTTTTTAAGCGCAACTTTAAGAAGAGGGATTTCAGCATGGAGCTTGTTCGCTTGCTCACGATCCGAATTAGGACTAGCAGGACCAGTTTGTTTGTTAGTGGGTGTATTCTCAGCACGTGTTAAATACCCTTGAAACTGCTGAAGCCAAGTATTAACCCATCCCTTACGAGCAGACAATTCATGATTTCCCGTGTGCTCGCCACGGTGTGGCACGGGAAGATGCTCATTAATACCCTTCTCAATTTCCGAGATATAGCCCTTGATCTGCTCTATTTCTCCAAACGCAATTGGTGCAACAACTGGCGCCGCATCTTCAGCAGGCGCACTCGCTTGTGTAGTGTCGTCCAATGGCACTACTTTCTTTGATTTTTTCTTACCCATGATCCTGTCCCCTATATTCTATCGGTTGATGATAAATACTGTATTTCAGTTCTGCAGTTTTATTTATACTTCTGCCTTCAAAATCCCAAACAATCTGCAATTTTGCCGACACTCTATGAACACAAATACTCAGGGACAACGCGCCCCAGGTACTAGCATCGTAACTTGACAAGGTAATGAAAGCAACTGCAGATAGCATTGCTCAACTATATGTGTATAAAGCGCTTCTCTTCACTAAAACAAACAAGGCCTCAGTTGAGGCCTTGTTTGTTTCGTCTTTTACCTACGCTACCTAGATTACCTAAGTAACGATTCAGCGAACAACACTTAAACTGAAGTAGCTGTCATTCGGCCTGAGTTAGAGCGTACATCTAATTCGCCTGCAGGATCAGCTTTTATGCTTGGAGAGCGATTGCTCACTGGCGGTGAAACAGATTTGAGGGAGCTTCTGCCAGATTTGATATCGTTAGCCGGTGTTACTATACGAGCAGGTGCGGGTGCAGGATTAGCTTCAAACGCTAAAGACAGAGGCACAAATGCTGCTTCAACCTTAGGTGCAGCTTCATTCGCATTTGCATTCACGTTAGCGGCAACCACCTCTGGCACTGCTTTATCAGCGCTTTTGGCCTTTGCTTTTTGAGGCACAAACGAGAAAATTAATGCAGCCACACTGATCAATGTTACGGCAAGTGCAGCGGCAAAAGTAATAGCTGTTAACACAAGGAACGGAATAATATTAAGCGCAGCGACAATAATACCGCCAACACCCAATGCCATTGTACCCAAACTGAAGGCTAACATACTTGGGCGAACGACATATTTTGATTTCGCCTTTGCAGCTGTAGCTTTTGGTGCTTCTTCAGCCGCCTGATTTGCAGCAGCAGCTTGACCATCATTTGCATCAGGCGCGCTATCGTTCTTAGGCGCATCCACTGCTTCTTCCACAACAATCTTCACTGGCGTAACTGGCTTAGATTTAGGTGTCGAACGACCAGAGGCAGCAGCACTTGCTTTCGCGCTACCTTCGATGCTTTTTGAAGGGTGATCATCAGCTGCATCCGCACCCTCTCCAGCATACATGCTAGGTGCACGTTCGCCTTCTTCTAATGCGGCAGCAATTGCAGCATCAGTTCTTATTTGCGCAGACTCTGTGTCCACCTCTTCCCAGACACTACCAGCATCAGCTAGATCAGCGTGTGACCCGGCTTTGGAAGCAGGTAGTGGATGATCCGCTGGTGACAGAGTTGGCTCTGCTTCTGGCGCATATGTGCTGCCTGCAGGTATGTCGTCATATTTCGACGCACGAGATAACGGACGACTTGGAACAGCATCAACAGGTGTGCCGGTTTCTACATGCAATAATCCGTCTGGTCCTTTATCATCTACGATTGTGTCAGCGTCAGCCGCAGCCGGTGCACCAGAATTTCGCTTGTGACTTGGCGTACGCAGTCCTAACTTATTTTCCAAACCCTTCCGAAGACTACCAAACCGACTGCTTTTTCGTCGAACGCCACTCGTGCCATCATGCATCCCCGCTAAGGCAGGGGCCTTCGCATCACCCATGCTTTTGGTCCGATTATGGCGGGTTGTGGTTGCATCTGGTTTGACTTGTGCTGTTGTCTTATCCATTGTTCTTCATCCTTGCCTACATGACTAAAAATTTATCCTATATACCGCAT
>JAZKAM010000128.1:13261-15223 GCA_040389145.1 Pseudomonadota bacterium
GCTAAAACTCTCGAAAAGGCTGCATTATTCACGGTTTTCTACAGTCGAACCATAATACCGTGCATATACTTCAAATATAATGCAGCCTTTAATCTCCTTATGCATACGCTGCAGCACAACGCACCCTATTAAATATTGGTGCAAGGTTTATGACTTTTAAAGCCTGTTCATGCTGCGCCAAGCATTAATGCGCAGCATCCCAGTTGGCGCCCCAGGCAATGTTCACGTTTAGTGGCACAGATAAATCGGCAACCTGCATCATGTCTTGGCGAATACGCTCCGCTAACTCTGTAACGGCATCCTTATGCACTTCAAAAACAAGTTCGTCATGTACTTGAAGCACCATACGCACTTTTTGTGGCATCGTTTGCGTCCATGCATCAATACACACCATGGCTTTTTTGATTAAGTCCGCCGCGGTACCTTGCATGGGCGCATTCACCGCCGCGCGCTCTGCTGCGCGGCGCTTACTCACTTGTGGTGCTCGGATGTCTGGCAAATATAGGCGTCTACCGAACAACGTTTCAACATATCCTTGTTGATGAGCAAGTTCACGCGTGTTATCCATGTAGGTTTTAACCTGTGGGTAACGGGTAAAGTAATGGTTCATGTACTCTGCAGCAACCGCTTGGTTAGATTCGAGCTGTTTGGCTAAGCCATAGGGCGACATGCCATAAATCAATCCAAAGTTAATGGCTTTTGCGTGACGTCGCTGCAAATCAGTCACATCTTCGAGTGGCACATGGAAAATTTCACTGGCGGTAATACGATGCACGTCCCCACCAGAGTGAAACGCCCTTAATAATCCAGGATCGGCCGACAAGTGCGCCATAATCCGCAATTCAATTTGTGAATAGTCGGCAGATAAAATGACATAATCTTTAGGTGCAATGAATGCTTGTCGAATTTTTCGACCTTCTTCATCACGTATCGGGATATTTTGTAGGTTTGGATCTGTGGAGGAAAGTCGACCCGTTGCAGTGACCGCTTGTTGAAAGTGTGTGTGTAACCGCCCAGTAGAAGTGGCCACCATATCCGGCAATTTGTCGGTATAGGTAGACTTAAGTTTACCTATGGTACGGTACTGCACCAACAGATTGGCAATGGGATGTAATGCCGCCAACTCTTCTAATACATCTTCTGACGTGGCGGGTTGTCCCGTTGGGGTTTTTTGCAAAATGGGCAGTTGCAGTGTTTCATACAGTATTTTTTGCAGCTGTTTGGGTGAGTTCACGTTAAACGTTTCACCTGCCATTTGAAATATCTGTTCCTCAAAACCTTGCAGTTTTTCTCCCAACTCTAGGCTGTGCGCACGAAGCAATGCGCCATCTAAACATACGCCTACGCGCTCCATGCGCAACAATACAGGCATCAAGGGGCATTCAATTTCCTGATAAACCCGTTTCATACCCTCTGTTAATTCTGGCCATAGATGTGCATGGGCGCGAAATGAAAAATCAGCGTCTTGTGCAGCATATTCAGTGGCTTGTGGGATGGGCACTGATTCAAATGGAATAGTACCCTGTGGCGTTTTGGTCAGAGATTCATAGGCAATACTGCTCAATTTTAAGTAGTGTTCAGAAACTGCATCCAGATTGTGCCGAATGGCCGTACTGTTCATCACATACGACTCTAACATGGTGTCATACGCCATACCGTTCAATTCAATGCCTTCATTAGCCAGCACGTGCGCATCGTACTTCAAGTTATGCCCAATTTTCAGGCACGTGTTTGACGCCAATAGCGGTTTGAGCTGTGCCAATACCATGGCTTTGTCGAGCTGTTGCAATGGGGTTTTGCTCTGCTCTTCCAGATCAACTGCAGCCAGTTCCTCTGGCACATGGTGCATCAATGGAATATACGCTGCTGTACCGGGTTCAGTTGCAATGGATATCCCTACCACGCGAGATTCCAGATAATCTAAGCTTGTCGTTTCTGTATCTAACGCAAATAACCCTTGTT
>JAZKAM010000129.1:0-4230 GCA_040389145.1 Pseudomonadota bacterium
ATTGACTATTTTGGTGAAAATTTGGGTGTTAGTATCGCAACAGTTGTGATGAGCTTAGTGCTGCTGATTTTTGCGGAAGTGGCACCAAAGACTTTAGCAGCTAATTATCCGGATAAAACAGCTGCCTGGACGGTTTATCCACTGACTATAATGACCTGGCTTCTTTACCCTCTGGTTTGGGTAACGAATACATTCAGTAATGGACTTTTGCGTCTGTTTGGTTTTAGTTTGAATGAGCATAAAAGCCAAAATCTATCCAGCGAAGAGCTGAAGACTTTTCTTGAAACCAGTACGCGACAAAATTCTAATCGAAAACTTATTATGAGTATTTTCGATTTGGAATCATTTCGAGTCACCGACATTACCACTCCTAAAGCCGACATCATTGGTTTGGATATCGAACAGGATTGGGATGATGTCATCACTTTTTTTAAAAGTGTTCAGTATACCGTGATCCCAGTTTATGAAAAAAACATCAATAACATTTTGGGCTTTTGTCATGTGCGGGATATTGTACACTTGATGCTTTTCGGCACCTTTAACCGAGAGGTATTGCTGAAAACATTGGAGAAAGCATATTTTGTTCCTGAATATACAACACTGTATAACCAGCTGTTGCATTTCCAACGTTTGAAAAAGCGAATGGCCATGGTGGTGGATGAGTATGGTGATATTCAAGGCTTGGTGACTTTAGATGATATTTTAGAAGAAATTGTCGGTGACTTTACAACGGACAGTGCAGATAATATACAGCATATCCATGAAGAGCAGGACGGTAGTTATCTCATTGATGGTGAAATCCCGGTTCGAGAGCTTAATGAGACAATGAACTGGCAATTTCCAACACATGGCGCAAAAACGCTGAGTGGGTTAATTATTCACACCCTAGAGATGATCCCGACGGTAGGTACCAGCTTGCTATTGGATGAGCATCCTGTGGAAGTGGTTGCTGTGCAGGATAATCGTGTCAAACGTGCCAGAATTGCTCGAGAGCGAATTGCCAACCGTAAACCAACTGCCGCTAATGAACATCATGAATAAACCGCAGTATGGCCAATTAGGGTTGCTTGAGCTGAAAATCACTGTCTATTTTGGCAGAGCATCACATTTTATTCATTCCTGTCCAAGAAGCTAGAATAGCGGGAGAATGAGTGTAACTCATCTTAAGGGGGCTGGTTGGCAAGGGTAGTGGATCAATAGCAACTATTACTGGAATAACCAATATATTTTTCAATAGAGTATTGCATCAGAGCAGATCATTGACTATAGTGCACCTAACGCGGCCTAAAATAGGCTGGGGTTAGCCCCAGCTTGCGCGTGAAGCATACAGCAAATGACGGCGTGTCGTGAAGATACTCTCTAAGTTCGTTCGTGCTTGACAAGAGATAGGAATCTTGCGTTGTTTAAGAGACAGCGCGCGATTAGGTGCGTATATATCAGGTAAATTAACTAAAGAGAGTATTATGTCCACCGGAATAGTAAAATGGTTTAATTCCACAAAAGGTTACGGCTTCATTCAACCCGATGATGGCGGTAAAGACGTGTTCGTTCACATCAGCGCAGTCGAAAAGGCTGGCTTGCGCACTCTCAGAGACAACCAACGTGTTAGCTTCGAATTGGCTACCGTTAAAGGTCGTACCTCTGCAGAGAACCTGAAGGTGTTAGAAGACGAATAACGCTAGTCTTGGGTTTAAACAGCGGCGCATTCATGCGCCGCTGTCATTTGTGGCTTCCTTTAATAGTGTTAAAAGTCCTGGTTTAAGAATAATTGCGTGTATCTCTCCCTATAGTTTGTTAAGATAAACATAGATTTATCTTATGAGCTACATAGCTTATAATTCACACACGGAGATAGCCTTCACACAACGGAATTATTTAATGACAGTCCAGGTAGTTTGGGAGTAGTATGATTGGGCGTGTTTACACCCTAATTTCTAAAAACGCTACGGCAGTTGGGTATGTTGGCGTATTGATGTGGGCTTTAACCGCAACGTTTACCGCTGAGTTAAGTACACTGCCTGTTTTTGAAATTTTGTCCATTGCTTTTTCCATTAACTTTTCAATATCTTTCTTGCGCATTAGTCTTGGAAATAAATGGCAGCAGCTTCGACAACCTATTGGTCTATGGGTGTTGGGCATTATTGGTATTTTTGGCAATGAAATGCTGTATATCATGGCCTTTAAGCATGCCCCCCCGGCACATGCCGATTTAATCAATTACTTATGGCCAATCATGGTCATTTTTCTCTCATCGGTTATCCTCAAAGAGGCATTATCTTTAAAGCACATCATTGCTGGTTTATTGGGCTTCTTTGCCACGTATTTATTGATCACAAATGGTCAAGGTCTAGCGGGGTTCCACTCTGAGTATGCATGGGGCTATGTATTTGCCTTTTGCTCCGCCTTATCTTGGAGTTTGTATACTTTGGTCGGCAAGAAGTATGGGGAAACCATACCTGAAATCATTGGGATCTACTGCGGCATCGGTATGCTGTGTTCCCTCATTTTACATGTTCAATTGGAGCCCAATGTGGTTCCGACCCTTACTCAATGGATTGTTCTGTTATTGATGGGGCTTACTACACATGGTTTGGCTTACTTTTTTTGGAATCACGGCGTCAAGCTAGGCAATTATCGACTGTTGAGCGTGATGTGTTATGCCAACCCTATTATCTCTGTATCTTTGTTGGTATTTCTAGGATTTGCACAACCGTCCGCTTCACTATGGACATCAGCGGCGCTGGTTAGTTTAGCTGGTTTAGTAGGTACGCTAAATTGGCGAACCAAATCTCAGTATTGTATGAAGCAATGGCGGAAGATGCGACATAGAGAGAAGTAGTGGCATTATTTGGAGAGAATCGTGGCAGTTAGTACGCTTACCGCATTGTTTTCTACCCAATCAACCTATTTAGGCCAATCACTTGCTCTGTGGGCAATGTTTCTGCTCTTGGTCTTATGCTTGCTGGCTATCGATCTGCTTGCTGTCCCAAAAAATTCAGTACCCACTTTGCGTTATAACATTGGATGCAGCATAGGATACATTGGTATTGCTGTGCTCTACGGTGGTGTGATTGCGCAGACTTTAGGTACATCAGCAATGATGGACTATTATACTGCTTATGTGGTTGAAAAAAGTTTGGCTTTAGACAATCTATTTATTATTGCGCAAATTTTTAGTTATTTTTCTGTCGCTCCCCGTGCCCAACATCGGATGCTCTTCCTTGGCATATTGGGTGTATTGTTATTCAGGGCCTTACTTATTGGATTTGGTGTTGCCCTGATAACAGAGCTTCATGATGTACTTCTCGCCGTTTCTGCTATTTTATTCATTATTGGTGTCAGGATGCTTCGCAAGGCAAGCAGCGATCAGCCCCATGATAGCGCCGTACTTCGGTACATTGAAAAGATATTTCCAAAAACTAAAACGGGTCAACCGACTGCATTTTGGGTAGTACTTTTGTGTATCGAAACTGCCGATATCGTGTTTGCGCTGGATAGTGTGCCCGCTGTTTTAGCTGTGACTACCGTGCCCTATATCGTCTATACCAGCAACATTATGGCAGTCCTAGGATTACGGGCTATGTATGGTTTATTACAAAAAGGGATAGAACGCTTCGTGTATCTAGAGCATGCGCTGGCAATTTTGTTGATGTGGATAGCCGTCAAGGTTTGGGTGGGGCGCTTCTTTTTTGTGATACCATCGGGGATCTCGTTAGCGTTAACCCTGGGGATCTTAGGTGTCGCAGTGCTGCTATCTTGTCGACAGCAACACCAGCAAGGGACCTAAAAAGCCACTACGCTGCGCGCGAAGTCCTTTTTTGATCCACCCAGGATACGCACCGATCGATGAATATTGCAAAAGAACCATTACCCATCACATTGGCACAGGTGGCGATCGGATCATATAAGAGATAAATGGCCAACACGAGTGATTGCATGTCTGAGGTGAAACCCAAATAAGTTTCCAAGACCGGTAACATAACAATAATGCCACCGCCAGGGATCCCTGCAGCCGAGAATTTTGCTGCGACAAAGTAGAATGCGAAAATCATGAACGCTGCCGTCGTAGGCTCTGGCATCCCGAAGTTTTTGAGTACGGCATAAGCGAGAATGGGGATGGCAAGACCGTCTCCCATCAAATGAGAGTTCACGGAGCTTGGTACTACGAAATGACAAAGCTCTTTATTTTCCGTGTTTTTTTCTGCGCCCAGAATGAGGAGTGGCATGCTC
>JAZKAM010000129.1:4240-13138 GCA_040389145.1 Pseudomonadota bacterium
GACCGCAGATGACAGATGGCTGCGTTGGGGTTTTTCGACCCGATGCTCGCGGCGCTCGACATGGTGCATAAACCGCTAATACCGGCAGGTAACATGTTCTTGATGCGCTCGATAAATAGAGAAAAATTGAATCGAGAGAGTACAAAATATAAGAAGAAAATGTAGGTAAATTGTGCCACGGCAATGGTTGCGAAGATAAACGAATAGTCGTGAATGATCGTTGTAATCACGCCTTCATGCTGTAGTTTGATGGCAAAACCGGCAATGAATAGAGGAATGAAGTAGCCCAGAATTTTGAGCGCTCTATCAATGAATGACTCAAAAATACCTGCTACCTTTAAGCTCATTTTTGGGGAAAGTCGCGAAAATACTAAACCGGATATTAGACCCGCCATCATAGCTTGGCCATTAGAGATGAGCTTGGGCAAATCAAATGTCCAAGCAGGGATTAAGGCATGTTCTGCATGCGGAGGGATAATGGATAAATTGAAATGGTAAACCCATTCGCCAACAAAACGGCCAAGAAGGGTGGCAACAAAGTTGGAAGCACAGATAGCCAATAAAACGAAACCAATGATGCGCGTGGCACGGGCGGACAAATTGGATGTGGCGCTAAAAAGAAGCCCGAAAATTACAAAGGGTAAAACAAAAATAATGACCGACTTAATACTAAGACTTAATGCCAACAAGGTAGACTTGAAGGTGAGGGGCAAATAAGGGTCAAAAAATATGCTAAATAGGATAATTCCCAAAAGAATAAAGGGCATCCGTTGATTCACGCGTACCTCCAAAAACTAAGACCAGGTGAAATAACAAGTAAACAAACCAACTAACTTCGGTGAGGTCAAAAGAAAACTGCTCGCAACTCTTGCGCTATAGTCTGACGGTTTGTAGCATGGCGCAGTTGTAACACGCCACCTTTTCGCTTCATCCTAACACGCTTTATATCAAGAAACACCCAAGAAACAAGAAGAATTGTGTTAAAATGAGCGAGTCAGCTAAGAATACTAGCCTAGTATTAAACCCATTTGGTACATAACATGATAAGCAAATATCGTACGGTATACCTTCCAGCAATTTTTGGCACGGCACTAGAGTATTATGATATTGCACTCTATGGATATTTGGCCCCGGTGCTGATCCATGTATTTTTACCGCAGATCCCTACGATGACGGCCTATTTTTATTTTTTCCTTTTCGAACTTTTTGCAGTAATAAGCCAGTTGATTGGCGCAAACTTTTTTGGGCGGTTGGGAGATAGTAAGGGACGTAAGCCGGCTATGTTGTTTGCTATGATTGGTACTGCTCTGGCCAGCGGTGTAGTGGCTCTATTACCTACCTATTCAGATATTGGATTACTTGCGCCGGCATTGTTTGGCTTATGTCGCGTAGTTCAGCTGTTTTTTTTGGGTGGTGAATTTAATGGTGGCGCTATTTATTGCTTAGAGCATGAATCGGTTGCCTCGAAGCAAGGGTGGGTGAGTGGCGTCTACTGCGCTGCTATTGTCAGTGGAATCCTCATGGCGACGGTCGTTGCTGCTATGGTGAGTAGAGCGGGCCCTAGTTATTTCCGTGCAGCCTACGCATTAAGCTTTTGCTTTGCTGTAGTCGCTTATTTCTGGCGCAATCGACTTATTGAGACACCAGAATACGTCGCAATACAGGGCATGCCAGAACCTGTTACAAAGGTTTCAACGATACGTCAAAAGGCTTTTACTTTGATTGTCGTGTCGGTGTTTTTTGGTATTCTTTCTGGGTTACCTACGCGCATTTTTAACGCGTTACTCCCATTGATCACCGGTATTGATGTGAATACGATGATGACCATTAATGCTGGCGTAACAGTCGTTTATCTCGGGTTGTTATTGTGGGTAGGTTACCTTAGCGATCGTCTAGGACTTAAAAAACTGATGCGGGCCGCTTGCCTCGGCACGTTAGTTTTATCTTATCCGTTAATGTACCTAATTTTGCAAGGTAGTGTGTGGCAAATCATCATGGTTAAGTTGATATTTGCTTTGCTCCTGGCCTTATTGGTTGCACCATTTCACGCCTGGAGCAAAACTCTATTTGACCCCTACCATCGTTACCGTCGTGTATCGACCGCATACAGTCTGGGAAAAGTTATTTCCACCGTTGTTATTGCCTCGAGTATTCTACTCTATGACAAGACACACAGTATTCACTGGATCACAGGCCTACTTTGCGTCAGCGCCTGCATTAGTTGGTTTGCTTTGCGAAGTAAGAGTGCTTAAATGGCGCACTCTATCTTTGGGAATTGCTCTTCTGATGTAGCGACATAAATCAACAGCTTTGCGTCGGGATTAATCTCTTTAGTCCAACCGGTTTGACGACGTTCCAACATGAAATTTAAGGCTTCAGGGACTTTAATGCTGGCTATGTTTTGTTCGTCTACTTGAATTTCAACACGCTTTGCTGACAGTCGTCGAAAGGCCAATAAAGCTAAAGCATGGCTGGCTTCTTTTGCATAACCTTGTCCACGACATTCGCGTCGTACAAAATAAGCGATGCCGAATTGCGGTACAGCCCAAATTGCCTGCCAGGATGGGAGTGCACAGCGTCCAACAACCGTTTGTGAGGATTTTTCTATCATCAGATACCGAATTTCTTCTCTCAGTATGAATTGAGCATAATGACGGCGGCAATCTTCTTCTACTGCTTCCAGGGTAGGTAATGTTGGCGTCCAACTTAACCATTTCACATAGTCTTCATACCCATCGGAGATGGCGTCGAGCAGGGCTGCGCCATAACCCGCTTTAGGTGCTTGTAGAATCAAATGCTCCGTTTCGAAGCGCTCTGGCAAATCCACTAAAATTGGCTTAATCATCCTGTACCCTTGATAGACATCTGAACTTGCCACAGTCTACGGGCAAACTATAAAAAAGTCACTTAATCTGGTAAACTAACAAAAAATAAATGGAGGAAAATATGATAAATGAACCCCTTCAACGCCTAAAAGATTTGTATGAGCAGACAGAAGAGTATGGGTTTTCTTGGCCCGACACTGAAACGTTATTGGCACAAATCCGAAGTGAGTGTGCTGAAGTGTCTGCAGCTATTGAGGAACAAGAAGGTCCTGAGCGTATACAAGAAGAAGTTGCTGATCTGTTACATGCGGTTTGCGCGTTATGTTTTTTTAAAAAATATGATATGCCCAACCTTATGAGAAAAAGTGCAGACAAGTTAAATCGTCGTTTTACTTTATTGAAACAGTTGGCTGAAAGACAAGGTTTGTATAATTTAAAAGATCAACCTTACGAAATGATGATGCAGCTGTGGGATGAAGTGAAAATATTGGAAAAAATTCCAGAAACACACAGTGAATAATTTTTAATTTTTTCAATAAAGTTCAATGAGAAACGGTATAAAAACGGCGCAAGGGCGTCGTTTTTATACCAAGTGCGTAGATATATTACAGTCGATAGCCAACAGTGAATTTACCTGAGTAGCTTTTCAGTTTAAAGCTATCGGAAGAGACATAGGTTACCTCATATGAAGATTGAGTTAGCCGTGGTGCAGAAGCTGACTCAGTGTTATAAAAAACATATTCCGCCTGTGGTTGTGCGTACCAGCCAGTTTTTGGCCCATAAGTTCCGCCTATGGCAAACCCAATGCCTGGAAATGAATGACCAGAACTAAGTGGAGCACCAACCGTGTAACGATTATCAGGCGTTGTGGTTGTCATGGTTAAGTTACCGCAAATTTGATGATACGCAACTTTCCCAAATAAGGTAAATTTGTCATTGTAGCGGTATCCAATGGATGGACCAATGGACCAATGATGTTTTTGTGTCAGTGAGGCGCTTGCACCAAAAGAAGTAAAAACCTCGAGAAGATCAGGGTAGACGTTGTTTAATGACGGATCAGGTATTGTCAGTCCTGAAAGACTAATCGTATCACTATGGATTATACCCGCATCATAACTTCCCATCAGCCCCCAATTAAAGCGTTTTAATCGGTCTTGCATGAAAGGGCGCTCATAGGCGAGATTCAAGCTTAAGACGCCTCGAGATATGTCAGATTTACCGAGACCAAACGAGGCAATATGTTGATAACCGTTGGCAAGGCCTCCGCCGTATAAATTTGTGTAGGTATAGTGTGAATCAACTCGTGTGGAGTAATGTGCATCACCAACGCCCAGACCTATAGAAAGTCCGGATAATTTAGAGCGAAAGGTTGTCATGTCTGCATATGCAAAACTTGATAGGGATAGGAGTAGAATGCTAATTTTCTTCATAAAAATTCCAAGCTGGGGCCTATACTTTAATGTAGTCGTTTTTTAGCGTAATATCTATTCGCAAAGTCAAAACGATGCGATGCAGCATGCTGGTTTTGTTTATTGAGTCGGCTAATCCATGTAATAAAAATTTTATTTAAGGATATTAAATGAAAAACAACGTAGATTTTGAATTGGCAATAGCAACTATAGAAAACTACGAGCTTATTCAAAACATGGCAAGATTTTACGTGTACGATCTCTCGAAAGAGTGTGGGCGCGTCTTGTCTGGCTGGGAATGCCCCGATAATGGATTGTTTGAATGCATTGATTTGAAAAAATATTTAACCAAGCCGCAGTATCGTTCTTATTTGATTAAAGTAAACCAAGAGTATGCAGGATTTGCTTTAGTTGGCGTGTCTAAAATATTTCCAGACTGCCATTGGTGCATGGAAGAGTTTTTTGTTTTGGGGAAGTTCCAGCGCTCTGGACTTGGTCGGAAGGTTGCGACTGAGCTTTTTAAACGATTTTCCGGACGATGGGCTATTGGCGCCATTGATGAAAATAAGCGTGCCATAAATTTTTGGCGTACAATTATTAGTGAATACACTGTTGGAAAAGTAGAGGAATGCAATAAATCGAGCGATGAATTAAGAAGCGCAGAACAGCCGGACCCATATTCTATGCTTTTCTTTTTATTTGATACGGATGCGCATGATCAAAATGAGCGCACTGAAGTGCGCGCAGCCGGTCTGGGTGATGTAGATGAAATGGTTGCGTTGTCTGAAAAAAAACGCCGAGATTATGAAAAAGCGCAACCAATCTTTTGGAAGCATGCTACTGATGCGAACAGTGTACAAATGGCATGGTTTAAAACTTTGTTAGCGGATAAAAATCATTTGGTTCAAGTGACTGAATGCAATGGGGCAATGACAGGATTTATTATTGGCCGATTGCGTCAAGCACCTGAAGTCTATGCACCAGGTGGCTTGACACTTGAAGTTGATGATTATTGCGTTTCCTCTGATGACTTGTGGTGGTCTGTAGGGCGGGCATTATTAGAGCAATTGTGCAATATGGCAAAAGCGCAAGGCGCGGTACAGGTAGTTGTTGTTTCTGGAGGACATGATGTAGCCAAAAGAAACTTTCTCAAATCCATGGGTTTAACCATAGCTTCTGACTGGTTCACTGGTCCGATATGACGCACTGCAGGTGGCTGGTACGCTTCAGCTATACTGAAAAGAGCGTAGCGGTATAAGAGGGAGTTATGAAAAAATTTGAGCGGCACGTTTTTAGTAATATAAAAAACAAGAAGTTGGTTGGGCATCTTTACCCAGTTAATAGTAGAAAAATAGTTATTATGGTCTCTGGCTTTTGTTCAGACAAATCTTCAGAGGGGCGATTTGAAATTTACGCCCATAGTCTTGGTGTTAAAAATATTGGTACGTTCACCTTTGATTATAGTGGGGTTGGTGAAAGCGATGATGAAACGATTAATTTTGAAACCAATATTGCTGATTTGAGCTCAGCAATTTCATATGTGCGATCTTTAGGGTATGAGCATATTGGACTTTTGGGTAATTCATTGGGTGGGTACTTTTGCTTTAAAGCTTATACGCCGCAGATCACTACCATTGTTACGACTGGCGCACCTACAGGGCCGATCCAATATAACTGGAGCGAATATTTTACGGAAGAAGAGTTGTTGGAATTTCGAGAAAGTGGGCAATGCTCTGTGAAATCGGATGTTCCTGGACCACGAAAATCAATTATGGTTGATAGAAAGATGCTCATGGATTTTTCAGAGATAGACCAGGAGCCTGTCTTTTCTAAAGTAAAGTGTCCGGTATTGATGATCCATGGTGATTCGGACTCTGAAGAAGTTCAACTATATAATCACGCGCAAAAGACGCTTACCTACCTGAATGCAGAGTCTATAATTTCTGTGATCCCTGGTGCAGCCCACGGTTTTTGGGGGTTTATCGACCAAGTCGATGCACAGTTAACAGATTGGTTCGAAAAGTTTTTGTCCTAGTGGAACGGGAGCGGTTAGACTTAAACATACATGAACTTTCGTTGAAAGGACTCATCAACTACCTTTGTGAGAAATGGTATACTTTGAAAGTATTTGCTCACTAGCCGTTTTGTATTTTCTAGTTCTGTCAGAAGATATCTTGTATCCAGTGGGCCATCGCAAACATAATGATGGTACGTTCGCTTTACTTGCTTTGTCATGATGTCGATAAGGATGTCATAAAAACAAGCTTGAACAAATTGGTCTGAGTACAAATGCCATGAGTGATGGGTTCTCTCAAAGTAACTGAGCATTTCCATAAATACACTGAGATTCAATTCTGAGTGAAATCCACTCCACATTAATGCGCTGTATAAAAAATCCCTGGCAGGATTGGCATAATCTGTATTCAGCCAGTTGATGATAACTGGAGTGCCATTTGCCGTCCATAGAACATTTTCCTGTGCTACTTCTGTATGTATATAACGAAGATGATTGGAGTTGACGAGATGTATGGTTTGGTAATAATGATCTTGTAGACTGAAAAGTGGATCACAATCTTTAAGCGTCATCTCATGAAAGGCTTTCCCAACACTGCGGAGTTCGGAAAAGTGCAGGCCTATATCATCATTTCTTGGGCTTGCCAGATAATTCTTCTGGTCCTCTCCCATGTAATAATATCCATCGGATGGCACTATATCTCTGTATATTGAGATGTTCTGATCGGCAATTTTTATTGCAAGCTTCCGATTGACTTTTCCTCTGGGTAGGCTATATAAGTGAACGTAAGGGTATGCTAAGTATGCAATACCCTTGTTGTCTAAATAAGTGACCTCATCACCGGCTTTAATCGATGATACAGTCAAAATCCCTCTGGATTGAAACTCACGAGCACATTGTTCCTGTGCTCTAAAATATTTTTTGCAAGCCTCTGTTAAGGGCATGCCTAGCATCTGTTTGATGAGAAAGCTTCCACGGTCTGTTTGGACTCGAAAGTCACAATATTCGTACACAGAAGTTGGCATGATAGGGTATATCATTTCGATGTCGTGAAAATTGCGGGGGAATAGGGGTTTTCCTAAGTTAAAATACTCACACAGTGTTGCTGTTAACTCTTTATCCATGATCACTGTTCCTTTATTACAATGCGACCCTAGCCCATAGCATGGTAGCGCATACCGTGTAATTTCCCAATAGGTTGGTATCAATAAAACATTCAAGTGTAGCTACAGCTGATAATCTGAGCCATTAAGACTGTGGTTTAATGCGCATCACTTACAAGTTGAAGGTCTGTGTAGAGCTAAAGAGCTGACTTTTTATGTTATACTTAAGCAAGCGAATTAGACTTTTCTGCTCATCTTTTGTTCGGAAAGCCTGTGAATAAAAACACCTTAGGAGTTTTGGCTATGCAAAAAATCCAGGCCATTGTCTGCGAACTATTGAATGTAAAACTATCCAAACTAAACCCTGATTTATTGGATGAATTGTTTGGCACAGTTCGTGTTCAGAATCCTGGTGAGGAACATTCAAGATCTGGCCCATATGTATTTTCTTGTCTTGTTAGTAAATGGGTAAAAGGTGAAGATGGTTTACGCTCTGAAAATAATGAGGAATTCTCAATACTTGTTAAAAATGCCATTAAATATTTGGTTTCGCTTGGAGTTAAGAGTTTTTCAGAACCCGAAGGATTGAGTAATAGCAAGATTTACAGTTATGGTGATACAGAACAGATAGCTTTATATCATTCTTTTGCACAACTAGGAGTTTTTGCCAATTATTCTGCTGAGGAAAACAAGAAGTTTCATAATGATTTGGTAAACCTAATGACAACCCTGATATATGTAAAAAAGCATAGGGGTATTCTGGACTTGCATTTGAAGCTTAAAGAATCGACTGAAGCAGGATCTGATTCGATTCGTGCTATTTTGCTTGAGGTTGAGCAGGCGTATGAAAGACGATTTCACTTTCCGTTACTGCCAGAAATTAAAGTTGATCCAAAAGAAAAACTTTTAGATCTTGAAAGGGAGCTAAATGAGACTCTTAGTGCAAATAAACCAGGAGTTGATATCGATGTAGGTGGTGAACTTTATCGTTATGTTCCTCTAGAAAAATTCAATGCATTATGTAAACTTATTAAACATGTTAATTCAGATACGGAAGATGATCAGGGTGTGTTGACTATTTTAGAGGAAAGGCTAACTGATTCAATAGATTATGGTACGCGAATTGAAAAGCTGCTCTATATTTTTAATTCGATTCGAAATGATGTTACACCTGCGATGGATATAACACTCGCCAATCTGTTTGAGAGATTTGGTGAAAAAATTTCAGCATATAAAAAATTAACTGTTAAAGAGTTTTACGATAAAATTAGAGAAAACTTGAAGGAAAGAGCAGACGCTAAGGCAGCAGGTAGACCATTTATTCAAAAGGAAGCAGCCACGGGTCGTGCCCTACCAGCCGTACCAGTGATTCCGCCGCAACCTAGACTACCTGTTATAAAGCCCATCCCACAGCCATTACCTATGCAGCCTGTTGTGCCTGTTGCTCCTGTACCTCCACTTCCTTCGTCAATAGGACCATCTGGTCGTGTTGAACCATCAGAGCCGGCTAAACCTGTACTGCCTACAGCCATTGATGAGCCAGCCGT
>JAZKAM010000130.1:0-15166 GCA_040389145.1 Pseudomonadota bacterium
GAGGAGCCCATGCCTTTATCTTCTGAGCCTTCGAAAACCCAAGCAGTGCCTAAACGGCTACCCACCATTGTTTTTGTATATTACACACAACCCCTTTACGTGTTGCAATCACTCAAACATCAATTGCGCGGGCTAAAGGAGTTGGGGTACTCAAACTTGCGGATGGATCTGGGCGGACCAAAGGAAGAGCTTGGTGGATCCGAAGAGTTAAAATTGGTCGAGCCGCTCTTAACGAAAATGTGCACAGAATACAGGATGGCCAATCCTCTAAAAATGGCCAACCTATTGTTAAACGATCAAAAGCTGTTTGATAGTCAGTGCGCTATCGAAAAAATTCCTCCTGAGCTGCAAGAAGTTACAAAATATTATTTATCTCAGTACCAAAAATTATGTGAACGACGATCATTGATTGAGCATGCAAAGAAAATGGATGTCTCAGTTCGTGGATATGAGATGACACGTAAGACAGTAAGAAGTTTCAGACTAGATCGTCAAGGCATGACTAATCCCAGCTTCTCAGCGCAAAGAAAAAATGAGGCAGTGAAGAATATTCTTTCCGAACATAACAAAGGAATGTCATTAATTGTTTACGCAAGTTCTGTCACCGCCCTTGCTCTTAAGGATGAATTCGATAAGTTAGGAAAATCTGACGAGCTCATTATTTTTATTACCCAGTCACAAGAAGATAGAGCTGATCTACGAAATGAAAGTAAAAAGTCAAGGAAATCCGTTGTCACCCTTCTGAGTATTATCAATGTATTCGCCATTATCATGTACCATTTTTTTACGAGCGGCACATTCACGACCGCATTTTCAATGACCTTTTTGCTTTCAGTTGTTAGCACTTCATTGTTTCCCAACCTATATCTTTCATTGCTTCGCTCGAAAAATTCTCTTCTGTTTCTTAAAGAGATAGCAGATTTAATTTTAGCTATCGAACTGGCCGATGAATTTCCCAGATATAAGCAGATCCTTTTTTCACCTTATACCGATTCCAGTGATTTCGAGATCCATGCTCGATTATTGCTACAAAAAATCACCGAGCTTCGCAATAGCCCCACTATTTCTGTAGCACAAGCATCTATCACCTTAAAGCCAGAAGAAACGTTGCCCTTTGACGTACCAGCGACGCGAACCGCTACCCCATCTACAGAAAAAAATGCTCGCGCCCCGTCTAAAGCAACAAAGGTTCATGCTGTTTCGCAACGGCCGCCAAAAAGCAAAGGAGCCGCCCCACGAGCGGGGGCCGCTTATGAAAAAGCGCTGGCCTTTGTTCCAGAAGCTCGCGACTGTTTTGGGAATGGAGGGCCTAAAAAAACTAAGCCGGCTCTTCCAGCTCACGAAAAAGCATCCAGCGACATTCCGGCGCCTATTCAGAGCTCTGCCCCCACTGCACCTGAGGCTTCAGCACAAGTGCCTCCCACACAAAGCACTACGCCACCACCTACACTTGCACCTTTAGCGGATACTGTACCGCCCAAAACCCAGCCTTCCCCATTACCAACAGCGGCTCAGGTCAAGTCCATACCTAAGCCGCCAATCAATAAGCCCCCTGTAGCAAAGGCACGACCACCAGCAAATAGAATAAAACCGCACCGAGTCGAGCCTGCGCAACAAAGACAGTCAAAGCAACCGCCTAATGCTCAACTTGACGCAGCTCCTCCTGCCCCAAAAACATTTGTTTGGGGTAAGCCACCTCAGGGTCAAGCAGCGACCGCTCATGTGCCGACTAGCCGTTCGGGGGACGCTGTACCTGTCGCTACACAAAAACCCGATGACGTTTCAGCACGCGTAACGCAGGCGGAAATGCAACCAGCTATTCAAGATGCCAAACCCGCAACTCAAGCAGCTGAGGCGGCAGCAGCGCTGTCCATTGCAGAGGCCCCTGCTGTTCATGTTGCAGGTATAGAGCCAGCACAAACGACAGTGCCAACAATGGCTGTTGAACAGGGAGCCCACTCAGAACCAACCACGGGCCACTTGGCTGATCATCATAAGTTGAAGCACAGTGAAGACCACCATCGTGACACACACCCACTACAGCCCACAGCTGAACCTTTCTTTCCAATTATGCCGGCATCTCCAGCAACACCACCTTTTTATTCACCGGCACCTTATTATCCACCGCCGCCTGTTGCATTTTACCCAAGGCCAGTTTTCGCCGGGCAAGTATTATTACCAGCATTTGTTGGAGAGGATGGAGTGTTGTACACGCCGGACATTAACGGAAATTGCGTGCCCACTGCAGGCATGACGCCATATCCCTACGGACGTCCATATTAGTGTGCGCCTGAGTTATCGTTATGAATTGCCTGCTTACTGGGGTTTGTTATAATCGACGGTAGAAGCACAACGCAAAGCAGGCGCATGGATGTTCAGAATCGAATTATTGAAAAAATTCCCAACAGCTATTCCCCGACTAGCAGAGATTTGGCGCGAAGTACTTGGTAAAATTTGGATGCCTGAATGCACCCTAGCAGAAACAGAGCAACGCTTCCGCACGCACCTCAATGATGACATGCTACCACTTACCTTTGTGGCGTTTTCTGGTGAAACACCCGTAGGTATGTGCTCTCTACGCGCCGATGACGGTCTCCGGGATGATTTAACGCCTTGGCTAGGCTCCCTTGTTGTCGATGCACAATACCAAAAACAGGGTCTGGGCAAACAGCTCATCGAGACCACGAAAGAAAAAGCTCGTACCTTTGGTTTTCACCAACTTTTTCTAGCCACCTTTGATCCTAAAGTCGCCACGTATTACGAATCGCTCGGTTGGGAAGACATCGGTACCAGTGAGTACAGCGGACATGCGTTGACTGTCATGAGAACAGGGCTATAGACCGAGGGGCTCTTTTATTGGTGTTATCCGCGTCAGCAGGGAAAACAGTCGCAGCACGATATGTAGTACCGAAGGCTGCGGCAGCAGGTTACGCTGGTGATAAAATTGTAATGCTGCAAAATGATTAATTTATGAGGTATAGGTGAATCAATGGATTTTTATCACGCTCATATGCATCTTGTCTGAGCGTTACTCCACTTATGCCTTTAAAAATAGAATATCCGCAAAAAAGTACTTTTTCAGCATTATCATTTTACTAGAGTTTGTTCTGCTCATTGATAATGCGATGCGAGGAATTTTGATACCAGACAATTTTGTTTTTTGTTTACTTGTCTGGATTACAGCGGCAAGTTGCGCTACCTTAGTTCATATTTATCGACTTAAAAATACAAGGAAAGCGTAAAAGCATATTGGTATTACTGGATCAGATATAGGGTGTATCTCTAGATATACGCGGCATATACGTATCTACCGAAATCTACTCCTTGCCTTGATTGAACATGCTATCAGAATGCAGAGCCTTTAACCCTGAAAATCAAGTATTGGGATATATGATTAGCAAGGTTAAATCGAATTTCCTTGTCTAGGTTGAGAAACTTGCGCTTCATTACTAAATGGGCCCCTCCTCAAAAAAATTCACCTCCAGTCTGAATGGGCCGAAGTCATTTCTATAATGCATCTACACCACTCCCCGAATTAAAATTCTGCCAAATGTTCTATAGTTCAGTTTAGAGAATTATATGCCAGAATATAGCTGCCTATATTTCCAATCACAGACACGCAAATTCAGCAAGCGTTTAAAGCGCATGGGGGAATAAATGAGAGCGAATATTTATAGCGAAAACGAACTAAGAGAAAAAGAACGAGAATTACGCGAGACGTACAGAACAAAATACAATGTATGGGTCGGCACTGAGTCAAACCTAGATTTTTGTAAGTCTGCTATGGCCAAGAAACCTTCCAAAGCAAATGATAACGCTTTGATTACGGCAGAAGCTGCAAATAAGGTGTATAGCGGTCCCCGCCAAGCAGCAGCAGTTAATCTTGCCTTGGTTATCTATGTACGTTTATTAACAGATCCAGAAAAAACCCATAGAGAAACAGTGCATGCAAACTACGTCAATGATACTATTTTAAGTGGCCATCAAAGAAGGGAATTAGACTTAGTTAACAAAGAAGTCAAATTCATAAATACATGCGAAAACTATCTAGCTGAATTTAGGCGTAATATCCCACGCGTACGCCAATTTGATGCTCAAAGCAAGGCCTTAGACGTATACACAGCACATCATCCCGAATTGCCACCTGTTACCCAAGGCGATCCTACTCAGGAACTTACATATCCTGATACCACGCTATTGACATCGGATCTGGATTTATATTTGGCTGCTGACCTCGCTTACCGCGAGTCTAAAGACGCTGCCAGTCGTCTGCAGCCCAACCCTAATCCCGCTCCCTCTCCTCAAGCTGTGCCTGAGCAACAACACGCGACTGCTGGTGCGCGTGTTGCTCCTCAGCCAACTGATAACCTAACTCGCACTCCTGCACCCGTAACTTTGGCACCTCAAGCTGTGTCTCAGGAGCAACGCGAAACAAAGCATGCACGACGAAACGCCGCAGCATCAGTCAATCAGGCAAAGGAACACCGCTCTGCTGACCAGCCCTTTTCCTTCTTACGGATATTACGACAGATTGTGTCACCCTTTGTATTTGTTGGCATGCTTGTGCGTTCACTATTTCGCGACAATGATGATGAAATCGGTCATTTCAAACGCGCTTGGCAATGGACAGGTGACTTTGCAAAAGGGCAGCCCCATAGTGACAACCCGAATACTCTGCCTCAAGAAAATACCATTCCGCTAGGCGCTGATGCTGCTGCAGGAAATCGTGAAAGCCATAACGTGCAGCCAAACCCTAATCCGGAAACACCAGTTGCACAAGCCGGCCTGATTACTGCACCATCTCATCGCGGTAACATGCCGCACTAACTCAGCCTGGGGAAGCGACCTGGTGTGCTGTTTAGTATAGAATCACGGGCACACCAAGGCCCTCTCGTCCTTACTCTGAGGCCGCACCCTAAAACTAAGAGCGGCCTCCCTAATTTTTGACGATGTCCAGAACCCCTACAAGCATTTCCTGCGCCATAGATGCTGTTAATCTCTATCCTAGACTATTTTCACTACACTAGGTTGAGCGCATGACGCCGCAGCGAATCATTCCTTCTTTAAGGCATTTGGCATTTTCAGGCAAATTGACACCCGGCACTATTAGTTCGACTTTCCCTTGCTTTTTATTAGAGAAAAAAACCAAACCAGGGAATCGCGTTTTGATCATTTTTTCCGCATGCTCACACTCAGCGACGCCATCAAATTCTGCCTTTGCCGTCAACATTCTTTGAACATCTAAATAATAGCGAAACATATGTGTTGTGGCGCGATTAAAATACTGCCCAACTGCCGGCATAGGCTCAAAGGCTTGAGACAAAGCTGATAGCTGGGATTTTAAGAACATTTGTTCATTTTCTAATATTTCAATAAATTTGTTCAGAAAAAGAGAAAATTCTGCATCTCCACTCAGAGGAGTAGGTTTAACCTCAATTTTTCTCAATCCTGTCTTTAGCGCTCTTGCAAGCTGTAAATCATCCTCAAAAATGTGTGTCTGAGAATTTAACAATAGCCTTGAGCAATAATCTTGTCCCTGCTTTACAAAATCGACGTTTTCTTCAGCAGAGAAACAGTCAAAACGATTAGGGTTGAATAATAAAGCTAAGTTTAAACCCGCCAAATTCAACAATCGATTGAGCAAGATATAACAAACGCGTGTATTCCCATCCGAAAACGGATGAAGCTGAGAAATTCGTTGTACATGCGATACAATTACCCTCAGTTTTTCATCTTCACTCTCTGCCACTTCAATGGCAGCATGGTAGCTTTCAAAAATGGCATCGAGCTTTTGCACGAGCGTCTGGTTAAATTTTTTGTCGAGAACTAAATCTTCAGGCATAGAATTGATTGCAGGGATAAAAAACAACTCTTTTCCATAATTTATCTGCCTCAAATCGGCCACCGCCCCGCCTTGCTTTAAAGCTGATTCAATTCTGGGGTTATCTCTAGAAGGTTCATACACCACTGGCGCAGGAACAAGAGTCCTTGGATCTAAATATCCGGCATCAATTAATTCTTGATGCATTGTTCTAACCATTAAAGTTCCATCTACATTTAAAAGCTCAAAAGACTCTTTCAACATAATGGCGATATCGCCTTGTTTTGGACAGTGAAAAGTAACAGAGTGAACACTGTTTGGTGGCAACAAAGAGGTATTTAAAAACTCTAAAAACCCGCCCAAGGAAACATTGCTAGTGCAAGTTTTTTCAGTGGAAAGGCAAAGTGTAAAATTGTTACAATTTGTTTTATACTCCCCTGCTATACATTCATGAGAATGAGCCATTGTTGCTTTATGAACCCCTAGAATAGCTGTGTGACTCATTGGGTTTGTTAGTTCAGGAGAAAACGCATAACAATAACCTTTTAAGATGCCCAGTCCATATCCAGGTTCTTCTTTTTCATAAAAATCATATTGCTTGCCTGAAGCATACTTCTTATCCAAACTATATAGCCTTGAAGGATCAACCAAAAACAAATAGGCATAGTCCGCTAAAAATTCTTTACTCGCAAATGGCATTTTATTCCCCCCTTACCTGAATATTTTTTATTTAACTGATTCTATTATTTTTTGCATGCTATTGAGGGTACCATCTTACAGAAAGAAGTTTTTTTATATTTCTAATTTAATTTTTTTAACATGCGGATACACCCTATAAAGCTTTCTGGGCACACCCATCATACAGATTTATAAAAAAACTAGCAAGCTGACAAATTATGCCTTCCTAAATAGAGAAGATGCTCCAATTCCTTTAAGCCTGATAATCGGAGTTTTATGCGCCTTGTTAACTTTCCGAAAGCTTCTTACTAAAGTCCTGTAATGGTGTAGTTAACCAAACCGGTGTATCATTTTTCGAGATTTGAAAAATACAGGTCTTTGATCGAGAGGAATCGCAGTGAGTAAATGGACATCTAAAAGCTATGAAGCAAATGGGATTAATATCCACTATCTACGAACCGGCGGCAACAAGCCCCCAGTTGTTTTGTTACATGGGCTAATGACAAGTGGCGCGTGTTGGACTCCTGTAGCACGAGCACTGGAAGAGGACTACGACATTGTCATGCCTGATGCTCGAGGCCACGGTCACTCCAGCGCTCCAAGCGAAGGCTATTCCTATGACAACCTCGCCGTCGATGTCTTGGGTCTTATCGAAGCGCTTGGACTCAATGCTCCAGTACTCATTGGCCATTCGATGGGCGGCATGACGGCAGCTGTAGCCGCCAATCAGAGCCCCAAACTACTACGCGGACTTGTCTTGGCCGATCCAACCTTTCTGACGCCACAGGTGCAGCAAGAAGTATACGAAAGTGATGTCGCTGCCCAACATCGCCGAGTGCTTAGTCAATCAAGAGAAGAGTTTCTGGCTGGCATTCTCATTCGTCACAACCACCGTCCACGCGAGCTCATTGAACTATTCGCCGAGGCAAGATTTCAAACAAGTATTCATGCATTTGAAATTTTAACCCCGCCCAATCCTGACTATATGCAGTTGATCAAAACTCTCAATGTTCCGAGCTTACTCGTTATCGGTGATGTCGGCACAGTAGTTTCTCCTGATATTGCCTCAGAACTTGCTAGACTTAATCAACGCTTAGCGGTCGTGCAAATCGCAGAAGCGGGTCATGCAGTTCCATTTGATCAGCCGGAGCACTTTGCTACCCACGTTAAAGCTTTTTTAAACACACTGATGGCTTGAACTACGAAAGGTTACGAAAGTCACACAAAAGTATGCTGTAGAGACTTCATCCTGCATCCGATCAAGGCCCTATATTGTCATGTATAGGCCGTTTAACCCGGCTAATCATATGTGCGAATAGCCGATTAGCCGGGTTAAACCGGCGAACTTAACCTTGGCCACAGCATTTTTTGTATTTTTTCCCAGATCCGCACGAGCACGTATCGTTACGACCCACTTTGGTTGGACTACGCACTTGGGTTTTCGGAGACGCGCCCTCGAGACGCTGAGACGATTTCCCGTCAACATAAGACCAATGCCCCGCCTGATCACGACGAAACTGAGAAGTTTCGTGATGTACCCAAGTCTGCCCCTGGTGTTCATAAGTCGCGGTGAATTCTACAGTTCCTGAAGAATCATGTGGCCCACCGGATCGTACCGCAATAATTTCTAGACTTTTCCACTGAGATTCTTCTGCCCACTTTCGTGTAGCATCAAAATCAAAGTCTTTATGGTTTTCGGCGAAAAGGTTTTTTGAATAAAGTCCAAGTCAACCAACGTAAAAGCCGTATAACGGGCTCTCATTAATTCTTCTGCAGTTTTTGGAAAGTCATGACCACTTAAAAATCTGCCACAACACGTTGCTAAAGAATTTTTTGAGCCACAAGGACATTCTGCTGTAATAATAGTCGACATATTTAAGTTTCCTTTTTTCCGGTCTTCTGTGGGGATAGATGATTCGATATACCCCAGCGCTCATCCATTAACAGCACCATTGCTTCGATATTAGTATTTAAAACTCTCGCATCTTACCTCAACCCAAGGCCTTGAAACTAGCTACCAAAGCAGCAAAGCGTTAGCAACGCCATCTGACAATACAGTGGTATTACAATTAAGTTAGAGGACTTGTTTTAAATTCAAGTTAGGAGTACTATCTGTTGGTCCGAAAATAAAGACTTCTTATTTTTTTGAAGTATATACAACAGCTGGAGTAATACCAGCGACCAGGAGTAAAAATTATGCTTAAAGCCACTGCAGCGCCAAATTTTCCTAAAAAATTACTGCACGACATTCACACGAATAAAATAGACAAAGTGAATGGGCTCCCCTATCTAACATCTGATCAATTCTTATCCTATGTTGGCTGTGCCAGCTTAGAGATAATGCTTCCAGTCGAGTTGAATTGGCTCAACAAAGTCATAGAGCAAAAGCGCCTACAAAACATGACACATATTTCTAATACCGAATGTTTAACCATCTCCGGAAAAACATTTTGGGCTAGACTAGACTATGATATCCAACGTGATCAAACCACCTTAACTCTTTCTTATAACAACCCAGGCGCTGGCCCTCTTGACCTAAAAAATCCTTCTCTAATTGCTCAAATTGCGCTTAATCGACAGCCAGCCTGCCAAGCTACAGCAATTCGAGAACCAGTAACACCACAACCAACAACACCGCAACCGGCAACACCGCAACCAGCAACACGGTTCGTCAGGCTCCCCGCTCTTACAGTTCGCAAAGCACTCCTGATGACTGTACGTGGACCCATTACTCATTGGCGCAAGATATTCAAAACAGCACGCCGCGCCCATGAAATCAGATACCCAGCGGATTTGTCTTCCCCCATTCCAACTGGAGAGGCAGATGATCTGCTGTATGAACATTCCCAACCACGAGTATGGCAACTTACAAAGCCAGGGCGCACCGATGATCGCGCTCCGCCAACTCCTGATAGCCCCTACAAGCCTAGACCGGCTGCTATCAAGACTGGAGCAAAAGATATATTAGCAGAGCCAGAAAGAAAGACAGCGAAAGGAGTGCGCTTCACGCTAGTCTAATGAATTGACCTTACAAACACGCACTGCTTTTAACATCCTTCCCCGCCTGAAGTAGGGGAAGGATGTCAAAAGTCCGATGTAATCAACACCTGCAAATTCACTCCTACAGCAATCACACTAGAGATTGGTCAGCACAGAATCAACATTACTCCTCAAATGGATTCACAAACTCCACACCACATCCAGTAAAATATTTATATTTCGTGTCACCAAGACCGCCATCTTATTTAATGCAATCGCTGCAATTTGCCCATCTGCTATTTCCATCTACATTCCTCTTGGTCTCATACGCGCCATAAGCGACCCAAATGCATAAGCTGCACTATCGTCAAAAGACAGTACTTTTGAAAAAAAAACCTCTCGAACATTGAAATGCTCGTAATATATCTCACTAGTCGGGTACGCACGTATACATGTTTTAACTTCAACGCTGAGTGCAGGCTTCATCAACTCAGAGATTACATTCATATCCAAAATAATCACTCTTCAAACTCTGTTGGTTGATGTGGCTTTCTATAGCCCCTATCAAAACCTAACTCTACCCCGTGATTGGCGCCAAAATATTTTTCGAAAATTTCCGGAGGTATTGTTAGGCGCTAAAACTACCTGCTGGAGAATTAGACGGGCTTCTTCTTCCATTGAAATATGCTTAGCGGCTGCCCGCGTCTTCAATTGGCTGTAAAGTTTTTTATCTAACTTTCTGATGCTGAGATTTGGCATTATCTTTTCTCCGCAACCCTTTGCTCCAATGCTAGCATTTGTGTTCATTCTCTCTCGATATACGGTGCTGTATTCAATGGAGATATAGCTCTTCTCTAGAAAAGCCCATATGTTAGAAACTACACTCCGGAAATGGCGGCCAAACTCGGAGTATGATTAGAATATTTATGCCTCAGGATAAAGGTTCGGATGATTCTCTCTTTTGTTTCCCACCCGCTTTTGGAGAAAACAATATGACCCAGCGCACTATAGACGTTGTACCTTACAACCCAGCATGGCCGCAGCAGTTTGCAGAAGAAGCAAAGCGTCTTCACAACGCTTTAGGGAATAATTGCGTTGAGGTTTTGCATATTGGCTCTACAGCGGTTCCTGGTTTGGCTGCTAAGCCTTTGATTGATTTGTTGCCCGTGGTACGAGATATTCGGTCAGTCGATGTCTGTAACCCTGCTATGGAAGCCTTAGGCTACATGTGTATGGGTGAGCATGGCATGCTCTTTCGACGTTTTTTCCAGAAAGGCCACGGTCCAAACAAGACCCGCAACGTGCATGTCTTTGAACAGGGCAACTCAGAGATTACTCGTCATGCACTTTTTCGGGATTGGATGCGTACACATGAAGACGACAAGCAAGCATACGCAGCACTTAAGCAACATCTAGCGCAAACTTGCCCCAATGACATCACAGCGTATTGCCTTGGGAAGAGTGATTTTGTGACACAGATTGATGTAAAAACTGGATTTCATGGGCATCGTTGGGTTCTCGCGTTAACGGACGCCGAATGGGCGCAGTATCATGCACTGCAATACAGCGCAGCAGGCCAAGTCATCGGTAATGACACACATTTACCCTTGGTTGGCTATCAGGATACGCAACCTATCGCGGCAGCTTTTGTAAAGCAGGAGCCAACAAGACACGCTCAATCTGGCATCACAACGCATCACCCTATCCTTCATTGGCTGCACTTTAACCCAGCAACCACACCAGCAACACAAGTCACCCTACGTGCATTATTGGATCGCTGGCTCAAAGAACAGCACGTTTAGAGATGGGTTGTTTTGATCCATCTCTGCCTCTTCATCACCTCTAGACTTTCAGTGCTCAAGCGAGGCAGTCGCTGACGAGTATCTATTTGGTTGCCGCTTGAGCACGCAATTGTTTCGTGAATGTGCGTGACGCCACGCACATTCACGTTAAAAACCATGCCGAAATGTTCTAAAAACCTTATAAAACAAGGTGTTTTCCTATACAATGCGTCGCTCTACTGCATTCGTACTGCAATAGCATTGCTGGATGTAAAGATAGCAAACTCTAAGCCTGAAGAGACTCTCTTCAGGCTTAGGGAAAGGATGCTAAGACATCCTAATCGTTAGTGTTTGACAAATATAAGGAGCCCTCATGTTAAGGGAACAAAACGGATCCGAAGGATCGCAATACCAACAGGCTACCTCTGCCCCTCTTCAGCCCAACCCCCAACCTCTGCAACAGCAAGATGACTTTTATAATCTGTACGACGATTATGAAGGCAGCTCGGCTGAAGAAGAAGAGACAGACTCAAACTCAGAAGAGTTGGCAGAATATCAACCAGAATCCAGCGATATTCCTGCTGGATTTGAGGGAGTAGGACGCATCGCAAAACGAAAACGTGCTGCCGATGACGGAGAAAACTCAGAAGAAGACGCTGAATCTCGTGATTCGGACGCAGCCTATTGGGCGCGACTTTTAGAAGAAAGTGAAAATTGCCCTCCTCCTGGACGTGTCGTCGCTAAGAAAAGAGCAGTGGTCGAAGACATGTATACGCCTTTAACAAGTGGGCATGCGCTGGCACCTTTTAGACAAGGCACGGATGGCAAAATCGTTTACGCTGTAGTTCAGGTCCTAGTTTGCACCCAAAAAGAACTGCGCTTTACGGTATGCCCTTCTAAACAGCTGAGCCAATCTGACATGGAAGCAGGTGCATTGTTATATCCTGAATGGTTTATAAACCTACAAGGACGACGCACGATCTCAAAGGGAGACATTGGAGCAGAAAAATTTGTCCTCCCCTCTCCTGCTACTTGGTCGGAAAAAGATAAGCCCTTTTGGATGATTTGTCATAATTGGAGTCAATATTTGATCGCAACGATGATGCTGAGCTGGCCGAACCAATCCTTTACAGCATCTCAAGAACAGTCCTTAGGACGCATGCTGGTTTTGAATACATTGGGATATGCGGAGCTGCCCTGGGCTCCTTTGGCAGATGAAATAAACGCTAAACACCGTCATTTAATCAAACAAATGATTCCTGAGGTAATCAAAGCTCAATGTGATCCCCTTTGGCGCTTAGTCCCTAAATTGTGTGAACAGTTAAAACCTGCACAACGAACAAGCAGTGTGAGCGACTCTATGATGCACACTGACAAACAAGAGACCGTAGATACAGCACCTGTTCGCACCGTATCCCCCTTACGGTGGTAAACGGCTTCAGTCGATTACCGTTAAGTGCTAAGGAGCGTCGGCAGTGCCTCTGCCTGCCGACGCCCTCCCCTATGTTTCTTGACCATAAGCAAAACTTGCACTAGTTTTTAAACAATCGTTCTTCTTTTGTGTGGCTTATCCAGTTGCTTGATGCACTGTTTCTCGAACGATAAAGTTATTGGAATAACAAACTGGTGTGGTGTAACCTAGGTATGAAAAGCATGGTAGCTAATCGATATGTCGTGATTCTGTTTCTGACAGTCAGCTCTTACGGTGTACGAGCGGCTAACCTTAGCCCTGAGTCAAAAGAACTAAAACCTAACCAAAAATTTCCACTTCCCGGACGTATGCTCGCCGCTGCTGGCCTAAGCGACACAGCTATGTTTGGCGGTGATGGGATGCTGCCTATCATGGGTAACGAAGAGCAATTCGTTTATTTAGATCTCTTAGGGCGTCATGCGGCCGACAGCACCTTTTTAGTCAGCCCAGGCCTGGGCTACAGAGCAATAAGACGAAATGTTGTGGTCGGCGGGTATCTATTTGCAGACTACAATCGTACCAGCCTGCATAAGAATTTTTTGGTATTGAGTCCAGGCCTAGAAGTAATGGGACTAAAGTGGGACTTTCACCTAAATGGCTACTTCCCTACTCAGCACAGCAAAGCATTAGGTCCTACCGATTACGCTAGTAACTTAGGCTATTCCGACAACGTGTATTTTGAAACTGGGACGCATAACCAATACGATCACCGAGCCAACCCAGTCTCAGTTGTCGGAAACGGAATCGACGCAGCAATAGGTTATAGTTTTTCGAAAAAGGACGTTCTTCGGTCACGCATTTATTTTGGCGGCTATTATTATAAAGCTCCTTCTGTTTACGGAAGCAGCATTGCTGGCGCAACTGCTGGATTTAACAACCCTGTTAACAAGACACTTAGCCTTAGAGTGTTTAACAGCTACGATCGCTTAAATAGATACAGAATTGGTGCGGAATTAAATGTGGTTTTTGGCGGGACAGTCAATACGCTATCGAAAGACATTCATGACAGGCAGCTTGACCCCGTTCAACGCCACGTAGGTATCATAGCGACAGGCGCAGGCACATACGATCAACGAACCATTCAGCGCTTAGGCAATAATTTGCAATATTCTAATATATATTTTGTTACACCAAATGGAACGGGTGACGGAACGTATGGTAATCCAGCGCCATTAACACAAGAAATATTAGACGATATCAATACCACATTCCCTGATGATGCACGATTATACCTGCAAGGCGGTGGAAGCACTTATACTATTGATGACACCTACTTGACGCCATATAACGGACAGAATTTTTACGGAAGAACTTATGATTACACGTCCTATTCTTCAGGAGATGATCGCCCGACATTATTTCAACCGGATGGAACCGCGCCCGCCGCAATATTTTTGATTGGTGAATACGGAGATTCGAGTAACACATTCTCCGATTTGCAATTTACTTCAAACTTTACGCCTGGCGCTGGTAGCTCTGGGATTCATTCAACACAGAACATTACCAATACTTCGGTATGCAACAGTGCTTTCTCATTCTTTGATGCCGGGGGTTTATTATTCGAAAACGTCGAATCAAATTTAACTGTCACAAACTCAACTTTTGACAACAATAGTGTCGCCATACAGATGAAGCCGGCTGAAGGAAGCTTAAACATTCAAAATTCTCTTATTACTATTGATAGTGATTTTGCTGTTGGTACAGTAGTAAATCCAACTGGGATTTTCATTGAAAATCTATCATCGGGCGACATAACTTTTACTGCAAATAATGTACAAATATTGTTTAATAGTAATACTGCAGCAGCTCAAGGCTTTGTGTTGCAAAATCGATCCAATGGTCAGATAGATGCCACTATTAACAATTTAACCTTATCTGGGGCTGGTGATGCTGCCAATGCGTTTGAAATCTACAATGGGTTCGGGGATTCTGCAGGCGGCACAGTGAATGTTACTCTGGAAAACTCTTTAATTACGAGCAATTCAGGATCAGGATATGGCGGTATCGTCATAACTGCCAATACTCATGGTATTACTAACTTTGATCTTTTAAATACTACCGTTAGTGATAATGGTACTTATGGATTGTTGGTACTCAACAATAACGACAATGACACAATCAATGTAACAATAGAAAATTCTGTATTCGAGGGTAATGGCATCAATTACGGTCCTGATTATCCTTTCGGGAATATCGGACTTTGGTCGCAAGGCGAAGGAACGATCAATTTCTCAGCTACGGATACGAAGATTGTCAACACCACCAATATGGCGCACGCTTTGTGGATTCTCAACAGCGGTGGCGCTGGCAGCACCATTAATGTCGATGATCTAACTAGAACAACCTTCCTTAACAACGAAGGTGGAGCGATTTATGCCTCCGTCGCAGCAGGAACCACAACCACCATTAATGATACCGGGGCGATCTTTATTAACA
>JAZKAM010000131.1:0-7148 GCA_040389145.1 Pseudomonadota bacterium
GAGAGGATTTGAACCTCCGACCACATACACCCCATGCATGTGCGCTACCAGGCTGCGCTACACCCCGACGACCGAAAGCAATGTACTAGAACTGGCTCAAAAAGGCAAGTCCGGCTAGCCGGCCGGCACTACTGGGCACGTTTCTACCCGCTTGCGTAATTTTTGGCCACCTTTAAAAATCACCACCCAGCGTTCAGGTACCGACGTACTGGTGCGCTCTTTAAAGTCATGTCCTGGGCGTTCTTTTTTAAAGCGGGGTTCAAAGTTCCCAAAGCCCGAAATACGCACGGTTTGGCCAAGACACAAGGTTTTGACCATTTCTTCAAACATCAGCTCAACGAACTGCTTTGCATCGGCACGTGCCAACCCATATTCCATGAGGTTTTCTACCAAATCCATTTTGGTTAAAGTCATCATTAACTCCGTAGCTGTATGCCAAATTCAGATAGTGCAGCCAAGACACGCGCAATCGCCGCCTCTACTTCACCATCTTCCAGGGTGCGCTCTGGGTGCCGCAACGTCAGTCGGACAGCCATGCTCCGAACCCCCGTGGGGATCCCTTTACCTTGGTATACATCAAATAAACCAAAATCACCCAGCCAATCAAGTAACTGCCTTCTTACTTCGTTTTCTAGCTGACTAAAGGTAACCGCTTCTGGCACCAATAAGGCCAGGTCACGTCGAACCACAGGCCACTTGGAGGGCATATACGGCACACTGCGTTCTCGATTCAATAAAGGCCCAGTATGAAGCGCAAATAAAAATACAGGTCCGGTAACTTCAAAGGCTTCCATTAACCGTGGATGCAAAGCACCAAAATGGCCAATACAGGCGCCATTCATGTGCACGTCTGCAGAACGTCCAGGATGTAATGCCGTGTGTGTCCCGGAAACAATTTTATACGCTTGTTGTCCAAGCGCTAATAATGCTTCAACGATGCCTTTCATGTCGTAAAAATCAACTGAAGCTTTGTCCATGCCCCATTGTTCTGCCCAACGCGGTCCAGCCAATAGCCCGGCTAGGTACGTGTTTTCGGTTGGCGGGCACTGCCCGCCTTCGAAACACACACCTGCTTCAAATAAGCGAATGCGTTCATGTTGGCGGTGTTGGTTATAGGAAGCGGTTTTGAGCATGCTAGACCACAGCTGCATGCGTAATACCGATTTATCTTCAGCAATGGGGTTACGCAACGCCAACGCAGGTGAAGGGTCAATCAGTGATTGCAGGGCAGCATCTACAAAACTGTAATTCATGATTTCATGAAAGCCTGCATCGGTTAGTACGGATTTAACGCGTGCTAAGGGAATCGTGTCTTCGGATGACAGTGAAACGTGTACACCTGCTTGAAGCGTTGCCTTAGGAAGTCGGTCGTAACCATATACGCGGGCGACTTCTTCCACCAAATCTACTTCGATTTGCCAGTCATGTCGCCAGCTTGGCGCCACAACGGACCAACCTTGTTTACCGGCTTTAACGTGACCGCCCAAACGAGACAAAATGTCTGAAACATCTTGCTCAGGTATGCGCACACCTAGGTATGCTTCTAAGAAATCAGCACGCAATGTAATCGTAACGGGCGTTGGCACCGCACCTTGCTGTGTCACACCCAATAACGTTGCGCCTAAAGCTTCCTGTAACCAGTGACCGCATGCCGTTAATGCGGCCATGGGTAATGCAGGATCGACGCCCCGCTCAAATCGATAACTCGCTTCTGTGTGTACGGCATAATGACGAATGGATTGTACTGTTTCTGGTGTGAAGTACGCAGATTCAATCAATACACGACGCGTGTCTGCCGATACAGCACCGCGCTGTCCACCGATTAAGCCGGCAATTGCTAAAATCCCCGCGGCGTCTGCAATGACACAAGTACCTTGCGTCAGGGTATGAGTTTTCCCTTGTAAATCGATAAATGCTTCACCCGCACGCGCCAACCGAATCACCAAATCGCCTTGTATGGCATCGCGATCAAAGGCGTGCAATGGCTGTCCCACATCAGCCATGACGTAATGCAATACATCTACCACAGGGTGAATGCACGCAAAGCCCGCTGCTTGTAAGCGTGCTGCCATCCAGTCTGGTGTAGCCGCCGTTGCAGGCACCGTTGCTTCAAGATATGCAACGTGGGGGCAAGCATGTTTGGCATCCACTTGTAATGCTAAGGATAGTGGCGCTGTCGGTAAAGCAGAATATTTTGTGGTTTTTAATGGGGTTTGAAATAAGGCAGATAATTCACGCGCCAAACCAAGAATGGACAAACAATCACCACGGTTGGCGGTTAATTCCAAAATAACGACGTCGTTCTCAATGGCATCCACTTCGATACCAGAACGCGTTAACGTATCCGCAATACGCTCTGGGGGCGCCAAATCCGTCCAAGCCTGCAACCAAGAAATGGGGTATTTCATGTTTTTTGTTCCTTACTGGCTCGGAAATTGGCTATGAAAACTCAAATCGTTTTCGTATAAAGCACGAATATCCGGAATACCTAAATACAGCATGGCCAAACGTTCCAAACCCATGCCAAAAGCATAACCGCGGTAACGTTCTGTATCCACTTTACCTGCCTCTAACACGCTGGGGTGAACCATCCCGCAACCCAAAATTTCTAACCAACCCGAATTACTGCATACGCGACAGCCTTTACCGGCACATTGGCGGCACTGTATGTCTACTTCAGCAGAAGGCTCGGTAAATGGGAAAAATGAGGGACGGAATCGCAGCTTGACGTCCGATTGGTTAAAGAACCACGTAAGAAAATCGTACAAAATGCCTTTCAAATGCGAAAAATTAATATGCTCATCAATGACTAAACCTTCGATTTGATGAAACATAGGCGTATGGCGCACGCTTGAATCGCGGCGAAACACTTTACCAATGGCAACCAAACGCAAAGGAGGCGCCCACTGCAACATGGATCGAATTTGCACTGGTGATGTCTGCGTGCGCAACAAATACGCATCATTTAAATAAAACGTATCGGTATCAGAGCGTGCCGGATGGTGCGGCGGATGATTGAGGGCACTAAAATTATGGTATTCACTTTCAACTTCTGGACCTTCGGCCAAAACAAAGCCTAGATTCGTGAAATAGGTTTCTAAGCGTGCACGAATTAAAGTAATAGGATGCAATGAACCAGGCGATATAACTTGTCGTGCCGGCGCAGTAATATCTATTTGTTCTAATCGTAATTGCGCATCCAACGCTTCTGCTTGCAGTTGTTGATGCTTTTCTTCCATACATGCTTGAATGTGCGTTTGCACCGCGTGAATGGCTTGCCCTTGTGTTTTTCGCAGCTCTGGCGTTAATGCGCCAAGTTGCTGCAACAGGGCTGTGATTTGGCCTTTTTTGCCAAAATACTGCACTTTAAGGGATTGAAGTTGGGATAAATCGGAAGCGGCTGCAACATCTGATTGAGCCTGAGAAAGTAGTGACGCCAGTGATTCCATGGAGTTCTCCTAGAGAACGAGACGAATGGTGCCTGTATTACCAGGCACCAGAGATCCAATCGCGAACTTAGGCTGCGATGGCTAGTTTTGCCGCTTCTGCCAAGCGTTCGAATGCAGGTGGATCAAACACTGCCAATTCCGCGAGCATCTTACGATCCACAGAAATTTGTGCTTTTTCCAAGCCAAAAATCATGCGGCTATAGGTCAGACCATGCAAACGAGCACCCGCATTAATACGGATGATCCACAATGCACGGAATTGACGCTTACGTTGTTTCCGATCGCGATAGGCATATTGGCCTGCTTTGAATACGGATTGGTTCGCATTACGGAAGCAACGGCTACGTGAGCCAGAGTACCCTTTTGCGGATTCTAAAATTTTCTTACGATATGCCCGGCCGGCAACAGAACGTTTAACACGTGCCATATTCTACTCTCCTATGATCCTACGGCCAACAACAGATATTTAATACCTGGAGTGTCACAATCAGCCAAAACACCATGACGGCGATTTTGACGCACTTCTTTTGTTGTTTTCTTCTTCACGATACCGTGACCACGATTTTGCCGACGGAAACGGATTTTGCCGCTACCGGTAACTTTGAAACGCTTCATTGCGCCTCGTTTTGACTTAAGCTTCTGCTTTGCCATCACTAACTCCGCTATTTTGTTGATTCACACGCTTACCAGGTGCAATCACCATGACCAGTTGTCGGCCTTCCAGCTTAGGCATGGATTCAACCACACCTTCCGAACCAATTTCACGTTGAATGCGCTCGAGGATATTCACCCCCAAATCTTGGTGCGCCACTTCACGGCCACGAAATCTTAACGTGACCTTTACTTTGTTGCCTTCTTTCAAGAAGCCCAGCAGGTTGCGTAGTTTTACCTGATAGTCCCCTTCATCCGTCACTGGACGTAGTTTAATTTCCTTAACCTTAATAATTTTCTGTTTACGTCGACCTTTCTTCTCTTCAAACAGAAACTTACCATAATTCATAATCCGCACAACGGGCGGATTCGCATTTGGCGATATTTCTACCAAGTCCAAATTGAGTGCTTGTGCACGCCCTAAAGCTGTGTCCCGAGACATCAGACCAATTAACCGGGGATCTGCCACACCATCTACATCCAGTAACAACCCATCAGGGTCAACTAAACGAACTTCGCGCGCCGTAATTTCTCGGTTAATCCGGGTACGGTTCGAACGCTTCTCACGTTCTTGCCCCGTCGCTTCTTTAGGTAAATTAGACAATCATGCCCCCAATTAGAATATTGTGCCCTTGGCACCACCAAAATACCTCAAATTTAACGGCGCACCTCAGCCACGGCAAAGGCACGACAGAAAAAATCAGTATCGGCGGATTTTATACCGAAACACCAGTTTTCTCAAGTAAGTTACTGTCCTAAAGCCATTTTTAACGCTTGGCGTCAAAAGGCGTGCAACTACATGGGGAAATGAGGGCCGCTGAACCAAAATCATTTGGTAGACGCGAGTGGGATCGAACCACCGACCACCACCATGTCAAGGTGATGCTCTACCACTGAGCTACGCGTCTACGTATAGGCAACGGAGAATACCACCCACCCCCGGGAAGAATCAAGCTTCGCAACGATTTTTAGTCGGCTTTAGGCAATTTCTTATGTTTTGTACCGAACCCGCCAGCTTATTGCGTAGCGTCATTCTTGTAGGCCAGTTTCAGAGTGTCGAGCTCATCTCTGAGCTTAATAGCGGTTTCAAAGTCTAAGTTTTCCGCACATTGTTCCATTTCCGCCTCTAGCGCGATGATACGCTGATGGCACTGTTCCGGTGTTAAGCCCCCAGATACAGCAGTTTTCAAAGTCTTGGTTGACTTACCTGCCTTGCCCTTCTCTTTAGTGCCACTACTGACGCCTGTAGCCTCTAAAAAGTTGCCCTGCAGCTTTTGAATGCTGGCGGGGGTAATGCCATGCTCTTGGTTGTAGGCAAGCTGGATGGCCCGACGCCGGTCCATTTCGGATAAGGCTAGCTCCATGGCTGCCGTGCGGCGGTCGGCATATAAGATGGCTCGACCTTCTAAGTGCCGCGCGGCACGCCCCACCGTCTGAATTAAAGACCGTGCTGAGCGTAGGAAGCCCTCTTTGTCCGCATCTAAAATCGCCACCAGAGAAACCTCAGGGATATCTAGGCCTTCTCTTAATAAGTTAATCCCGATCAAAACATCGAAGCCACCCGCACGCAATTCTTGAATCAAGGCAATACGCTCTAAGGTTTCGACATCGGAATGGAGATAACGGACACGTATACCATGCTCTGCATAGTAATCGCTGAGGCTTTCTGCCATTTTTTTCGTCAAGGTGGTCACCAAGACGCGCCCTTTATCGGCTACCACGCGATGGATTTCAGACAATAAGTCATCCACTTGATTGCCCACAGGGCGAATGTCGACCTGCGGATCGACCAAACCTGTTGGACGAACAATTTGCTCCGCCACGTATACTGCTTTGGACATTTCATAAGGACCAGGCGTTGCCGACACATACACCGTTTGTGGTGCAAGCGCTTCAAATTCTTCAAATGTTAACGGGCGATTATCCAAGGCTGACGGCAAGCGAAAACCATGGTTAATCAAGGTTTCCTTGCGTGCCCGATCGCCCTTTGCCATCGCGCCCAGCTGTGGCACGGTCACATGGGACTCATCGATGAATAACAACGCATCTTGTGCCAAATATTCCATTAATGTAGGCGGCGGTGCCCCAGCTGGGCGCTGACTTAAATGGCGAGAATAGTTCTCAATACCAGTACAGTAGCCCATCTCATTCAGCATTTCTAAATCAAAACGGGTGCGTTGTTCTAAACGCTGTGCCTCAACCAACTGATGGTTGGCATATAATTCGGCCAGGCGGGGCTTTAACTCTGTTTTAATGGTATCAATGGCTTCCAACACACGCTCACGTGGCGTCACGTAATGGGTTTTTGGGTACAGGATAATCCGGTCCAAATTGCCCTTATTGTGTTGGGTGGTTGGGTCGAGCCAAGCTAATTGCTCAATTTCATCATCAAAATAGGTCACGCGTACTGCAAGGTGATCTGAATCCGCAGGGAATACATCTAAAGTGTCACCCCGAACGCGGAAGGTACCACGTACCAATTGCACGTCGTTGCGCTGATATTGCATTTGGGTCAAACGCTTCAGTAACACGGCCCTATCCAACCGCATACCTTGTACCAGCTCCTGCACCATGGACAAGTAAGCCGTCGGATCGCCCAAGCCATAAATCGCCGAGACACTCGCCACCACAATGGTGTCACGACGTTCCAACAAAGATTTCGTGGCCGACAACCGCATTTGGTCGATTTGCTCGTTCACGGCAGATTCTTTTTCTATATAGGTATCTGAGGCTGGAACATACGCTTCAGGCTGGTAATAATCGTAATAAGAAACAAAATATTCCACCGCATTATGGGGAAAAAATGCTTTCATCTCACTATAAAGTTGGGCGGCTAACGTTTTGTTAGGTGCCAGAATCATCGCAGGTCTTTGTAAGCGTTGGATGACTTGAGCGACAGTAAATGTTTTACCTGAGCCGGTGACGCCCAGCAAAACTTGATGGGCGTCACCATGCGCCAAACCATCGCTCAGCTTCTCTATAGCTTGTGGCTGGTGGCCTGCTGGCTCAAATGGGGCTTGTAATTGGAATTTTTGTGGCATGCTTCTG
>JAZKAM010000131.1:7158-9059 GCA_040389145.1 Pseudomonadota bacterium
TAGTCCAAAATAATCCAATTTCTGATTTTAAGAGGCATTATGCAAAACCGATTGACGCGTCGTATTCAGGCTATTAAGCCTTCCCCAACCATTGCAGTAACCACCCGTGCGGCTGCATTAAAGGCTTCTGGCGTGGATGTGATTGGTTTGGGTGCCGGCGAACCAGACTTTGATACCCCACAATTCATCAAAGATGCCGCCTATCAAGCCATGCAACGTGGCTGCACAAAATACACGGCAGTTGATGGTACCGCCAGCTTAAAAGACGCCATCCGTCAAAAGTTTGCACGTGATAACCAGCTTGACTATGCCCGTGACCAAATTTTGGTTTCTGCCGGTGCCAAGCATTGTCTCTTCAACTTATTCTTGGCTTGGCTCGAGCCAGGCGATGAAGCGATCATCCCTGCGCCCTATTGGGTTTCTTATCCAGACATGGTGCTAATGGCGGAAGCCACGCCTGTTATCCTGGAAACACATGAAAAAAACCGATTCAAAATGAGCCCTGCGGACTTGGCTGCCGCCATCACACCAAAAACCAAATTATTGGTCATGAACAGCCCATCTAACCCCAGCGGTATTGCTTACACCCCGGATGAACTAAAAGCATTGGGCGCGGTATTACGCTTACACCCCAACGTCATGATTGTCAGCGATGACATTTATGAACATGTTCTATGGACCGACTTTCCTTTTGCCAACCTGGCAATGGTTTGCCCCGATCGTATTGTTTTGGTGAACGGCGTATCCAAAACCTACGCCATGACAGGTTGGCGCATTGGTTATGCAGCCGGTCCTAAGTGGATCATTGATGCCATGGCCAAAATGCAAAGCCAAAGCACGTCTAACCCCTGCTCCATTGCACAATATGCTGCAGAAGCTGCCCTGCTCGGCGACCAAACCATCATCAAAACCATGGTCGATGTGTTTCATGAACGCCATGACCGTTTGGTAGCCGGTTTAAATGCTTTACCCGGTGTACGCTGCATGTCTGCGGATGGCACATTCTATGCATTCCCGAACGTCTCTGGCGCTATGATGCAATTGGGCTATAAAGACGACATCGCTTTTGCAGAATTTTTGTTGCAAGAAGCGCACGTAGCCGTTGTACCTGGTACACCGTTTGGTACACCAGGACATGTGCGTTTGTCCTACGCTACTTCCCAGGAAATGCTCGACAAAGCCTTAACGCGTCTGGCCAAAGTACTGAAGTAAACCACTAAATCCGCTAATCTGGTATGGCGCACAGTGTGTGCGCCTTTTTTGATGAGGTTATGTATGCCACGTATTACTCTGCCTGATGGCAGTGTTCGCGCCTTCGATGCGCCAATTTCTGGTGCCGATCTGGCCGCTTCTATTGGTGCTGGCTTGGCTAAAGCAGCCATTGCTGTTTTGATTAATGGAACAGAGCAAGATTTAAGTACCTTAATCACAGAAGATGCGACGGTATCCATCCTCACCTTGAAAGATCCCCAAGGCTTAGATATTGCACGACATACCTTAACCGCCCAATTACTGGCCCGTGCCATTAAAATTCGGTTCCCGACCGCAAAACTCGCTATTGGACCTACCATAGAAAACGGGTTTTACTACGACATCGATTTTGAAGAATCCATTTCATCTGATCTGCTCCCTACATTAGAAGCAGATATGTTGGCGATTGCCAAAGAAAACAACCCGGTTCAACGCGAACTTTGGGACGCACATAAAGTGCGCGACTACTTTGTAGAACGCGGAGAAACCTACAAAGCAGATATTATTGACAGCGCCATTGCCAAGGGCGATGTACTGCCAAACAATCAACTGTCTGTTTACCGCCAAGTCTTACCCAATGGCGACTTTTTTCTCGACTTATGCCGTGGCCCACACACCAGCCGTACAGGTCTGATTCCACCCGCCTTTAA
>JAZKAM010000131.1:9069-10310 GCA_040389145.1 Pseudomonadota bacterium
GCTGGCGCATACTGGCGCGGCGACACCAACAATAAACAGCTCACCCGAATTTACGGGGTAGCGTTTGCGGATAAAAAGCAATTAGAGTCCTACGTAATGTTGCAAGAAGAAGCCAAAAAACGTGACCACCGTAAGTTAGGGCGTGACTTAGACATTTTTGTGATTGAATCCGAGAAAATTGGGAATGGCTTACCCTTGTGGCTGCCTAATGGCACTATTTTGCGCCAAGAATTGGAAATGCTGGCAACAGAAGAAGAGCGCCGCGACGGATACCAACGCGTCTCTACGCCTATTTTGGCCAAAGAAGCATTGTATTATCAATCGGGCCATCTACCTTTCTATGCAGACGACATGTACGCGGCATTAGAAATTGATGACGAACGCTACCGCATTCGTCCGATGAACTGCCCACACCACCATCATTGTTTTTCTGCACGACCAAAAAGCTATCGTGACCTGCCGTACCGCATTGCTGAATATGGTACCGTGTTTCGTTACGAAGCCCATGGCGCCTTATCCGGCCTGATGCGCACACGTGGTTTTTGCCAAAATGATGCGCATATTTATTGTTCAGAGGCCCAAGCCAAAGATGAATTTATTCGCGTCATGCACCTTCATGCACGTTACTATAAACTGTTTGGCATCAGTAACGATGACTTTTACATGCGTCTGTCCATGCCAGACTTGGACAAGCTGGATAAGTATGTCGACAACCCAACTGGCTGGCTCAAGGCCCTAAATATCATCCGTCAAGCCATGGATGAGTCTGGACTAAACTATCGGGAAGCTAAAGGCGAAGCTGCGTTTTATGGTCCTAAAGTAGACTTCCAAATCCGCAACGTGGTGGGTATGGAATACACCATCTCTACCAACCAATTGGATTTCTTGGCCACCGACCGTTTCCAACTGAGCTATACCGGTGAAGACGGCCAGGCGCACCCCTTATATGTGATTCACCGTGCTCCATTAGGCAGCCATGAACGATTTATTGCCTTTTTGCTGGAACATACCGAAGGTCGCTTCCCTACCTGGTTATCCCCTGTTCAGGCAGTCATTATTCCGATTACCGACAAACAAATCCCCTATGCTGAAGCCTTGCGCAAACAGCTCGGCGCCGAGCTCAAGGACGCGGCCGGCCTGGCGGCCACAGAGCACCATGAGGTCGTGCCACACGTCGTCGAACATGTAGTGGGAGCCGACCCAGAGGTTGGCGCGGGTGGTGAAGGTCATGGGGCCGAGGG
>JAZKAM010000132.1:0-5075 GCA_040389145.1 Pseudomonadota bacterium
TATCATAGATCCACATGGGATTGGGGTGGCGGTAAAAAAGATCCTGGTAATAAATACGATTTTTGCTTTATGCCACATGCTTGGGATAAAACGAAAAAAATCCCGGAATCAATGAAGATTTTTAGTTCTCATGACTGGGTGAAATTTAAAGAAAATAGGGTGCGAACCATCATTGCTTCTGGCAAAGGAAGCATGGATATGCTCGTCGACCTATTGGAACAGTTGTCCGAGCGTAATCCAATAAAATCCGTTTATTTTACCGACAGAATTGAAAATAGAGATGATCTGAGAAGTCTTGTTGTGAAGGGCGTGCACGTAATTAATCCATTTTGTCCAGCTACTTTGACGCCCTCAGGGGCGCCAGATGATGGCGTCACATTAGCAAGAAAAGCTGGTGCTCAAAGAAATCTGCCTGCGCCTCTGATGGAAATTCCATTCGCATATTCGCCTGAATTATTGATGCGTGAAATGAAATCTTTTAGAACACCATGGACTTTTTTAGGCGACCAAACTTGTAGGGCAACGAAAAGCCCGTTTGTTTTGGTGGAATTAAATTGTGGGTATGAGGCACAGGAAAGTGGGGTATGGATTCCTTATACTGCTAATCAGGCACACTCAGATGGTTACACTTTAGCGAAATGCGTGCCTTTGGGTACTGCACTGATTATTTGTGAAACTGGACAAAATCATGAAAGAGACTGTGCGGCTGGCCACCCAACGCTTGATGCGTTTTGTCTTGGATTTCAAATGCATCAGAATGACTTTGATGACTTTGATGTTTCATCTAGAGGTTATATCTATCGACTACGATACGCTTCCGAAAGCAAGGATTTCGCGTTACAACACCGCATCATGCGTTATGCTTTAAGCCGGTCACCCAATTGCAAAGCGGTTGTCATAAATAACCGAGACTGTGAGGCAATGAAAGAGGCATTATCCTACATTGATCCTACTCAGGTACCGTTATGTGCGCTTGTATCGTCGCCTATAGTAACTCCAGTAGGCGGACGAGATGGAGGGTTGGCTTTGCTTCGAGATTCTGGCATCAAACTTATTTCTCGAGGTTACGGAGGCGCACCAATCCATATTGATTCTGGTGCATACCGTCCTGATAGGACTTCGAGAGGTTTTAGCGCGCCAGAGGTTGAGGCTAAGATTGTTGATTTAGTTTCACGTGCTATGGGTTTGCATAGTCTGCCTATGCATGCTGCGCCTAGTGCTGCTGTTGTGCGCGATCCTACACAACACCAACCAGGCGAATTAGCCCCATCGACCGCTTTTGACAGTGATAAAGATGATGCGGTGGTTCCTAAGATGACACCATTGATGGCAAAGATGGTACAGCTTTCCATGCCAGCAGCTGAAACTGAGAGACATCCTGAAGGTGCCGCCCAAGAGGCTACTGCGCGCAAACGAAAAGCTAGCAACTAGTGATTATTAACTGAGGTGCAGTTTTGCCAAGAAGTACTTAAACCGTGCCTCAGTATTGGACTTTAAGGTGTCCAAATCAGCCAGCTTGCGCGGCGAGTGTGAAGCGTGAAGCTTTAAGTGCTCTTGAATGCCTTGTACGATATCCATCAGCTCAACCATCGGTAAAGAAGCAACCAGTGCCTTAAACGGAATAAGGGCTTCTGGGTTCTTAAAGTAGTCTTTCAACCAAATTAGTTTTGTTGACACACGCTCTTGTTGCTCTGCTTGTGGGTTCATACGTGCTTTGGCTGAATGCTCTTCTAACGATTGTCGAAGCAGGGCAGAGTAGCTTGTTCTGCCATGCTCTGAAGGAATGACCAAAGTAGATTTGACCAACATATCATGCAAGTAGGAAACTAACAGTTCAACATTATGCCTAAACAACGATTGGAATATCGATTCCAATGATTTTACTGTATCTGCAGATAATCCGCCGGATACCAGTTGGCTACGGTCTTCACCCCAAAACATCCCATCCAATACCACCATGCGTCGGTCGTCGATCAACTTTAACAACGTGCCAGGTTTCTCATCCCATAGGTACCCTTGGTGTGTTTGAATCCATTTGTTGGTGGATGCATCTGCGGCATAGAGGATGTGGGTTTTAGAAAAGCCCACATCCTCTATAAAGCGGTAACGGCGGTCAAAATATTCAGGGTACAGTTTTTGTAGCCAACGCGATAAGTTTTTACCACCGGTGGTCTCCCACACTTCACTGCCCAAAGCAGCAGAAAGGGCCGCCAAACGAGGGTTAACCAACCGTTGGGTCAGCCTGTCATACCTATCGGCGTCACTGCCAAAGCTGTGTACGACCATGGCATTTAGGTAGTCTTGATATAAATAAACCTTCATTGCTTGGTATTTACGCATTAAGCTAAAGGGATGCCTTAACAGCATAGGGCTTTGAGTAGGTATGCCATCACAAGCCTGTAATCCCTTATTTTGATAGAAGCGCTCTAAGCTTTCTTCGAATTCATCTTCTGCAGGGAACTCACTCGTCAAATAAATGGGCCAAGGCGCTTTAAGCCGCCCATCTTCTACCCAAAAGCAACGTTGTCGGTTGGGTGTATCTGGTCCGGCTTTGTCTAATACAATACCATTGGCAATGCCTGCCTCATTCATTGCCTGTAAAACGGCCTCTGCAGCATGAGGGAGGTGTTCAAAATATTGCTGGAGCTCGTACGAATGTACGCGATGCTCGTCTTCAGGTAAAAACATAGAAACCAAAATGTGGGGCATTGGCTTTAATACCAAGTTCGGTCGATATTCACGGGTTTCAAAAATTGCTTCAGGCGCTTGGTATCCCTCAACCGAAATACTGCTTTTACGTTGAACCACACCCATAGTTGGGAACCACGTGCCCCCAGCACCCGAGTTATTACCCGTAGATTGGTAAAAGGTAATACCATCAAATATCGAAAACCTGCGTGATAGGGCAGCTAAAAATGCTTTGTCTGTTTTTCTGGTAAAAAATCGTCTCATGGCGGTCTCTTTTGGTTGGAAAAGAACTATAAAGATTATAGGAAAAACGATTTTTAGATGGGTGTAGGTGTACTGTATTATGGATATGTTAAATTGGGCGATTAACGAACTGATGGTACGGAAAATCGTGCCAATCAGTGCGCCAGAAAATGTACAAGATACTGAATGGTCGCGCGTGGTGCAGATTGGTACGAACAAGGGTATTGTGTACCTTAAGAAAACACCGCCAACATTGTCTCTTGAGCCACGCATCACTGCGTTTCTACATGACCAGTTACATGAATCCGTTCCTGAAATTATTGCCATCAATAATGCTATGCATTGTTTTCTATCTTTTGACTGCGGAGTACCGTTACGGAAAATCTTTGATGGAACATTGCAGCCAGCGGTTTTGGCCAAGGGTATCAAAAACTACACAGCCATACAGTCTGTAGCTGTAGCGCATGTTGATATGTTGTTGGATTGGGGTATTCCAGATTGGCGATTGATAAAGCTGCCTGGACTATTTCGTGACTTGCTCAATAGGGATGCGTTGTTAATTCAGGATGGATTGACTACTGAGGAGTTGCAGACATTAGAAACACTAGTTCCGCTTTGTAAGGAACAATGTGATTTACTTGCCACGTTTGGTGTCTCTGAAACTTTAGATCACTGTGACTTTCACGACAATAATATGGTGATGGATGCTTCTGGGCGCATCTCGATTATCGATTGGGCTGAATGTGCCATTACACACCCACTTTTTTCTTTAACCACGTGTCTCTATGCGGCCCAGCGGCGCTATAAACTCGAGGAAAATGGTTCTGATTATCAGCTGTTGCAGGATGCTTGCTTAGCGGGTGGGTTGTTTAGTCGGTGCACTTCAAGTGAAAAACTTGAGATGCTACGCGTTGCAAAAATGCTGTCACCTGTATACGCAGCTTTGGCTCAGTTCCGTTTACTGCAAAGTTGCAGCGACGATATTGAGTTGTCCAACATAAGTGAGCAGCGTAGAGGGCGGTTGGCTGGAATTTTGAGGACCTATCTAAAAGCTTGCCAAAGCCAGTAGCAGTTGTGGTACAAGAGTAGTCATTAGATTTTGGTATCAGAGCAGTTTGTGAGCAAAGTAACACATTTTCCAAAAAAATTGCGCGTCTTAACCGCCAACGTAAACGGTATTCGGTCCGCTGTTCGTAAAGGCTTTATGGAGTGGTTGGCAGAGCAACAGGTAGATGTGGTCTGCTTACAAGAAACCCGGATTCATGCAGGCGATATCGATGAAGCCTTGCATCACTTACCCGGCTACCATTGTTGGTACGTATGCGCGGAAAAGAAAGGGTACAGTGGTGTGGCCATTTTTTCCCGTCTTGAGCCAGACCATGTACGCAAAAACTTAGGCTTTCCCTTATCTGATACCGAAGGACGCTACTTACAGGTAGACTTTGGACCACTATCCATTGTGTCGCTGTATATGCCCTCCGGCTCAAGTGGTGATGAACGGCAAGCGTGTAAGTTCGAATTCATGAAGACTTATGAAAAAATTCTGAAGGAACAAGCAGCAGATAAGCGCTTGTGGGTTATTGCAGGTGATTGGAACATTGCCCATACGAATAAAGACATTAAAAACTGGCGTGCGAATCAAAATTCTTCCGGGTTTTTACCAGAAGAACGTGCGTATATAGACAAGGTGTTGAACGACTTTGGGTATGTAGACGCATTTAGGGCGTACGATCCAGATTCTGAAATTTACACCTGGTGGTCTGCTCGGGGCGGTGCGCGACGAAACAACGTCGGTTGGCGTATAGACTACCAAATTGTTTCGCCAGCGTTGGCCCCGTGCATTACCCAGGTGCAGATCTTCAAAGACCCGTTTTTCTCAGACCATGCACCGATGATTGTCGATTACGACTTAGATCGACTCACGTAACGTAGCAGAATGAGCAAGCAGGTTTTTAATACCAAGCCCACCTAAATGCAGCATGTCTTGAAGCTGAGGTAGGGTAAACGCAGTTTTTTCTGCAGCACCTTGCACTTCTACAAAATGCCCTTGCTCCGTCATGATAATGTTCATGTCGGTTTCTGCTTCAGAGTCTTCTAAATAGTCTAAATCAGTTTCTGTTAATTGTGCGTCCAAATAATCTTCA
>JAZKAM010000133.1:0-1219 GCA_040389145.1 Pseudomonadota bacterium
GTGCTTACATCTCCTAGGGCATCATACTGGCCAGAGGCAATCGCTTTAAGCAAGCGACGCATGATTTTTCCTGAGCGGGTACGTGGCAACGCTTCACCCCACACGATGCGCGCCACCTTTGCAAAGCGTCCAATCTGCTGCATAACAACAGATTCGATCTCTTTTTTCAATGCATCGCTGGGTTTTTGTGTGGGTTTAAGACATACAAAAGCACACGCCGCCTCGCCAGTAATCGTATCAGGCATGGCAACTACTGCTACTTCCGCCACACTACTGCAGGTCATGATTGCACTTTCAAACTCACACGCGCCAATACGGTGCCCTGATGGATTTAGTACGTCATCTGTACGTCCTGTTACCAGGTATTCACCATCTTTTGACCGTTCAGCACCATCGCCAGTGCTATAGCAGCCCGGTACTGGAGCAAAATAGGTGTCTAGCCAGCGCGCATGGTTGCCATATAAACTGCGCGCAATGCCAGGCCAGGCTTGGCAAACTACCAAATTACCTGAAGCTTGCCCTGCAGGCTGCAAAGCACCATTTTCATCCACCAATCCAGGTTGTATCCCGAAAAATGGCACGCCCACACAGGCCACTTTAGGCGTAACCACATGAACCAACGGTGCCAATAAAATGCCGCCAGTCTCTGTTTGCCACCACGTATCTACAACAGGACAATGGCGATTACCCACTACGTCGTGGTACCACGTCCAAACTTCAGGATTAATCGGCTCACCCACAGACCCTAATAAGCGCAGGCTTTTTCGTGTACTGGATTTTAGCGGCGCATCACCTTGGGCTTTTAGCTGTCGTAGAACCGTAGGCGCCGTATAGAATACCGTCACCTGATATTGGTCAATCAACGTCCAGTATCGCGCAGCATTGGGGTATGTTGGCACACCTTCATACCAAAATAAGGTGGCACCTTGGCTTAATGGTCCATATAACGCATATGAATGACCCGTGATCCAGCCTACATCTGCCGTACACCAAAAAATATCTTTGTCGTCGTAGTCAAATACGTAGCGAAACGTCATTGCTGCGTACAACAAATATCCTGCTTGAGTATGCACGACACCTTTGGGCGTGCCTGTAGTGCCTGAGGTATAGAGTATGAATAGCGGCGCTTCTGCATCTAAGGAAACCGCACGACCCTGCGCTGTATGTGTTTGCCGCACGCGCTCATAAGACCGATCGCGAAAAGGGTTAAACGGCACAG
>JAZKAM010000133.1:1229-2793 GCA_040389145.1 Pseudomonadota bacterium
TTCTGGCACTTTTTGAATGGCTTCATCTGCAATAACCTTCAAGGGGACAACTTTTCCGGCCCGATTTGCCTCATCACAGGTGATGAGCAGTGAGCATTGTGCATCGCGCAAACGTGTACAGAGTGCTTCAGCAGAAAAGCCTGAAAAGATGGTGGTATGTACTGCACCAATCCGCGCGCACGCCAGCATACTAATGGCAGCCATCGGAATCATTGGTAAATAAATACCTACGCGATCACCTGCTTTAATACCTAGTGCGCGCAAGGTGCTGGCCATCTCGACCACCGCATCCAATAACTGTTGGTAGGTGTAGCGTTCTTCTCGACCGTCTTCAGCCACCCACAGTAGGGCAGTTTTATTGGCGCGTGTTGGTATATGACGGTCCAAGCAATTGACGCTCACATTGAGTTGTCCACCTTCGAACCAACGCACGGTACCTTGTGCAAACTCACCTGTCGCTATATTGGTCCAAGGGCGATCCCATTGTAAAAACCGTTCTGCCTGTTCTCCCCAAAATGCACCCGGATCGGTAATCGATTGCGCATACCACTGTTGGTATAAGTTATTATCTAGGACTGGAAACGTCGGTGTATCGTGCATTATCTCATCCTATGTGCGTGGCCTCTTGTTGAAGCTGTGAAATCCGTTCCATAATTTGCCGGGTCGAACCGTCCATACCCTCAGGTATTTGAGCATGTTCCATACGGAGACTCAACTCTTTTGCGACGCGCTTTCCTAATTCAACACCAGGTTGATTAAACGGATCGACGCCCCAAACTCTGCTTTGCACAAAAATTTTATGTTCATAGATTGCAATCAGTTCTCCCAGCGCAAAGGGACTGAGTTCTTTTAACACCAAAAAGTTACTTGGCTTATTACCCGGCAGCTCCGACGAAGCAGTACCTTCCATCAATATTTTTGCTTGAGCAATGGCATGGGCAATGAGCTTTTGTTGTTGAGTTATATGCTGTGGACCCGCATGGGCTACGACGACAAAATCTACGGGTGCAACATCTGAACTTTGCTGCAACCATTGGAAGAAGGAGTGTTGTGCATTGGTACCTTCATAGCCCCAAATGATCGGCGAGGTTTCCATGGGCTGCTGGCCAAGCTGTAGTTGGGCAGTTTTACCGTTGCTTTCCATGCTGAGCTGTTGCATAAAGCTCGGTAAATTATGAAGCGCATGGGCGTAGGGAATCAAACACTCAGAGGGTATTTTGAGGAAGTTACGATAGAAGATACTCTGTAACGCAAGTAATACAGAAATATTTTTTTCCCACGGTGCATGTGTCACGTGGTGATCAACCAAGCATGCGCCACGAACTAAGGCGGCGTGTTGTTCTTTGCCTATTTTGAGCGCAACAATAAAACCCATACTTGACCACACAGAGTAGCGGCCAGTTACCTGTGGATCCATGGAAATCACATGGTCAGATAAAAAGCCAGCGGCATAAGCGCGCTCAGGGATGGCGGTCACAGCCAAGCAACGTTCAGCCCATGGTAAGCCATGGGCTTCAAACCATGATTGAATTCACTTCACCTTTGATTCAAAATTCTTACTTTT
>JAZKAM010000134.1:0-8161 GCA_040389145.1 Pseudomonadota bacterium
CATGACATAGCCTCTTTTCTCATCGACAGTAATCAGCTGGATGAGTGTATTCAGCGAAAGGATAGTAATAATCATTGCGCCACCCACAATGAATAGCGCAAAGGCTCCTAGCAGAACAGATGTAGTATAACAAAAAGCAATCAACGCACTGCTGCATATAATAGAGGCAACAGGGATAGTTTTGATCAAGGACTGTGGCGTTTTTGGATATTTGGCTGTGTATAATCCGGCGATAATGGCACCTATACCACTGGCTGCGGTAAGATATCCTTGTATTGCTGAATTTCCACCATACACCTCATTAGAGATAACAGGCATGAGCATAGTGTAAGTTCCAATGGTCGAGCTGATAATGAAGGCTAGGCATAATGATTCGAAAATTATTTTATTTTCCTTTATATAGTAAAAACCTTGTTTCCATAATGTGGAAAAAGAGCTTGTGCTTTTAGGGGTTAATCGTATTTTAATTGAAAAAATAAAAACTGCCATGGTAAAAAATGTGCCGGCATCAAAAAAGAAACAAACACTTTCCGAGTAATGTAAAATAATAATTCCGGATAAAGTAGGACCCAAGACTCTAGCAACGTTATTTGAGATGCTGGTTAGGGCAATGGCGTTTTGTAATAAGCCTTTGTTATCAATGAGAGAAGGCAAGATGGCTTGCCTTAAAGGTTGATCGATTGCGAAAACAATCCCCTGCGTCAATGAGATGAGTAAGATAAAAAGGTAGCTGAGCTGATTGTTAAAACTCAAAACGCCCAATAAAACAGCTTGAATTCCAAGCAATGATTGTGTCATAACAAGTAATAGTTTTTTATTACTCTGATCGATAATAGGGCCTATGATCGGAGATACTAATAACAAAGGCAATCCGCCAACTAAGCTAACGAGGCCTAGTGCAGTGGGTGATCCTGTTGTGCGATAAGTAATCCACCCTAATGCCATATATTGCATCCATGATCCTAAAATGGAAATTGTTTGTATTAAAAAATATAAAAAAAATTTTTTGGATTTTAAGGATTGAACGAGCTCAGACATGATTGGTTATCCTTAAAGTAAATTGAATAATAATTCTACCTCGCTCAGAAAGTGGTAGGATAATCATATCAAGAAAAATTATGGGGCTCTAACTTTTTACTTTTTTGCAAACAATAGGGCCATTGATAAGCGATACCATCGCAGCCTTTTTTCGCTGGTAGGCAACACCTTAATCAAACGAGCAAAAATTTCTTCGAACGATAGGTAGTTGTTATTTTTTCTGAATAGCTGAACGTCGAGAATACAACACAGAAAAACCGATACAAATGAGTGCTGCCGTTATTAGCATTTGTAATACTCCGAAGCGTTCTGCTAAAAATCCTGAGCAAACCTTAGAGATAGGACTTGTTCCCAAATAGGCCATTGTAAAAAAGCTCATGACATAGCCTCTTTTCTCATCGACAGTAATCAGCTGGATGAGTGTATTCAGAGAAAGCGTAGCAATGACCATTGCGCCACCTACAATGAATAGCGCAAAAGCCCCTAGCAAAGCAGATGTAGTATAACAAAAAGCAATCAACGCACTGCTGGATATAATAGAGGCAACAGGGATAGCTTTGATCAAGGACTGTGGCGTTTTTGGATATTTGGCTGTGTATAATCCGGCGATGATGGCACCTATACCGCTGGCTGCGATAAGGTATCCTTGTATTGCTGGATTTCCACCATAAACCGTATTGGAGATAACAGGCATGAGCATAGTGTAGGAACCAACGGTCGCGCTGATAATAAATGCTAGACATAATGATTCAAAAATTATTTTATTTCCCTTTATATAGTAAAAGCCTTGTTTCCACAATGTGGAAAAAGAGCTTGTGCTTTTAGGGGTTAATCGTATTTTAATTGAAAAAATAAAAACTGCCATGGTAAAAAATGTGCCGGCATCAAAAAAGAAACAAACACTTTCCGAGTAATGTAAAATAATAATTCCGGATAAAGTAGGACCCAAGACTCTAGCAACGTTATTTGAGATGCTGGTTAGGGCAATGGCGTTTTGTAATAAGCCTTTGTTATCAATGAGAGAAGGCAAGATGGCTTGCCTTAAAGGTTGATCGACTGCATAAACAATTCCCTGCGTCAATGAGAGGAATAATATAAAAACGTAGCTGAGCTGATTGTTAAGACTCAAGATGCCCAGTAAAAAAGCTTGCATAAAAAGCAATGATTGTGTCGCGACGAGTAAAAGCCTTTTATTACTCTGATCGATAATAGGGCCCACGAGCGGAGAGAGTAATAACAAGGGCAATCCGCCAACTAAGCCGACGATTCCTAATGCAGTTGGTGATCCTGTTGTGCGATAAGTGATCCACCCTAATGCCATATATTGCATCCACGATCCTAAAATGGAAGTGGTTTGGATTAGAAAATATAAAAAAAACCGTTTGGATTTTAAGGATTGAATGAGCTCAGACATGATTGGTTATCCTTAAAGTAAATTGAATAATAATCCTACCTCGCTCAGAAAGTGGTAGGATTAATCATATCAAGGAAAATTATGCTGCTCTAACTTTTGATTGTTGCGCAAATAATGACTTTGAACAAATTTCTTCAGTCGATATAGACATGTGTAGACAAACAATAGGGCCATTGATAAGCGATACTGTTGCCTTGTCGTCTATTGCTGGCCACCAATCTGAATTGAAACTATGAAAAATTTTAGAGTATATTTTTAGCGTATAAGTATAGAGTGATGTAAGTTCTTGAACTTCAGCCGAATCTTCTATATCCAAAGGAGAATGATGAACGTATTGACCAAAAATAGATTGGCAAAACAACTCGTAGTCTTTCGTGTGCAAGATATGAGCATGCCAAAATGGATCTACTGGTCTTGATACCGCATGTTCATTTAGAGGGTCTAAGAGCGCAACAACATAATAGCGTTTTAAGTTTTCTATGCCTTCCTGCAGATATTTAGCAGTTAGTCCGCCCAAATCAGCATTAACTTTTTTGAGTGTTTTTGAAAAATCAAAGTCATCGATTTGATTGATCTTCTTGATATGCATTGGGTCAAGTTGCATTTTGATTGTATCGATTAGTCTCATATTAAACTCCGTTTAAATTCCATTGAACTACACTGAAGGGGAGTCTATCAGAAAATTAAGAAACTAATAGTGTAGAGGCACGGATTTAAATTGGATTATTAGCTCACATTATAATCGATGTCCAATAATTTTGAGCCAACTAACTGCAGTTTAAAAGTGCGTGTGAGAAAGTTTAAATCGGTAATGTTAGTCTACTTATTACTCACTTATTTTATCCTCTAAACCTTGAGTGACCAATACATTTTCTAGGCGAGTAAGGTGGTTATCTTTAGTAATTACTGTATTACCTGCTTTAAATTCCAGTTCTTTCCGAGCGTTGCCAGCGACGGCTTCTCCCGCGCAAGCCGCCTCCTTATTTTCTTTAACACCCTGCGTATCTTTAGCTCGAGCAATCTCAATTGTAGATGCCTCACCCAACATCGTAAAAATGAGTTCCAGATCAGTCATGTGGTCACGCAAGTTTTCTTTCTTCAGCTCTTTGAGTGCTTTGTATTCTGATGGGGTCATACCAAAAGTAGCTTTGCAAATTTCTGCCGTCAAAATACTATATTCATGTGCGTTACTAACCTCTCTGCTCTTCCACTCTTCTGTAAGCGCTTCACGGATTTGAATGCCACGTAAACGTTTTTCAATCCAGCTATCTGAATAGCCCTTAGCTTTGTATAGTGCTCTAGCTCTAAGAGAAGCCCGCTCTGGATCTGCTATCTCTTGAACACGCTCATAACCAACTTTGGCTAGCCACAGTTTGAAAGGCTCGGCTTTTATGGAAGTGTTAGTTTGGATAATGCGAAAAACACCCTCGGTATTGGCACAATCAGTTTTTCGCATTTTCCCGCCTGGAGCCGTCAATTTCAACTGTACGGTCATCTCGTACAGTTCAGAAAACCCTTCTATTTCAACAAGTTGTCTTTTAGGGTCGGACCAGTGGCGCCTTGGATTTGAGCTATTCGTCAAACTCCCAATCACATCTATTACTGAAAAGCACCACTTCCCCTAATGCCAGGTTTTGCGGATTGCTTTATCCTCAAAAATAACGATAGCTTCACTTGGTTTTATTAAATCAACTAAATCAGATAAAATTCGATAGTCAATTGACAGTTGTCGCAAAGCAATTTAGATTTGGAAGCGAGCATGCGTCAGTGGTATACACAACGCATGACTACATGGATGATTGCCTGTGCTAGGCCACTAAAAAGGAGAACGACTTGAATCAGAACAAAGTGGCGTTGATCACAGGGATCACCGGACAAGATGGTGCGTACTTAGCTGAGTTACTACTATCCAAAGGGTATGTTGTTCATGGTATTAAGCGACGCGCCTCTACATTCAACACAGGTCGCATCGACCATCTGTTTCGCGGCCCTGCGGGCAAACGCCTTTTTTTACATCATGGCGATCTAACAGATTCCAGTAGCTTGATTCGCATCGTTCAAGAAGTACAGCCTGATGAAATTTATAATTTGGCGGCGCAAAGCCATGTAGCAGTCTCTTTTGAGGAGCCTGAGTACACAGCCAACTCAGATGCATTGGGGGCTTTGCGCCTACTAGAAGCCATTCGCATGCTTAAGCTCGAACAAAAGACTCGTTTTTACCAAGCCAGTACCTCAGAGCTGTACGGTTTGGTTCAAGAAATACCCCAAAGCGAAAAGACGCCCTTTTACCCCCGCAGCCCCTATGCTGTTGCAAAGCTTTATGCGTATTGGATTACGATTAACTATCGGGAAGCTTATGGCATATATGCCTGTAATGGCATTCTATTCAACCACGAATCTCCGATTCGTGGTGAAACATTTGTCACCCGAAAAATTACCCGGGCTTTGGCACGCATTGAAGTGGGCCTACAAGACTGCTTAAAGCTGGGCAATCTGAATGCGCTACGTGATTGGGGGCATGCACAGGACTATGTAGAAATGCAGTGGCTGATGCTACAACAAGACACACCCCGAGACTTGGTGATTGCTACCGGCGTCCAGCACTCTGTACGTGAGTTTGTCACCCTAGCTGCACAGGAAATTGGATTAACCTTGCATTGGCAAGGCGAAGGTGTTGAAGAAATCGGGATTGACCAACACGGACGGGTGTTGGTGTGCGTTGACCCTCAATTTTTCCGCCCAACAGAAGTGGAAACGCTGTTGGGCGATGCCACGCAAGCCAAAACATTACTGGGGTGGACACCACAAATCAGCTTTGAAGCGCTCGTCAAAGAGATGATATTGTCGGACCATAAATTGGCACAACGCGATGCCCTATTGCGGTCACATGGGTACGATGTACCTGACTACCACGAATAGCGCTAGGGCGCGACACACAGTGTAATGGCGGATACGGACGCCGCGCCTGCTGATAAGCATGCAGCTTTTAACGCAGCCAACGTGGCACCACTGGTCATCACATCATCTATTAGCAGTAGAGACTGCCCGCGCAATTGCGCGGGCAATTCGCTGCATACAAAAACCCGCTTCCTATCGGTCCATCGGTCTTGACGGGATTTATTGACTTGGGTTTTGGGCGATTCGATGCAGTAAGCAAGATCGGAATATAGCGGCACCACCATACGTGAAGCGACAATCGACGCCAAGGTATGTGCCGTACAAAATCCCCGTTGTCGTAACCGAATAGGATTGGCCGGTACCGGAATAATGCCGGCGACCGGCCAATCGATAGTGTCGCCCAATGTCTGTTCAAACAAGCGACACAATACTGCACCAGCGCCCTCATTGCCTTGGTACTTCCACTGACGTAATAGATGGATGATGGCGCCATGGTAGGCAAAGGGGCTATAGAATTGAACAAAGCGGCGCTCATGAGTAGTGGCACAAACAGAACAGTAGAGTGCATCATTCAGCGCACACCCACACCCACACCCACACCCACACCCACACCCACACCCTGAACAAGATTGCACACGATAGGGCAATTCCGCCATGCAATTCGCACACAAGCCGTCACGCGCAAAAGCAGCATGTTGGCAATGGCGACACTTATAGGGCAGCAAGGTTTGCAAAAAATGTAAGCAATCTCTAATAGTCACGTTGGTTATTATCTTTTGCGCTTTGAGGGTGATGATGGGGGTGCATTTTCGGTGAGCCCAGTATCCGGTAACACTTGATGTTTAGCAATGTGACTAAAAATCATCGCTCTAGGTGATGCAACATCTGTAGGTCGATCCGCATTGATCCCAAACTGTCGAGCATATTCCAATTGGTTTAAGACCTTTAAAACAATCTGACCGGTCAAATTACGCTGAATAGTAGCATAGGGTTGTGCGCCTTGATGCGATTTTAAGTCAACGACATACTGATTGCCTGCTTTATCTTGAGTCAATAATTCTAGGAATGCGCGTGCTTTCGACGCAGGATCAGTTGCCAAACCTTTACCATCTGCGTGGAAGATCAACGAAACAGGATCTTCCGCTGCCACATTCAGATTAGCTTTCCCTAAAACCCTTGCCATGTAGTGCACATCGTATACTTCCACATGTCGTTGTGACTTATCTACGCGTGCAATGTTCACTGATTTTCTGTGCTCATTAACACGAACCACATTTGTCGGCACTTGGGTCGGAAGCGTGTCTAGAAAATATGCACTCGACATTTGATGGCTTTTATTTAAATCTCTTGCCTTAATATGTCGATCTTTATCAGCGATAGGTGTATCTGGTGCCTTCGCTCGTCTAAACGCGCGCTCACGTGACTCAGCAAAGCCTGCACCACCATCATGAACCACCATCAAGCACTCGGTATGCCCTTTATCCATTAACTGCCGCATTTCTGGATTAAGTGTGGCGCAGTCCAATACAATGTTAGGCCGGGCGTGATCCATGTTAATGAGTTTATCCAGAACGACTTGTTTTAGTAGGTAGGCGAAATTTTGGGTTTTAATAAATACATTGTCGGTTGATTGTCGAAACTGATCGTTTTCGTCAGGCAGTGAGAACACACGAAACAAATCTGCTTGAAACAATACCTCTTTTAACAAATTGCTATCTGGGTGTATGCCATAGTGCGCAGCCGATGCCGTGCTTTTCCCACTTGTTGGCGCACCTAACACCGCTAAAACCTTAGACTCAGAAATAGGATGCTCAGGCTTTGTAGCATAGCCAAAGTTATCCATCCATCCGGTAATTTCCATTTGGTGACTGCTTAAATACTCCGACACCGCTTCATTCGTCAGCGCAGCCCTAAAGATATCTTCTTCTATCGCATACGCTGCATTGTACTTTTCTGTCCAAGCCTCAGCGGTAATCTGTTGTTGTAATTCAGCAAGTGTGCATCCCTTAGGTTTTCTGCGCGCAACATTTTCCGCCAAACGCGCTAAAGCTTTTTCATGCACCACTTCAGGAGCCATGGGTCCGCCATGTTGACATGCATCAGAAAATTTTTGCTCTATCAAATTCATCGTGTCTTGAAAGAGCTGGGGGTTTTGAGTATGAATCTGTCGATGTAGTGCTAACGCCATCTGCTCATAATCAACTTGCGGTATTTGGTAACGAACAACCAGCTCTGAAGCCAGATGCAATACAAAGGCAGCAGACACTGTAGGGCAAATGTAATCCGTGAGCCAGTGTTCTTCTGCTATCCGCCCCATCCGTAGCAATTCACTCGCATCTCTTGTAGCAAATCCTGGCTGTAACACCCTATCAGTCACAAGAAGCAAATCTGCCTCTGTGTCGGTTAACTGGGATATAGGCACCAATCCCATCACATCTAATGACAGCATCTCGCGCTCATCGTCACTTAAACCAATAAATGGGGGAACGGGACCACGACTTACGCCATTTTTTGACATTTTCATTACATTTCCGGGAAAGATTAATGATAGTATAACTATCGACCAAAAGCATGAACAGCTGGAACTCATGAAAAAGCAGTAAATTTCTCGGTATTTCCAAGGTGGGATTATTGAAAAATATACTGATTTCCGTAGAATACAGTTTTAAATAAAAAAATGCGGACACTTACACGCCCCAACCTTTTAAGATGAAAAAAACATGTTAAGCCCTGTCCCAACGCCTTATAATGAATTGGGCGCCTATGAAGCGTTTCTTGCGGATTTGACGCGTATTGTAGGTGCTGCTCAAG